>DASYRC010000022.1:0-181650 GCA_036004925.1 Nitrospiraceae bacterium | reverse complement strand
CCTGTCACCATCCCTAGATTGCAGGAGCACTAGCCGTGCAGCGGCTACGCGGAACTGCTCCGCAACAATCGACAATGGACTCCACTTTGCTATAAGATCTATCTCTCGCCCGATGTCCCTTTTCTTATCGGAAAGCCCTCTCGTCCCGACAGCCGGCAAACCCAATCCTCTTTCAACCGATGTGCCGACAGAGGTTCCGTTTCGCTTCTCTTCAGGCGTGGGTGCAGACAACAATCGATCTTTCATCGCTTCGAAGGACCTGGAGGTCATCGCACTCCCCGATAGGAGATTATGGATGTGACCCAAGAGGACCCGAAAATTGGGGATTGATGCGAGCACCCTCAGCTGCAAGAGATTCTCTACCTCATCCGATCGTCGGAACACAGGTCGGAAGGTTTCCAGAGCCACGACACTCCCTACTCCCAACCCGCATCCGAGCGCCAAAGCCAGTAGCATGATCTTAAGCCGGTTCGGCGTCTCCGGCGTTTGGGGCAGGTTAGCCGGATCTACAATTCGAAACTGTTCACCTTTCTGACGCTTTTCAAGGTTTTCTGACAGTCGCGCATTGAGTTTCTTGTCCAGAAGCGAACGGTAATTTTCCTTCAAATTGCCATAGTCCCGCTCGAGAAGCATCAACTCTTGCTCTCGCGCAGGTGCCTTCTCGACCCTGACCTCATACTCTTTCATTTGATCTTTTATACGGAAAAGGCGCTCCTTCAATGTTGCAATTTCCAGTTTCGCCTCCTCACGCTGTCGGCCTAGTTCTCTCAGGTAGGTATCTATGGGTTTCGTCTCCTTCGTGACAGTCGTCGCGTTATCAGATTCCTTGTTTTCCCCTGCCCTATTCCCAATCTCTGCCTTGAGGGCCTGAATCTCCTGCTTCAGGGTAATGATGTCCGGATAGTTGTCTTTATACTCGGCTGCTAGAGTCGTGAGCGTTTTTTCAAGTTCCTTCAGGCGGAGAAGAGAAGGATCCACCACGACTGCTCCTCCAGGACCCTGCACCGTACCTGCCATAGTCGGCCCTAGCGCTTCGTACTCTTTGAATGTTTTCTCAATCAGTGAAAGCCGGTCCGCAGCTCGCTGGAGCGCGTCAACCGTTGTCCCATGCTGAAGTGAGAGCCGATCGAGCGTACTGAGATTCGCCTGCACCTGTTCGGGCAATTCCCCCATGTACTTCGTCTTGAAAAGACTGATGGACCGCTCTTGGGCTTCCAGACGTTCCTTGGCCCTTGTCAGTTCGTCCTCGATGAATTCGGAAGCCCCCGCTACAAGTTGCTCCCGGGATCTGAGATTCTCATCGATGAATTGAGAGGCGAGTTTGGCGGTCACGTTCATAGCGGTCTGCGGATTTTGGTGCGCAAACGAGATCGCAAATGCGTCGACCACTCCATTTCGCGCCGAGCGTGTGACGCTCGTGGTCACAAGGATGTCCTTTCGTAAACGCTCAATCACCGCTTCAAATCCATCCCGGCGAACAGTATCCGGATAAAGGTCGAATTCTTGGATCATTTGAGTCAATAGCGTCCGACTCATGACCTGCTGCTGAATTGAATTCAACCGCTCTTCGATGTTGGGCCCTACGAGGGCTTGCACATAGTTTTCAGGGATTTTTTGGCTTTCAACGAGGATCAAGGTGCTGGAACGATAGCTCGCTGGCCACACAACACACAGAATGCCGCCCCCCACAACGCACGCGGAGAAAATGGCAATGACAAGCCATTTTCTCCGGAGAATCATGTGCCAGTAATCGATCGGTGAAAATGATGGTGCGATATTTTGATCCGACATCCTACCCCCAGATGGCTCTTACACTCAGCGTAATGGCTTTGCGGTCAAAGTCGCTCGTGACCGATCCGAACTCCGAGTTGAATTTTATATAGTCGAAGCTCAGTGCGGTCGACCATATCCTGGTCATCCAATAATATATATCTACCGATGCGCCATACGAATCAAATGTCACCGCATTGAGACCACTCCCACCAGATCTATGCGAATAACTCGCCGTTTCGGCGAGCTGCCATTGTTGATCAAGCTTCTGGACGGCGGACAATAAGAACACGTCCGTAATCAGTGGTGCACCAACGCCTACGAAACTCGGAAAGGCCGCGCGGTGATAGCTTATCGTGGCGCTATTGTTCAAAAAATTCATGATCAGCGCTGCATTCGCAGCATAGGTTGTTAGCCCGGGACTAATCAGAATGCCGCCACCTCCCACCTCAGCGCTGAGGTTGGGGGTCAGGGCTCGTGACCATCCGATGATCACGCTGTCTATTACAAAGTGAGATGATCTAAACCTAGAGGCGAATTCAGAGTGCGTATTAGAATAATTGATCTTCAGTGTGTCAATCTCGGTCAATCGAGCTGCTCCTCCCACTGTTCCTGTGTGGCTTGTCGTATCAAACAGAGTCGGCCCTTCTGTTGAGGAAGATGATCCGAACCTTACTATTGTGGAGTTGTATATAGCGTGTAGGCTTGTCGTAGCTGTCGTGGCATATGACGTCGACACAGTCGCGTTATTCATCACCTTGTTGGTCCGAAAAGCCAGAAATCCTTGTGCTAATTCATCTTGAATATTGGCTGGTGCGCTCGGACTCGTTCCAGCCTCCGGGTTCACAAGTCCCGGGGGTAACGGCGTATAACTGAAATTATCCAAGACGCTCAAAGTTGCATTTGGAAGCCACCTTTTTATGGAGTTATCGAGATTGAGGGAGAGGGTGTCACTCGTACCAATGTAGTTGAGACCTGGATTTTTTACGTAGGATTCGCCAAAGCCTCCCACTTTCAGGAAACCGGATGCATAGTCTCCATTGTGGTTTACCCGGATCATTGGGTTCACGTTTGTCACAAAGTCTTCTCTCTGAAGGCCTGGCCTGGGCGGTCTATAGAAAACATTGCTGTCATACCGTTCAGACACGCACATGGAAGGAACTACCTCAAAGGTACCCGCCCCTGATATTGGTGAAAACGGCGAGGGTGTTCCACAAGAGCGAACGAACTGTCCATGAGCCATATCATCTATTCCCAGGATAAGGACAACTAGGGCGATCGCTGAAACGCTCCACTGATATCCACCACCTTTACGGCACAACAATGGTATCCCCTGACTTCAGGATGAAATTCTCTATCTTACCATTCCCGGACACCATCTCGTTGTACGGAACGGGGATCCGAATCTGATTCTCTTTTCCGTCATCGTTCGTATAGGTTCGAATTACCTGCATTCGATTCTTTGACGCAAATTGGGTGAACCCGCCTGCCATTGAAACACCTTGAAGAACTGTTGCATACGACTTGAGAGGGTACTTGCCTGGCTTAAGAACCTCGCCAAGTACGAATATGAAGTAGCTGTTGACTTCTTTGAGGCTCACAGAAACATTTGGATTTTCCTTGAACTCTGTGAGTCTTGCAGCAATCTTTGCTGCGACCTGGGAAGAATTGAGTCCGCTGGCCTGGACATCCCCAATCAACGGGAGAGAGATTTTTCCATCCGGGCGAACCACTACAGTTCGAGACAGGTCCTGATTGCGCCAGACCGTGACTTCCAGCACATCTTCAGGCCCCAGCATGAATTCCTTTGAGACCGGCCTTGAAGCCTCATTCAAAGCCTCGTTGGAAACAGATGCACAACCCATTGGCATACCGAACAACAACCCCGCAATCACAAGCGCTCTGACTGGAATCATCTTCCGTAACTTCTCCCCTGTTTCAACTTGTTTAACTCTCCTGGACTTTGCGTGTGCTTTTACTTAATCAGCACCATCGTTTCGGATGGAACCACAATCGTATCCCCTGGTTTCAGTTGAATATTCTGTGGGGATTCGTCTCGCATAATTATATCATCGTAACTCGCCTTAATCTTCGTATCCTTCCCACCCTGCTCGCCAAACCGGAAGACAACAATTTTATTGCGTGCTGCTGCAGACGTAAATCCGCTGGCCAACGTGATCGCTTGGAGCAAGGTGGTTTTGCTTTTCAGAGGGTACTTCCCTGGTTTCGTGACCTCTCCAAGAACATAAATCGCGTAGCTGTTTACTTCTCTGACAACAATCGAGACTTGGGGATTCTCTTTGAATTCTTTCAGCTTCTCCGCGATGGCTTCTGCAAGTTGTGCCGCCGTCCTACCAGCTGCACCTACATCTCCAATGAGGGGTAGGGAAATACGGCCATCGGGCCTCACCGCTACCATTTTTGAGAGGTCAGTGTTTCTCCATACCGTGATTTCAAGAACATCTTCGGGACCAATGATATAGTCAGATGTGACAATAAGAGAAGACTTTTCTGCGGCTTCCAAAGACCGGAGTTGCCCAGGCACAGATCCCGGCGCCTGACTGGACGTAGACTCAGCCATGGCTGAGCTTATGCTCAGGCCGGGCAGTAAGCCTCCGATCAGCATCCAGACGAAGGGTTTCATATTGACCACTCCTCCCTCCATGCTACACTTCAACTTCATGAAATTTTGTTGGAATGTCAGATCTAGAGCGCGAACTCAGAACATGAACTTCAACCCGACGAAGTAAGCGCCATTGCCACTGGGTTTCCCAAACGGTAGCTTTCTTGTCCAGCGCACTTCAGCTAGTGTCGGAGTCTCAGCCATACTGATCGGCGTCGGCACATAGACCTTCATCACTTGTTCGACCGCTGGAACCTGATCCATCAAGACCAGCATCCCTCCACTGCTGATGTTCAGAGAGAGCGCTTTCCCACTGTGGGTCGACGCAGCTGGGTCTTCTACGGGTGTCGTCAACTCATAGAGAATCGGCCTCAACAACGCCGCCCGTTCACTGTGACTTTTCTGACTATCTGTCATTGGCCACTCCCATTCTGTCTGTGTCACCTCGCGCCTCCTCTGTAAAGGAAATCTCTCCGTCCTCAGCCTCATGATGGTTCAAAATATTCTGGTGAGATATCACGCCACGTTTTATTCGAAACACGGAACCCAACAAGGAAACCCCTTCCTCTCCTGCTCCTGTTCCTTTTTTTTTTCTAGACTATAGGCCGGACGAACGACAGGAACAATACCGACGATGTAGGCCTCGTTTCTCCAAAGGTGGGTGTTGACTCCCCCAAAAGGGTTAGGTACTATTTCCACTCTAAAGTTCCGTTCCTCATGTCTCCGTGCTACCTTAACAGAAGGCATTGAGTTGTCTAGGATTATTCTTGTACCGACCTCGAAAGCATCCTTCTACCCATGAGTGATATGTCGTCCCCCATAGACCCAACAGACACTCTGGCCGATCAGCGCGTGGGCTCAGGGATTGTCGTCCTCTCGGCGTCCATGCAACTCCTCCATATGAATCGTCAAGCCTCAGAGCTGTCAAAGCAGATTAACGCGGCAGAACATGGTGGAGGAGGCCTTAAATCTGCCCATGGAGTGCTGCCGACCGCGCTGACAGAACTCTGCGGAGAAATCATCAAGGCACTCCATGTTCGCACCGAAGCAAAAGACTGGGAGCAGTTCGAGATCAAGCGCGTGGCAGGTAATTCTGAGAAACCAATCTTATTGCGAGGGTTCGGCCTACCGGATCGGGGGGGGGTCCAGTATGCGAGACTCGTAGTCACACTTGAAGAGCTAGCGCGGCGACAACAGCTCAATACCGATCAAGCCAAGGAGAAGTTTCAATTAACCAATCGTGAACAGTCCGTCATTGAACACCTGGCAAAGGGGTGGACCAACAAAGAGATCGCAAACGCACTTCAGATTACCGAACAGACCGTGAAAGAACATATCAAGCACATTATGAGAAAAACCAATTCCACGACCAGGACAGGAATCCTCGTTCACATCTTCAATTCGTAATCTGCCGTACCCATTCAGGCATTCAGGCTGAAGGCTATAAATTATCTCCAAGGCACGAATCAAGCCATTCAAAATCTTCTCGGTTTCTACGACCTTGGGTTCAAGCAGAGATGAATCCTCGTTGCGCAAGAGGCCCAAGCGCTTCGACAAATTTAATTGATTAATAATAGGTAGTTAGGCTGAAGACCGAATTAATCTCACAGACTTCAGCCTTCGGTCACTTACCTACAAGAAAATCTGCCTTGCTGTCACGAGCGCACCCCTCGACAATTTTAGAAGGAACTGACACTGCTGCCCGCCGCATTTGAGACGTCAGTCCAAACTCCTCAGGTGTTTAGGCTGAAGGCTGAAGCCCTTGGTCTTCAACCTATCTACCTGACTAATTACCATCAGCCAACTCAAATGCCCGAAGTTTTGTGTGTTCAGGGGGTCCTACCGTCGTTAACCAACGCGCTTCGCTTCGAGATTCAAGGGGTTGCATTGGTGGCGTGACCACGCTAGGGCGTTATTTAACTGCCCTAATCCGCATCATAATCATACTGAAGGAATCTTTGCCTACTAACGCTATTTCCTCTTCCTCCACTCCCACGACAGCACGAGCTGCGGATTAGCCCACAAGCTTCTCCTGGCGCATACCATACCTCCGATACCACCCGCACCAGCCTTCTTTGACGAGCATATGATTGACGTTGCTGCCATCGGGCAGGATCACGTCTCCAATGGTGCGTTTGTACTTGTCGTGGGACGTGCGAAGGACCGGTTCGTTGTCGATAAGCAGTCATCCGGCCCGCTAATGCGCCAATTCGTAGCGCACGGCACTGACTAATTTTCCCATATCTAAGGGCTTTTGAATCGTTTGGCGCGCACTCAACAGCTTGGCCACGTTGAGCGGGGCCTCGCCCTCTAGGCCGCCGGATATGGCAATGACTTAGACGTTGAGAAAGTTGCTGGTCAAATCCAACATCATTTCGAGGCCGTCCATCTCAGGCATGACAATATCGGTGATGACTAAGTCCGCTGATCTCGCTCGATACAGCGCAAGTACAAGACAGCCATTCGACGCTTCAAGGACTCCATGGCCAGCCCCCTCCAAGGCGATACGGAGTAGAGCGCGTATTGGTTCCAGATCATCAATGACGAGGATTGTTGCCATATAAGTATCTCCTTGACCGTCTATCCATGGCTTCGAGGTTCGATGGACGGTCCTGTAGAGAAAAGCATGGAGAATGCCTTCGAAAAATGGAAAGCCCAAAAAAAGTACCTCCGAAGGGGCAAACCTGTGCTTTGTTTCAGGTCTTTGTGACGTGTGACCCAAAACGCGAACAGCAGGCTAGCGGCGACTTGAGGAAAAGCCTAGCGTGGCAACAGACATGAAAGCGTCGGTGCGGACCATTTTACGACGCGGCATTGGGAAGGGACCGCACTATGTCGTATTCCTCCTATCCGGCATAGCTTCACATTGCACGTTAAACCTGAATCTTGTGCTCACGCCACTTAAAGCCTTTTTCTGCCATCTAATTGAACGTACTTACACAAATACTCGCTTGCTCCCTACTAACGTAGGGTGGAAATATCGATACGGAAGGCATTGCCTTCCCTCACCGAGGTATGAAGTAAGGAGCAAACATTATGCGTTTATTCCTGTGTGCACTTGCAACATTGTTCTCTCTCGCCGCGTCGATGCCTGCCCACACCCGCCCGATCACGGTTCTGGGCAATGGGCCAATTCTTACCAATGGCATAACCAAGCAGCATGACAGTCTCGATTTGACCGGTCTCACAGGACTGGACCGAGCCAACCAAGTGGCCGGCGAGCATGGCCAGCAGGGACGTGATAATGCAGCATTCCATCACGCGGCTGGTTCGGCTCAACACGGGAGCTTCACGACACTCGATAGCCCGACGACAGTGCCAGGCGGCAATCCTTCGTCTGTGCCAGAACCCACCTCACTCTTGCTGCTTAGTTCAGGGCTGGTCGGCCTCTGGTTTGCGCGCCTCCGAAAAAGCTAATCGCAATAGATAAATGAATAAAGGGTCGACCTGATCTGGTCGACCCTTTTTTATTCCGCATACAAACGCGGCGTGCTTGGTTTTCTTGCCGTAGGCTTGGCCTTTCTCTGGACGGTCGATACCGTTGCGTCAGATTTCTTCGACCCGGCCCTCATGCATGACTCGGATCGAATCACCGTCAACGACACCAACGACGGGCCCGGTAAAGTCTTCTGCGAACGCGGAACTGGCGAGATGGACATGATGCAGCACTAGGACCCAGAGATCGGCCTAGCCCCTCATGCTAACAGGCTTGTCACGCCGTGGCGAGTGGAGTGTTCACGGGGATTCAGTCGGACTGCAGCACCCGGAACCAGGAGGATCTTTTATCTTGCCCCTCCCCCCATACCTCCGTAGGGATGACCTCTCCAGGAGTTGATCTTTATAATGCGTCCCACACGGGACTGGGTACGCCCGTGCGGACGTAACAGGAAAAGATCTGATGCGGCACGGAAACTTATTAATCGGTAGTATTTTATATGCAGTCACCTTGTCTTGTATCTACGTTCTAGGCTTGATCGGCTGCGGGCGTCCAGATGGGCCTGAAGCTCTCACGATCCTCACCTCCTCACTTCCCGAGGGGACGGTCAACCAGCCCTATTCGACATCAGTCAGAGGTTCGGGAGGCACGACCCCTTACACGTGGTCCGTCACGCCGGCACTTCCTGCCAATCTCGGGTTCGACACGACAACCGGCGCGATCACTGGTACACCCGTCACGGAGGGAACCAGTTCGCATACTTTTACACTGCGAGATTCCTCGACAGATCTACCACCTGTACAAAGATCTCTCGCTTTAACAATCAACCCCCCTAACAGTCCGCCTACCATCACGACCACCACGCTCCCAGGTGGAACAGTCGGTCTGGCCTATAACCAGCCCGTGCACGCCAGTGGGGGTACCGGAGCGCTGACCTGGAGCATTGACGTCGGCACACTCCCACAGGGCCTGAGTCTGAATCCAACGACCGGCGTGATTTCAGGAACGCCGACTGTGGCCGGCACGTCGTCGTTCACCGTCCGCGTTGCAGACACAGTAGGACAAACGGACACGCAAGCCCTCTCGATCCTCATCAACCCCCCCAGCCCGCCTACTATCACGACCACCTCGCTCCCTGACGGGACGGTCGGCGAGGCCTATAACCAGCCCGTGCACGCCAGTGGGGGTACCGGAGCGCTGACCTGGAGCATTGACGTCGGCACACTCCCACAGGACCTGAGTCTGAATCCAACGACCGGCGTGATTTCAGGAACGCCGACTGTGGCCGGCACGTCGTCGTTCACCGTCCGCGTTGCAGACACAGTAGGACAAACGGACACGCAAGCCCTCTCGATCCTCATCAACCCACTCAACCCGCCTACTATCACGACCACCTCGCTCCCAGGTGGAACAGTCGGTCTGGCCTATGATGAAGGGTTGCAGGCTACCGGAGGGACTGGCTCACTGGTCTGGAGTCTTTCTGGTGGATCGCTCCCAGCGAATCTCACGCTCAGTTCGGCTGGAACCATTTCAGGCACCCCAACCAATACGGGAACCTCGAATTTCACAGTGATGGTCACAGACGCATTGGCTCAGTCTTCCACGCAGCCTCTCTCGATCGCCGTAAGCGCCGCTCTGACGATCACCACAACTTCGTTACCAGATGCCAGAGTCCTTCACTCCTACAGTAAAACGTTGCAACGCTCGGGAGGTGTTTCACCCTTTATCTGGTCGGTCTCCCCCGCACTGCCGACCGGGCTCAGCCTGGATACGTCGACCGGTAAGATTAGCGGCACCCCAGCGGTCCTGACGATAGGAACCTATAGCTTCACCTTTACCGTGGAGGATTCGTCGACACCGACGAAGCAAACGGCGAGCAAGGTGTTGAGCTTGACGATTACCCTCTGAGATCCTCCCAACTAGCCTGGTGTGACTTCCCTGCTTGCCCTCCTCGAATCGAATCCGGCCATGACGTCGGCCAGCACAGCAAAATCGATCCGAAATGAAAGGTTGTAACCGCTGGTGAGTGTGTTTCTGGATGGTGATCGTTTCAATGTCGTACTCATTCTGTCGCCCCCTGCGCACCACAGCTTCAGCCACCATGCTGTGCTGTTGGTTCGGAAGATTCACGGTCAGTGGATCTTTCCAATTCGTAGGGGAAGATCGCCTGAGAGTCGCTACCCAGTACAGGAGAGATTCCAGACGGTGCCTTGTCCTTGGAATGGTCCCGCGTTGTAGGTGACGCGCAGCGCACGCATGAATGATCCCTAAAAGCCTTCAGCCTATCTACCTGAATAATTACAATCTGCCACAGTATCCGTAACAAAAATGCCATAGTGCGTTATCTGCAACACAGGGAATATTGCCGAGTGGTCTGTTTTATCATTGTGAATCAATTACTTGCGTGATAGAATTTTGGTCTATTGCTTGCATTCCACCATCAGTGAGTGGATTGATTCCTGTGGATATAAGCAAGTTTAGAACATGACGAAGCCTGAGGTAGCATGAAAAACTTTCGCTTGATATTGGTGAGTATCCTGGTATCAGTGGCTGGGTTCCAGACCGGTCAACCAGTACAAGCAGCCACCATCGACAACGGAAGCTTCATGAGCCTGTGGAGTAGCTACTCCCATTGCCAAGCCGCCACCGATATCGACCAGCTGAGAGAGGACGCGTTGACCCTGACAAACGCGGCCAATCGCTCGCTCACCCAGGAAGGCTTTGTTCTCCCCCTACCAGGCAAGCTTGAACAGTTCGTGTCTACTCCTGCAGCCCGATTTGCGGTGGACGTGAAAGCGATGGCTGCAGCCTGCTCCTTGCGGGCCGGCTCCGCTGCCATAGAGGCCGGAAAACTTGACGTTGCCAAAGAGCTTCTCCAGACAGTCCTGAGCCACCAGCCCCAATCCGAGTATGCCTACTACACCCTACAGGCGAAAGCTTTGCTTTCCGAACTCGAGACGAACCTCATAAAGGTTACCCTCAACCTTCCTTAGGGACCTCGCTCCTCCTGCTATCTCTTCACGACGGACTTCATCCGTGCAGAATTGTTCGCGAGCCATTATGATACGGGCGGCTTCCTTCCTCTGACTAACGACACAAACAGCCGGTCGTAGGCGTTCGCTGAGCGAGCCCAGGACACATCCGTGGTCATCCCTGCCTCAACCAGTTGATCCCACATCGATTGATTCTGATAGAGCGCCACAGCCCGGCGCAATACAGCCAGAAGAGCATCCGCCGTATCCTCTTTAACTTGAAACCCAGTTGCCTGCCCTGCCTGCCTAGCCCGCGCAGTCAGTGGCAAGACCGTATCTGCCAACCCACCGGTTTTTCTCACTACAGGAACCGTTCCATAGCGGAGGCTGTACAGCTGGCTCAGGCCACATGGCTCATACCGGGAGGGCATCACAAACACATCTGCTCCGCCTTCAATACGATGGGCGAGTCCTTCGTCAAAGCCGATACGCAGTCCCATACGATGAGGATAGCGTGCCTGGAGCGCCTTCAACTTGGCTTCGAGCTGAGGCTCGCCGGTTCCCAAGATCACCAGCTGCAGATCCATGGCCATGAGTTGCGGAATAATGGTCGCCACAAGATCTAAGCCCTTCTGCGACGTCAGCCTTGCAATCACGCTCAGAAGCGGAACCGGTGTTTCCGGCAGCTGGAACTCTCGTTGGAGCGCCTGCTTACACACCTGTTTCCCGGAACGATCGGTGACTGAATAGTTCGCTGGCAGATAGGGATCGGTTTCCGGATTCCATCGATCGATATCGATACCGTTCAGAATGCCGAGAAGTCGGTCCGCACGATTGCGCAGCACTCCTTCAAGCCCAAAACCGAGTTCTGGCGTGAGGATTTCTCGCGCATAGGTAGGACTGACTGTCGTCAGATAATCAGCGAACACAATTCCTCCCTTGAGCAGATTCACCGAGCCGTAATACTCAAGGCCCACAGGAGTAAACAGCGATAGTGGCAGACCCGTTTTCGCAAATTGCTCTCCAAGGAAGAGACCTTGATACCCGACATTGTGCAGAGTCAGTACGGTACGCATTCCCTGTACTTCCGGTCGATCCCGATCAACGATGTTGAGATAGACCGCACACAAGGCTGTTTGCCAATCATGCAGATGGAGGATATCGGTATTCCATCGGCACGAGGTTCGGAGATAGGCAATAACCTCAATCGTCGCGCGGCAGAAGAATGAAAAACGATCGAGATTATCGGGATAGTCGATACCGCGATCTTGATACAGCCCCGGCCGGTCGAAGAAGGCCTCATTCCGAATCGTCCACACCCTCACCCGGCAATCACCTTGGCCGACGGGAACAACATTTTCTTCGACTAGCGTGTCGACAAGCCCCTGAGGGGTTATAACTTGAAGCCGACAGACTGGATGGAAGGGGCGTCCTGACTCACTCAGGCAACGATAGCGTGGGAGGAGGAGAATGACGTCGTGGCCAAGTTTCGCCAACTCAAGAGGCAGCGCGCCAGCAACGTCGGCAAGCCCACCGGTCTTAGCATAGGGGACCGCTTCGGAGGAGACTATGAGCAGATTCAGGGGATGCTGGATCAAGGAAGGCCTACAAGACGGATCACATTATGGGGCGGCCGGCACTTCAAACCTGGAGCGAAACTTGTCTTCGTGCTGCCAACTGCGTCCCAACTCATGCAATCGCGTCGGGGTCAGCGCTTCACGATAGACAAGCCGTTCCTCGAAAAATACCACCAGCCACCCATGATCCGGGTAAGCCAGAAACAGCGCATCGCCGGCCTCAATACGGACCTCCCACCCTCGCGGCGGTACTCCGATCGCCAACCTCGACCGTGGAATCAGCTCGTCGTCCTTCATGCCAAAGAACTGCATGAACTCGGCATGCTGATACGTCGGCGTCCCCCATGCTCCGACAAATGCGCGAGGGGTCAACTGATGGAGCACCAACTCGTTGTCTCGCACGTGGCGCACTTGTTCTTCCAACGAGGGCATTCCTCTGCAACTGAGAACCGACCCGATAGCGACCACGACGAACAGGCAGGCCCATCCCGAGCGCCTCAGAAAATCAACGCCCTGGAACCACTGCGTGCCGCACCAAATTAGTCCAAACATGCCCACGATTTCCTCACAATAGGCGTCGGCTTCTTGGTTCAACAGGCTTCACAGGCTGACAGACATCACACTGGCAGAGCCGCCGAAGAAGGGCATAGGAGTAAATACCTGTGTCGTGGCCATCGCTCCAGGTGAATTGCAGCGCATACCTCCCGACCGACTGCACATCCTGGAGCATGATCAAGAGAGGCACATCGTCCGGCTGCAAACGCCGTGCACCAGACCACTCGTCCACACAGGCTGCGCAGGGACATTGCTGGCGAAGATACCGAACAGGATAGACGGCCTTGTGCCCATCGTTCCATTCGATGCCCAGCACACCCTTCTCAATCCAGGCCATGTCTCTCGGTTCATATAGGGTCTCTGTCATCTTCACGCATTCCATTCCATGATTAACCCGCATTATTCATGAACGTTTCTGCTGCAATCGCCGATCCGCGCGCTCTTGCGCGCGAAGCGTGAGCGAGACAAGCAAGACGTGCGCGACTCGAAGTTCAGGGTTCGAAGTTCAGAAAACTTCGGCCTTCGGACTTCAGCCCTCGAACCCTCGCGTCCCGCTCCTCTCGCCTTTCCCGCCAGTCTCGCTCGGCAACCGGCTCTTCCTCATGACGGATACGATAGAAAATTCACAGAAGGCAGTTGTTTGCCTGCCACAACGGTGACATACCCTTCAATCGCATTTTCCACCTCGTGCCGAACTTGCCCGGCGGCCTTCAAACGATCGACCACAGCGGGCGAGAGCCGCAACGCCTGATGCAGAAATGCCAGGCTCCCTCGCGAGAGCGGCAAACAGCGGAAGGCTTGGCGCGCAGCACAGACCGCACATACCAAGCCTCCGGAGAGAGGCGAGAACTGCGGTTCTCCCATCAACCGGCCCTTGCCACAAGCGGCACAGTGATCGGTCTGAGGGCGAAACCCGGTGAGGCCAAGCAGCCGAATCTGAAACAGCAGCGCCGTCAACGCCGGATCCTGGCTCGTGACTAATGCACGCAGGCCCTGTTCAAGCGTCTCGAAGAGCTGCGGGTCCGGATCCCCATCCGGCGTCACCGCACCCACCACATTGACCATCCGTGCGGCAGCGGTCATCAACGCCAAGTCTTCGCGAAACCGCATGAACGGCTCCACGAGATCGACTTGAGACACTCGATAGAGCGAATCGCCTGACTTTTCAAACAGGTTCAGATGGCAGATCGTGAGTGGTTCGAGTGATGCGCCGAGACGGCTCTTCATCCGACGAGCCCCCCGCGCCACCGCGCGAACCTTTCCCATCTCCTTGGTATAGAAGGTCACGATACGATCCGCATCGCCCCACTTCCGACTTTTCAGCGTGATGGCCGCGGTCTTAATCAGCGGCATGATGGAACTCCCCATTGAGGCAAAAGCCAGGCATGGCTGTAAGACCGCATGGTCTTTCCCATTAGCAGTTTGCTGAAAAGCTCGGTTTTTGTGCGACACGCTACTGTAATAATACGTAGGGTGATAGTGGCTGAATAGTCAGCAGGATGCTCAAAAAGTCCAGACGTCTCACCCGCCCAACCCTGGCACGCCGAGACGCGCCTTGGCCCAAGCAAGGCCGCAGCTCCGCGGCTGACCCTCGTTTCACGTTTCACGTTTCACACCTCACGGTTCCTGAGAGCGAAGCTGGCAGACTTTTTCAGCATCCTGTTAGCGAAGGTATTCCATGAACAGGGTGGCTAGGGAAAGATAGATGGTAATGCCCGTAATGTCATTGGCCGTCGTCACAAAAGGGCCGGCCGCAACGGCAGGATCCACCTTCAATCGTTTCAGCAAGATGGGCATGAACGTCGCCATACTGGTTGAAACCATGAATGCGATGATCAGCGATATCCCCACGACCATGCCTAGAAACGCTTGATGCCAAATCCAGCCAACGATCGTGAGAATCACGCCGCAGGCGAACCCCATCAGTAGCCCGACCTTGATTTCCCTGAAAAATACGGTGCGCACATCCGTCAGCTCGATCAGCCCCGTCGCCAATCCTCGAATAATGAGGGTCGAGGACTGAAGGCCCACGTTTCCACCCATGGCGGCAATGACCGGAATGAAACTAACGATGGCCACCACTTCCTGAATCGTGTACCGGAACTCCCACAGAATCGCGCCCGACAACAGACTGCCGACCAGATTCGTAAAGAGCCACGGGAGCCGGTGTTTCGCCGAGGCTACGCTGGAGGATTTCGAGACCGAGTCCTCTTCGATCGCGCCGGCCATCTTGAGCATGTCTTCAGTCGCTTCTTCCCGGATCACGTCCACAACGTCGTCGACCGTGATAATGCCGACCAATTTATTGTCGTTGTCGATGACCGGAATCGCGAGTAAGTTGTAACTCGCCACCTGACGGGCGACTTCTTCCTGGTCCATGTCGACCGTCACGCTGATCACATCGCGCGTGGCAATGTTTTTTAGCGGCGTCGTGGGAGGAACCGTCAGCAACTGTCGCAGAGAGAGCACCCCGACCAAACGCTCATCCTTATCGGTCACGTAGATATAGAACACCATTTCCGCATCCGTCGCCAGTTGGAGACGTTGGATGGCATCTTGCGCCGTCGCATCTTCTGAGAGCGCGAAAAACTCCGTCGTCATGATGCCGCCGGCCGTACCCTTCGGATACTTCAGCAGGTCGGCGACTTCCGTGGAGTCCTCCGTCCGCATCAGCGAGAGAATCTCTCTGGCTCGTTCTTCCGGCAAAACCCCGAGAAGGTAGGCCACATCGTCAGGGCCGAGGTCTTTGATTAGCCATGCGATATCCGAGTGCAGCAGGTCTGCCAGCACCTGATTGATGCTGTCGCTGTCGAGTTCGCTCAGCACTTGGCCGCGCTTCGCCTCCCCTCGCACCAGTTCGAAGACTTCCCGCTTTTCTTTGGGGGACGACAGATGCACAATCACTTTCGCCACGTCGGCCTGATGCATCCGGCCCAGCATCTTCGCGAGATTGGTGATCGCACCCCGGTGCAACAGCCGTTGCACCGACAACAGCACGATGTCGGACTTGGTCCGACCTCGATCGGCCTGGTCACGCAGCGCGTCGCGGAAGACATCCTTGTCCCCTGGACGAGGGCGCGGATCCACTGGATTCGATTCTGTCACACGTTCTGTCGGCTGCATCATGATCCTGTTATTAGCCCGGACTATTCATGAACAAGCCGGGCTAGTAGCCTAATTCGGTGAGGGCGTGCGCATCTTCCCGCCACGCCTCCCGCACTTTCACCCACAGTTGCAGAAACACTTTCATCCCAAAGATCTGCTCCAAGTCACGTCGTGCATCGGTCCCGACCTCCTTGAGCCTCTCTCCGTGCTTCCCAATCACGATCGCCTTATGAGACTCTCGCTCGACCAGTACCGTCGCGCTGATGCGGGCCAGCTTCCCCTCCTCGACAAATTCGTCGATTTCCACGGCAACCGAGTAGGGCACTTCTTCATACGTCTGGCGCAAAATCTTTTCGCGAATCATCTCAGCTGCCAAGGTCCGCATGGACTGATCGGTGACCGTGTCTGCATCATAGGCCGCATCTCCTTCCGACAAATGAGCCACGGTCACGGACAGCAATCGATCGACATTATCGCCAGTTTCAGCCGATACCGGCACCACCTCAGTCCAGCCGAATAACCTGGCATAGGCTTCCATCACCGGCAGCAACTTGAGCTTATTGACCAGATCCACCTTGTTCAGCACGAGAATTACCGGACGCGGGCGCTTCCTGCTCGCCCCTTTCACATGATCGATGACCAATAAATCACCGGGACCGGGCAAACTTGTCGTGTCCATCAACACGTACAAGATATCTGCCTCCTCCAGCGTATCGACCGCGGTGCGGACCATCCGACGATTGAGCAGATGCTGCGGCTTGTGCAACCCCGGCGTATCGAGCAAGGCAATCTGCGCACCCGATGCATGCACGACCCCAAGAATTCTCGTCCTCGTCGTTTGCGGCTTGTCCGAGACGATCGCAACCTTCTGCTCAAGTAATCGATTGAGCAATGTCGACTTGCCGACGTTCGGTCGACCAATGATCGCGACCGTGCCAAACTTCATGGCGCTACGGACGTGGCCGCTCCTGTGATGGTGCTGGAACCAATTGATACACGGTTTCACCTTTGCGAACGTAGCCGAGCTGCTCGCGCGCCAGCTGTTCGATTTTCGCTGGATCGTGCTCCAGACGATCGATGCCCCCCCGAAGCGTGCGGGTCGTCCGTTGCAATTCCTGAAGGTCCACGTCCAGCTGTTGGGCGTGCTCGCGCATGGAGAAGTAGCGCGCTAGACCCATGTCGCCAAAGACCAAGACGAGCAGTAGCAGCAGGCACACGGCAACTCCAATATAGTGTGCGCCCGTCACTATACGACGTTGCCAATCGAGCCACTGCCGTCCCCGATTCCGCTTAATGATCATCGTCGGTTGCTCATGATCAACATCGCCCAGGCACCGCCTCACGACCCCGATAGACTGCGTTCGAACCCAGCTCTTCTTCGATCCGGAGCAACTGATTGTACTTGGCCACGCGATCCGTTCGGGACAGCGACCCAGTCTTGATGAGCCCGCTATTGGTCGCGACCGCCACGTCCGCAATCGTCGTATCCTCCGTTTCTCCTGATCGATGCGAAATGATCGCCGTATAGCCAGACCGTTTCGCCAACTCAATCGCCTCCAGCGTTTCCGTCAACGTGCCGATCTGGTTGAGCTTGATCAGAATGGAGTTCGCAATCCCTTCCTTGATCCCTTTGGCAAAAATCTCCACATTGGTCACGAAGATATCGTCTCCGACCAATTGAACCCGCTTGCCCAACCTCTCCGTCATCATCTTCCAGCCCTTCCAATCCAACTCGCTCAATCCATCCTCGATGGAGAGAATCGGGTATCGATCCACGAGCTTCCCGTAGTAACCAATCATCTCCTCGGAGGAGCGCTCAGGATTCTTTTCGGCTTCAAGGAGGTACCGGCCCTTCTCATAGAGTTCACTGGCCGCACAGTCCAATGCAAGGGCGAGATCGCGCCCTGGTTTATAGCCGGCCTCTTCGATTGCCTGCATGATCAGGCTGAGCGCCTCTTCATTCGACTGGAGGTCCGGCGCAAACCCTCCTTCGTCACCGACCGCCGTGTTCAACCCTTTTTTCTTCAACAGCGACTTGAGTGTATGAAACACCTCCGTCGCCATCCGAAACGCCTCGCTGAAACATGTCGCCCCCACCGGCATGATCATGAACTCTTGCAAGTCCAGGCGATTGTCGGCATGAGCCCCGCCATTGATGATGTTCATGAGCGGCACCGGCAGCACTCGAGCATTCGTCCCGCCAAGATAGCGATAGAGCGGCTGGCCTGTTTCCACCGCCGCCGCCTTCGCCACGGCCAGCGACACACCGAGAATGGCATTGGCGCCGAGCTTGCCCTTTGTTTTCGTGCCATCTAGATCGATCATCGTTTGGTCGATACCGACTTGGTCGAACGCTTCTTTCCCTAACAGCTCCGGTGCGATCAGCTTGCTGATATTGACAACGGCTTTCGAGACGCCTTTCCCCATCCAGCGTTTCTTGTCGCCATCACGCAGTTCGATCGCTTCCTTCTCGCCGGTGGAAGCCCCAGACGGCACCGCCGCCCGCCCACGCGCCCCACTCTCCAGCGTGACCTCCGCCTCGATCGTCGGATTCCCCCGTGAATCCAAAATCTGCCGTCCTTTGATCTCTCGAATCGCGCTCATTCGTTACTCCATCCTCTTCATAAACTGCTCCCACTATCCCTTCCGATAAATCTCCCGTCTATGACCAATCACATGAACAATGATCATCTGCTCGTTGTGAATCAATTCGTAGACCACACGATAGTCGCCAACACGTAGCTTGAACAACCCTTCGAATTCTCCTGTGAGCGTTTTGAGATGGACACTCTTAAGATTCTCCGCCAGCCAATTGACTCGCTCGACAATCCTCCTGGCCACCGACTTATCAAGTTTGCCCAATTCCTTCGTGGCCGCGTCCAGAAGACGAACACGATACATATTCTCAGCCAAGTCCCAACCGCTTCACAATCACGGCTAACGACTCACCTCGTTGACCTGAGGCTACGGCTTTTCGTTGGCGAAGCAACCGATCCTTGACTGTCTTCTTCAGCACAAGACCCTGGTCTGGATCGCCCAATAGCTCCAGCAGCTTCTGCTCGACCGTCGATTCGATAATTTCCTTCAGTTCATGCTTGGTCATTCCAGCCACGGTCGCCGCCATATCATTCCTCCTCGACGGTCGGATTCACCTGCGAATCCAAAATCTACTGCTCTTCAATCTCCCGGATTGTACTCATCGTTGTTGCACTCCCGTCAGAAAGTCGAAAAGTCTAACAGCCAAACCGTTCTAAAGATTACCAGCACGGATTTCGTGTCGTACAAAAGCATTGTAGGTAGTAAATTCCTCTGCTTGGCGTTTTACAAGAACAGCTCCTAGCTTCTGCCTATAGTCATCGACTCTTCCACGCAACTCATGGGGCAAAGGCCGATCATCACCTGAAGTATGAATTGTGTCCTCAGAATCGCCATACATCGGAAACATTTTTCTAACTAACACCATTGCATCATCCGGAGATAGTCCATCTTCTTTCAGACTTAGGAAGTTAGAATACCGGAACACATTTTCCGACCATAGGACCATTCTTCTTTGGAGGTCATTTAGATTCCAAAATTCTCGTATGTCTTCATCTGTGGCTCCTTCTTTACGAGCTTTCTCGACTATCTTCCTATACTTCTGATGCCCCGCTTTATCAGCCTCTAACATTAAATCGCCAACATTGTCAGACCATATAGCTGTGCCTTCTCTTTTCGCTTGTTCTTTACAAGCTTCGATTGCATCCTTCACATCCTTACGAACTTCTTCAGCCGTCATTTTAATCGGCAATTGTGCAAGGAATGTGGAATATAGATCTTCAAGCTCTCTTTCGACATTCAACTGAGTGGCTCCAAATAATTTCCTCAAAAACGACGCCTCAGCTACTCAATTCCGGCAGGTGGCAGGCAGTCCGGAGCGTACTTCGCCGGAGGAGCGGGGTGCCCATCGAGGCTCGGCCGAGAAGGAAAGCTGGAACTGACCAAGGCACCGCGGTCGGACACGACCGCGGCCGTGGGAATTCCAGAAGGCTTCCACTCGGCGGAGCCCGAAAGGGCCGCTCCGAGAGGCGAGGGGGCGGAGGACTGTTTGCCACCTGCCATTCATCCCACCAACCTCTTCTTCAACAACTCATTCACCTTCCCCGGATTCGCCTTTCCACCACTCGCTTTCATCACCTGCCCGACCAGGAATCCCAGCACTTGCTGCTTCCCTTCCTTGAACTGCGTGACCTGCATCGGATTCTTCGCGAGCACTTCCTCAATGATCTTATCAAGTGCCCCTTCGTCGGATACTTGAATGAGCCCCTTCTCTTGAACAATCTGTTTCGGAGTCTTTCCGCTACTGTAGACTTCCGGGAAGATCTCACGCGCGACTTTCAAACTGATCGTCCCCTGCTCAACCAACTGAAGAAGGCTGACAAGCCGTTCAGGCGAAACCGGGGAAGCACTCGCATCGGCCCCCGAATTATTCAGCTCTCTGGTCAACTCGCCCATGACCCAGTTGCTCACCGTCTTGGGCTGGTTGAACAACTTCACACAGGATTCGAAGTAGTCGGCCACCGCTTTCGACGCAGTCAACACGCCTGCATCGTACTCAGACAGCGCAAACTCGCTGACAAATCGCTTCAGCCTGGCAGCAGGCAATTCGGTCACCTGCTTGCGGCACCCCTCGATCCATTCTTTGTCGAGCTTGAGTGGGACCAGATCGGGGTCGGGGAAGTAGCGATAGTCGTGCGCTTCTTCTTTGGAGCGCATCACCACCGTCTCGCCGCGATTGAGATTCCAGAGGCGGGTCTCCTGGTTGATCTTGCCGCCCTCGCTCAACACCTTCGTCTGGCGCTTGATCTCGTATTCGATGGCATCCTTGACGAACTTGAATGAATTGATGTTCTTGAGCTCGACCTTTGTTCCCAACTCCTTCTGGCCCAACGGACGGAGCGAGAGGTTCGGCTCGCAGCGGAAACTCCCTTCATCCATATTGCCGTCGCAGACCTCGAGATACATGAGCACATCGCGGAGGCTCTTCAAATAGGCTACGACTTCATCGGCCGAGCGCAAATCCGGCTCCGTCACAATTTCCAGCAGCGGTGTTCCCGCCCGATTCAAATCGACGCGGCTTCCGTTCATGCCGGCAACGTGAACACTCTTCCCCGCATCTTCTTCCAGATGGGCGCGACGGATACGGACGCGCTTCTTGACTTCATTCGCCGCAATCTCGATCCAGCCATGCTCGCAAATCGGCGCCTCGTATTGCGAAATCTGATAGCCCTTGGGCAGATCCGGATAGAAGTAGTTCTTGCGTGCAAATAGATTGTTCGCCGCAATGGTGCAATTCAGGGCCAGCCCCGCACGCACCGCCATCTCGACCGCCATCTGGTTGAGCACCGGCAGCGTGCCGGGGAGCCCTAAACACAAGGGACAGGTCTGGCTATTGGCCGTGAGCCCGAACATCGTCCCGCAACCGCAAAACAGCTTGGACTTCGTCCGCAGCTGCGCATGCACTTCCACTCCAATGACGACTTCGTAAATCATCGCTTAGCTGTGTCCTCTCCACCCAAGCGATCACGCTCGCGTCGCATCGCCTCGCGACCGGCGTCAAACGCCTCACGCAGGACCGCCTTCTTCGAGTCCACAAATTCCTTCCCCTCCCCCACGACCTCTTCGAACGTTTCGCCTGCGCAACCCGCCAGATCCCGCAGATTGTCTTCTGCGCGACGGGCATAGCCACGCAATTTCTCGCGCGACTCGCGCCCGGTCTGGGGAGTCAGCAGTAATGCCGCCACTGCGCCTAACGCCGCACCGCTCAAGAATGCGAGCAAGACCCCTGATGATGAGGAACCTCGATCATCCGCCATTGTGATGCCCTCCTTCTTCTCGAAACCGTTCCTTCATGACTTTGGTCGCAGCTTTAAATCCGGCTACCACGCTCGCCATATTGGTCAACATCGATCCGCTCGAGCCCTTCACGACATCGTGCACATGCTGTACCGACTCGCCCACTTCCCCGACCGCATGCAAGAGAACGGCGGCATGTTCGACTCCCCTGCGGGCTTGCTCGGTCAGATTGTTCACGTTGTGACTCACCGCCCGAAGTTCGCCGATTAGCGGTGGCAGGTCGTTGTTCATTTTGGCCAGAAGCTGTTCTGACTCCGCTACGGTCTTGCGAACCTGAATCAGCACGGGCACGAGAAAGCCCACCAGCAGCGCAAACGCGACAGCCACAAGAATCGCCGCTATTTCGACGATCGTCATAGTTCCTCCCTTAGGCGATAGGCGTCAGGCATGAGGGGAGTATAAAACTTTTTGTTTCCAATTTGCCTTACCTCTAACGCTTCATTCTCACGTTTTAGCGTATATTAGGCTTCTTCGCTCGCCATTGCGTACTCTGTTCGTAGGCATAGGCCGCTCGCAAGAGAGTCTCCTCTTCGAATGGGCGACCGATCAGCTGCAACCCGATGGGAAGCCGGTCTTGACTGAATCCACAGGGTAACGAAATCGCCGGCAAACCGGCGAGGCTCGCCGAAATGGTGAAAATGTCCGACAGATACATCTGAAGCGGGTCATCGCCCTTCGCCCCAAACTTGAATGCCGGCGTGGGTGTCACAGGCGTTACGATGAGATCGACGTCCTGAAACGCCGCCTCGAAATCTTGGCGAATCAATGTTCGCACCGCCTGTGCCTTGCCATAATAGGCGTCATAATACCCCGCACTGAGGACGTAGGTCCCCAGCATGATCCGGCGCTTCACCTCCGGCCCAAACCCTTCATGCCGCGTCTTCATATACAATTCGAGCAGGTCTTTGGTCTCTTTGGCACGAAGTCCGAACTTCACCCCGTCATATCGGGCCAGATTCGAACTGGCTTCAGCCGTGGCGATCACATAGTAGGTCGCCACCGCCGCGTCTGTCCGCGGCAACTGAATTTCTTTGATCTCCCCACCCAAGCTTTTCAATTCTTCAATCGCAGTCCGCACGGCCTGCTCGACTTCCGCATCAAGCCCCGCGGCAAAGAACTCAGCCGGCACACCGACCTTCAGCTTTTTGAGATCTTTCTTCTTGAGCGCCTTCAGATAGTCCGGCACCGGAACATCGGCCGATGTCGAATCCAACGGATCGTGACCGGCAATGGCTCCCAGGAGAAAGGCGGAGTCCCTCACATCTTTTGTAATCGGGCCGATTTGATCGAGTGAGGAGGCAAAGGCGATCAACCCGTATCGAGAAACCCGCCCATAGGTCGGCTTGAGACCCACCACTCCACAGAACGCCGCAGGCTGGCGAATCGACCCGCCTGTATCAGACCCCAGCGCCGCGGCACACTCGTCGGCCGCTACAGCCGCTGCTGATCCTCCGCTGGATCCACCCGGGACACACTGCAGATTCCAGGGATTGCGGCTGGGTCCAACGGCGGAATTCTCGGTTGATGAGCCCATCGCAAATTCATCGAGGTTTGTTTTCCCGAGTAGCAAATACCCCTCCGCGCGCAGCTTGGCAATCACGGTCGCATCGTATGGCGGAACGAAGTTTCCGAGCATACGGGACGCGCAGGTGGTGAGCACCCTCTCGGTACAGATATTATCTTTGATCGCCAGTGGCATGCCCATCATCGGCGACGTCTTGCGCCATACTTTCAAGGAGGCATCGAGCGTGCCGGCTTGCGCCACCGCCGCATCTTTGACCTGTGTGATGTAGGCCTTCACCTTGGACTCCACCTGGCCGATCCGCAATTCATAGGCAGAAACAATCTCTGTAGCCGTGACTTCGCCGGCAGTGAACTTTTCATGAAGCTCGTAGAGCGAGAGTTTATGAATCGACATCAGTGTTTCATCTTCCCGGCAACAATCCTGTTCTTCTCGTTGACTTGAATGATCTTGGGAACGTGCCGTTTGATTTCCTCTTCTGCGTAATACTCGTAACAGAAGATGATAATCTGATCGCGAACCGCGCCTTTCCTCGCCGTCGGCCCATTGAGGATGATCTCACCCGCGCCGCGCTTGCCCGCCATGGCATAGGTCATGAAGCGCTCGCCGTTATTCAGATTGGAACAGATAATCGCCTCATAAGGCAAAATCCCCGCTGCTTCCATCAGATCCTCGTCGATCGTCAGACTGCCTTCGTAGTCGAGGCAAGACTCCGTCACCGTGGCCCGATGAATTTTCGACCGTAACATTTGCCTGAACATTCGAACCTCGTTTAAAGGGGTTACCGATCTTCAATAATTTTTGGGACCACAAAGAACCCGTCGGCTGACTCCGGCGCATTGGCCACCGCACGCTCGACGGAGAGGGACGGCCGCGCGTCATCGGGACGAAACACATTGACTTGTCCCAGCACGGTCGCCGTTGGTTCGACGCCTATGGTGTCATACTGCTTCAATGTCTCTACATGCGTGAGAATCTGGCTCAACTGTTTTGCAAACGCCACCTTCTCGATATCCGTCAACTCCAGCCGGGCTAACTTCGCAACTTTTTCAACTTCCTCTTTCGTTATCTCCACGTTTCTCGTTCCTTCCTTCTCTTCAGGGATGTTCAAAATGGTCTTCCGGCAAGGCCGCAGGGAGTCCGGCGACTGAGGCGTACCCTCAGGGGTACGTCGCAGGGAGACGGACGACCGAGAACGCCGCTGGGAGCCATTTTCAACATCCCACTTATTCTACTGTCACGCTTTTGGCCAGGTTCCTCGGCTGATCCACATCCGCACCCCGCAGCACGGAAATATGATACGCCAAGAGCTGCAGTGGAATCGTAAACAAAATCGGCGAGAGCAGTGGATGTGTGTCGGGAATCGTGAACACCGCATCGGCGATCTTACCCAATTCCCGCTCGCCTTCCGCGACCAAGGCAATGACCGGCGCGCGCCGGGCCTTTACCTCCATCAGATTGCTCACGGTCTTTTCGTACAACCGGTCCCTCGGCGCCAACACGACTACCGGCATGTCCCTGTCGATGAGCGCAATCGGGCCGTGTTTCATCTCTCCCGCGGCATAGCCTTCCGCATGGATATAGGATACTTCTTTCAACTTCAATGCTCCTTCGAGCGCGATCGGATAGTTGATGCCACGACCGAAGAACAGGAAATTGCGTTTCTTGTAATACCGTTTGGCAATCGCCACAATCTCCGCCTCGCGACCGAGCACCTGCTCGACCAATGCCGGAAGCCGGACGAGACGATCGAGCCAGGCCTTGCCGTCGGCAACAGACAGGGTTCCGCGCACGCGGCCCAAATGGAGCGCCAGCATGTAGAGTGCCGTGAGTTGCGCGGTGAAGGCTTTGGTCGAAGCGACGCTGATCTCAGGCCCACAATGCGTGTAGAGGATACCGTCTGATTCACGAGCCAGGGTGCTTCCTACCACGTTCACAATCGAGACGACACGCGCTCCCTTTTCCTTCGCTTCACGCTCGGCGGCCAACGTGTCAGCCGTCTCGCCGGACTGCGAGATCGTAATAAAGAGATCGTCTTTACGGACGAGCGGATCGCGGTAGCGGAATTCGCTGGCGATATCGACCTGCACCGGCGTACGGACCATCTCCTCCAACAGATACTTCCCCACCAGCCCAGCGTGCCATGAGGTACCACAGGCCACGATCCAGATCCGTCCGACTGCGGCAAACTCTTTCGACGTCAATCCGATATCCGGCAAATCCGCCTCGCCGGTATCGTAGGAGTAGCGCCCGCGTATCGTGTCGAGAATTGTCTGCGGCTGTTCATGAATCTCCTTCAGCATGAAGTGCGGGAATCCGCTCTTTTCGGCCGCTGAGGCATCCCAGGTGATCTTCGTCGATTTCCGTTTAACAGGCTGGCTCTCGATATCGGTGAAATAGATGTCAGTCGCCGTCACGACCGCCACATCGCCTTCTTCGAGGTAGGTCACGTCACGGGTATGGGCCAGCATGGCCATGACGTCTGACGCGACAAAGGACGCCTTGGCAGTTCTGCCCACGACCAGCGGACATCCAGAGCGGGCCGCGATCATCATCCCCGGTTCCCGCTCCGAAATGACGGCGAGCGCATAACTTCCTCGCACATCCTTCGTGGCGGCCCGTACCGCCTCGGTCAGCTTCATGCCCTGCTGGAGATATTTATCGATCAAATGCGCCATGACTTCCGTGTCTGTTTCCGAATGAAACTTGTAGCCCTCTTTCTCGAGTTGCTGTTTCAACGGCTGATAGTTTTCGATGATACCGTTGTGCACAAGCACGCAGCCTTTCGAGCGGTGCGGGTGGGCGTTTTGCTCCGAGGGCTTCCCGTGCGTCGCCCATCGCGTGTGGCCGATTCCCACGGTGCCCTTGAGGTCTTTTCCTTTGAGCGACTCTTGAAGATTGGCGAGTTTGCCGACCGCGCGCCGAATTTCGATTTTGTCGCCTTTCAGCACCGCGACACCGGCTGAGTCGTAGCCGCGATACTCCAGCTTGGCGAGGCCGCCGATCAGAATCGGCACCGCCTCCTGATCGCCCACGTACCCGATAATTCCACACATACTTAACCCCTACTGCGTTTCTTCACTTGCCTACCCTTTGAAGCCAGCGGTTGTTTCTTCGTGAGGCGAGTGGGCTTCGTTTTACGTTTCACGATTAACGTTTCACGATTTGCGCCGGGTTGCAAGGCCCGCCGGCGCGCAGCCCATCCTGCACGATTCACTTGAGGCACCCGCCCAATCACCAAGGCGTCCGCCGGCACATCCTCCGTGACCGTGGTGCCGGCTGCGATGATGGCTCCCGCCCCCACCGTCACCGGTGCAATCAACTGCGTATCGCTGCCGAGAAAGACCCCATCCCCGATCACCGTCTGAAACTTCCGCACACCATCGTAGTTACAGGTGATGGTGCCGGCGCCAATGTTAACCCCTTTTCCAATCTTTGCGTCTCCCAGGTAACTCAAATGGTTCGCCTTCGATCCTTCGCCCAGGTCGGTTTTTTTCATCTCAACAAAATTCCCGACCTTGGCCTTCTTCCGCACCACCACACCGGGACGCAGATGGGCGAACGGGCCCAGGTGCGCATCGTCCTCGATGTGAGAATCGGCAAATACGCAGTGATCGAGAATCTCAACGCCATTGCCGACTGTGCAATCCGTCAGTCGTGTAGAGGAACGCAGTACACAATCCTCCCCAATGACCGTAGTCCCTTCGAGCGTCACGTTGGGATACAGTACCGTGTCTCTCCCGATCGTGACCGCCGCATCAATCCAGGTTGAGGCCGGATCGATCATCGTCACCCCGGCATCCAGCCAGCAGTCCCGAATCTGCTGCCGCACCACCTGTTCGGCCTCAGCAAGTTGTCGGCGCGTATTCACGCCAAGTCCTTCGTCGGGATTGTCGAGCACCACAGCGGCTACACGACGTCCCTGCTCCGCCGCGCGATGGATGATCTCCGTCAAATAATATTCCCCTTGGGCGTTGCTTGGATCAAGCTTTTCCAATGCGCTGAAGAGAAACTCGCCGTCGACCACATAGGTGCCTACGTTGATTTCACGGATCGATTGCTCCTCCGCATTGGCATCACGATCCTCGACGATGCGAGAGACAGCCCGCTCGGCTGAGTTCGCCCGCACGACCCGTCCGTATCCGCTTGCGTCTTCTAGCACCGCGGTAAGAAGGGTCACCGTCGCGCGTTCCGCTTCATGAACGCGAAGGAGTTCGCGCACGGTCGCTTCCCGGAGTAACGGCGTATCGCCGTTCAGAATGAGATACCTGGATGGGGCGCCCCGCTTGCCCACCGCAAACACCGGACGGCTCTGCAAGACCGCATGGCCTGTGCCCAACTGCTCCTGTTGTTCAACAATCGCAACTGAAGAGCCGCCGCTCTTTCCTGAGGTCGCGCGGCCGATCACCTGGCGAACCAGATCAGCCTGATGTCCTACCACGACAGCCACACGATCCCCGGCGACGCGCAATCCGAGCCCAACCGAATAGAGCACCATCGCCTGGCCGGCCACCGGATGCAGCACTTTCACCTGTTTTGAGCGCATGCGCTTCCCGAGCCCTGCAGCCATCACGACCACCGCAAGGCCGGCAATCTTCCCCTGCTGGTCGGGGCTGACCGGCTTCTTCACCGTCGAGACTTCAGTGGCTCGTGAACGCCTCATCCGATCGGCACTCCCGTTTCAGGCTGTTTGACCGTACCCCACTTCGTCGCGGCAGTCACGGCCGATGCCAGGGACGTGGACGGTGAGCAGAGTCCGCCTGAGACAATGAGCTTCATCGCTTCTTCTACGCTCATATCAACGGACGTGACTTCATGTTCCGGCACCAACAAGAAATAGCCAGACGTCGGATTCGGTGACGTCGGCACATACACATGGATCAACGGCTCCTGCGCAAGATCCTGCATCTCCCCTTTGGTCACGCCCGTCACGAAGGCAATACAATAGTGGCCATTCTTGGGAAATTGAATCATCACGACGCGGTTGTATGACGCATGCTCCGAGAATGACAAAATATCCATCATGGATTTCAACGTCGAGTAGATCCCCCGCACGAGCGGCACACGATTCAGTAATTTCTCCCACCACTTCACGATCCACCGGCCCATGAAATTGCTTGCAAACAGCCCGGCCGCAAACACCAAGGCGATCAACGCCAGAATCCCCACCCCCGGCACATAATGACTCGGCACCAACCGAACCAGGAGATCCCCGAGAATCCCATCGACCGCCACGAAAAGGGCCTTCAAAATGAGGACGGTTCCCCAGATGGGGATAATCACGAGCAAGCCCGTCAGAAAGTAGCGTTTTAGCAAGGTTTTCAGCATAAATGTCAGCCGACGGAAATAGATGGTTATCATACAGAGAGTTACGAGGGCCTCGCAAGCCTTTTCTTGCTATTTTCAACAACTTGGAATACCATCCCGCCCGTTTTCTTCACCGGCGATGGGGACAGAGTGATGGGGACCAAGAAGCAACAGACTCGTGGCCTGTTCATTACCCTGGAGGGGGTCGAAGGCAGTGGGAAAAGCACCCAGATTCGACACCTCGCGGAGGTGCTGGCTCAGACAGGGTACCGTGTACTCCAAACGAGAGAACCGGGTGGCACCGCTACCGCAGAAGCGATCCGCCAGATCCTCCTCACGGCGTCATCTCACGAACCAGTCACGCCTCAGGCCGAAGCCCTGCTGATCCTCGCTGCGAGATGTCAGCATGTGACGCATCTCATCATGCCGGCACTGCGGAGCGGCACCGTAGTGTTATGCGACCGATTTTCCGATTCCACCTTTGCCTATCAAGGATTCGCGCGCGGCCTTGATCTTCAGTGGCTGCGGGAGGCCAATGAGGTCGCAACCGGCGGGCTAACGCCGGATCTCACCGTGGTACTCGACCTTCCGGTTTCAGTCGGCTTGGCCAGACGGCGAACCGATCGTGAACAACAGAATCGGCTGGACCGAGAGACAGAACGTTTTCATCGAAGGGTGCGCCGGGGGTTTCTGGCGCTCGCCGCTGAAGAGCCTGGCCGCATGACGATCATAAATGCGAATCGGCCCGCGCAAGAAGTCCGGGACGAGCTCAGTGAGATCGTGGTAGGCTGGATGACACGACCGCGTCGCCAGTCACGCCGCCGGAGCTAGCCCGAATTATCCATGAGCGCTTCTACTGCAATCGCGGATTCGCTGCTGCGACGAGCCTTGGGCGGGCAGGCTCGCTGCGCGATTTCGCGACGAACCATCATGAATAATGTGGGCTAGCATGCCTTTTCACGACTGTATCGGCCATCAACAATCCATCGCCCTCCTACAGGCAGCCGTCAATCATGAACGATTGGCTCACGCCTATCTGTTCCACGGCGAGGAGGCGATTGGCAAACGATTGACGGCCACTCGCCTCGCGCAAGCGCTCAACTGCGAACAGCCTCCCGAAACGGACGGACTCGACAGTTGTGGTTCATGCCGGTCCTGCCAACAGATCGAAGCCCGCACGCATCCGGACTTTTTCGTCATCGAGCCGGACCCGGAACAGGCCACCCAGCAAATCAAGATTGAGCAGGTCCGTGATATCGAGCACCAGATCATGTACCGTCCGCTCATCGGTGAGCGAAAAATTTGTCTGATCAACGACGCCGACCGCATGACGATCGGCGCGGCCAACGCCCTGTTAAAAACGTTGGAAGAGCCACCCGCACATAGTCTCTTCCTCGTCATCTCGAGCCGCCCCGCAGCCCTCCCTGCGACCATCCGGTCACGCTGTCAGGCCCTTCGCTTTACGACACCGGCTCGCACACAGGTGGAAGCGGCACTCATCCTGAAACGTGAAATGCCTCCCGCAGACGCGCGATTCCTTGCCATCATCAGCGAAGGCCGAATCGGGGAAGCCCTCACTGCCGATGTGCTGGACACTCGCGCGCGCCAACGGGAATTCGTGGACTTGGTCCGTCCCCAATTCTTGCAATCGATCGGGTCCATCCTGTCCTCGGCTGAAGCGATCGCGAAGGCCGACCGTGCACAGGACATGCTCACCTGGCTGGCTCGCTGGATCCGCGACCTCGTTTTGCTTCAGGTCGGAGGAGATCGTGACCAGATACTCTACCTTGACGATCTCACGACGCTAGAAGCCTACGCGCAACAGGCTGACACCGATTCGCTGTTGGACCTGCTCCGTGAGATTGAGATGACCGAGCAGCGTGCCACGCGGCACCTCAATCTCCACATGGCACTGGAAATGGTCTTGCTCCGCCTGCGCAACGCAGTGGCTGTGTCGTCCGTCCCACTACCCGCCTAGCATGATGCTGAAAAAGTCCGCCAGCTTCGTTCTCGCATCGTTCAGACCCTCAACGTACCCCTGAGGGTACGCCTCAAGCCTTCACTCGCTGCGGCCTTGCTGGATGGCCTTTTTGAGCATCCTGCTCGAGATGTGCTCTTCTTATCCTAGACGTGCAGGCCATCGAATTTCTGCTATCCAAAATGGTTTCCCATCAACCTGCTAAGAACCTGTCAGACATTGCCATTCTACTAAGGCAAGCAATGCATCTACCCGCGCCTTCTCCACATCGCGACGAACGTCCATGCCGGACAGCCGCCTAGCTTTCGCCGTTTATTACCTGGTATCTTTTGTCACGTCACATGAGTACTCCCAACAGCTTCTACATCACCACACCGATTTATTACGTGAACGACGTGCCGCATATCGGACACGCCTATACCACAATCGCTGCTGATGTCCTCGCTCGCTACTGGCGCCTGCGAGGACGTGACGTCTTCCTTCTCACCGGGCTCGATGAACATGGACAAAAAGTTCAGCAGGCTGCGGCCAAAGCCGGCATCGACCCGCAAGCGCATTGTGACAAGCTGGCTCCCCAATTCCAGGCTCTTTGGAAACGTCTAAACATTTCCAACGATGCCTTCATAAGAACAACGGACGCTCAACACCAGTCAGTTGTTCAACGATACCTTAAACAACTCTATGGCAATGGATTGATTTACAAAGACTCATACACTGGCTGGTACTGTACATTCGACGAGCGATTCTGGACCGAAAAAGATGTTGCCGACGGGCTATGTCCGGACTGTAAACGCCCTGTCGAGAAGCTCAGCGAACACAACTATTTCTTCAAGATGAGCCAGTATCAAGACCGATTAATCGAACACATCAAGCAGCATCCAAACTTCATCCGCCCCGAATCACGCCGCAACGAAGTCCTGGGTTTCCTCCAGACTCAGAAGCTCGGCGACCTCTCGATCTCCCGACCGAAATCCAGACTCTCCTGGGGTATCGAGTTGCCGTTCGATAAGGACTACGTCACATATGTGTGGTTCGATGCGCTGGTGAATTATATTTCCGCATTGGAGTATCTCAGGCCCACACCATCACAAAATCATTACTGGCCAGCCTCGGTCCATCTAGTAGGGAAAGATATTCTCACCACCCATGCCGTCTACTGGTCCACGATGCTCATGGCCTTAGACATGAAACTTCCTGAAACTATCTTTGCCCATGGCTGGTGGACTGTGGATGGGGAAAAGATGTCGAAGAGCCGAGGCAATGTCGTCGATCCCAACAAGATGATCGACGAGTTCGGCGCCGACGCCTTCCGCTATTTCCTGCTACGCGAAGTCCCGTTTGGACAAGATGGAGACTTTTCGCAGGATGCGATGGTATCCAGGATCAACAGCGATCTGGCCAATGGGATCGGCAATCTCCTGAGTCGAACACTCACAATGATTGAAAAGTACTGCGACGGCAAAACACCCAAGAGAAACCAGCGTCTGGACGAAGTTGGGAACGAGCTTGAGAACCAGGTCCGCGAAGTATTCGACACTATCCATGGCGAGTTGAGCGACTTGCAATTCCATCGTGCGCTGGATTTGATCTGGCGCACCATTCATCTCACAGACGAGTACATTGAGGGCATGAAGCCTTGGCAACTTGCAAAAGATCCCGCCAATAGAGCCGTCCTTGAAGGAGTGCTATATAACGTCGCCGAAACTTTGAGGCATATTGGAACTCTTCTTTATCCATTTATGCCACAGAGCGCTGAATTGATTGCTCAACAACTCGGGCTTTCCATTAACTTCGCAGAACCGCTGTTGATGGATGCCCCTGCATGGGGCGGGCTTCAGGCTGGGATATCTATTCAAAAGAGACATGCACTCTTCCCACGCATTGAATCGAAACCACAAGGAGCCAAGACCGTGAGCAACACACCGACTCCCTCGCAGCCGACCGCTGCAACACCTGCCCCAACTACCGCTACGGCACAGGTACCGCCCCCGACAGCAGCAGCTCCAGCACCAGCCGCGCCAGTTCAGATCACAATCGACGAGTTCATGAAGATTCAGCTCAAAACCGCGAAAGTGCTCACTGCCGAACGTGTCCCAAAGTCGGAGAAGTTGCTCAAGCTGCAAGTCAGTCTTGGGGAGGGGACGGAGCAACGACAGATTGTCGCCGGCATCGGCAAGAAATACACACCGGAAGCCTTGATTGGCAAAACGATCATCATTGTCGTCAACCTCAAGCCTGCAAAGCTCATGGGCATCGAATCGCAAGGCATGGTCCTGGCTGCAGGGGACAGCGAAGTCCGCGGCCTTGCCACCATCCTCGAAGAAGTTGACCCTGGTACCAAAGTGAAATGAGCCTGCCGGTTACCACAGCCCGTCTCCTGCTTCTTTGTTGTACTGTTTTGACTCCCTACCCCTGCCTCGCGATCCCGGCTGAAGGTGAACTCCCATCCGATCTCCGTCTGAACGATCCACAACCAACAACCATCTTAGTCCGCGTCGTGGGCCATGGCGCGATGGTCCTCGGTCGAGAGGTCGGGAGCGCCCGCGTCACGATCACCGACGTAGCCACCAAACAGATCCTTGCCACCGGCATTCAGCAGGGCGAAGCCGGCGACCAGAATCAAATCATGCGGACGCCGCGTCTCATGGAGGAGCCGCACTACAGCTCCCGGCCAGCCGCAACGTTTACCGCGACATTCGACTTGCTCCATCCCACGCTGGTTGAAGTGACTGCCGAAGGACCACTCGCTTACCCCGCGTCGTCCCAGCGCGCTTCGACGACCGTATGGCTCGTTCCCGGGCAGGACATGACTAACGACGGGATTGTGCTTCATCTCTACGGGTACATCGTCCAGATCGAACATCCACAATCCGGTGAACCGTTAATCGCGAAAGACGATGTGATCCTGCATGCAGTAGTCCGAACATTGTCCGGAGCGCTGGTTCGTCCGCACGGGGACTGGGACTCCCGGAAGATTCACATCTATGGTGAGCTGATGATTGGAGAGCGGGTTCTCGAACGACTCCAGTTGTTTTACAATAACGACCGCGCGCGCTTCGAAGCACCATTCTTCGTACCGCTTCCCAAAGACGCGCCTGACGGCATCACACTCCGCGTTATTGCCGCCGATCCAGCCAGCGGGAATTTTGGAATGGGCCAAGCTAAGTACCCCGTCCTGAGCGAGCGACTTCACCCGCACCCGAGAAACGAACCCCACTGATCGCGAAAAGTCTCGGGAACGCTTGCCGCCTCGACGCGCACATGCGACACTATTATCTATGACCGCTCTTGCCTCTTATGAACATCTCCGCAGCCGTTTGTCTCTCGCCCTGGCACTGAACGCGGCGATCATTGTCGCTGAGTTCATCGGCGGATGGATCCTCGATAGCATCGGACTCATGAGCGATGCGGGTCATAACCTCGTCGACCAGGGCGCGCTCTTTCTTGCCCTCTATGCCCATCTCCTTACTGCCAGGCCTGCCACAGAAGCCAGAACGTTTGGGTATCACCGGGCCGGCATCATAGCGGCGTTCTTGAATTCGTTCGTCCTGTTAGTCACAGCCCTCGGCATCACACTCGTTGGAATCAAGCGGCTACTGCATCCTATACCGGTGGACGGCGGCTGGATCATGGCGATCGCCGCCCTGAGTTTTGCAGCCAATTTGAGTATCGCACTCCTGTTGCAGCACGGAGCCAAGGATGATCTCAATATCCGCAGCGCCTTTTGGCACATGCTGAGTGATGCCTGGGCGTCACTAGGCGTCGTGTTCAGCGGCGGAGTCATACTATTCACCGGATGGACCATTCTCGATCCGCTAATCAGCTTGCTGGTCGTCGTAGCAATTGCGAAAGGGGCTTGGCCGCTGTTTAAGGAATCGCTGGACGTCTTGTTGGAATCGACCCCGCCGAAAATCAGCGCCTCACACGTGGCTGCGACCATCGAGGCGATCACCGGCGTGAAAAATGTCCACGACCTCCATATCTGGGCGGTCGAACCTCGGTTGATAATGATGACCTGTCATATACTCGTCGATGGAGATGATTCGGCACTGACCAATGACCTTCTGCATGCCATCCGCGCCCAGGTCAGCGCAGATTTCGGCATCAAGCATATGACGATTCAGATGGAAACCACCTGTTGCCACCCAGGCGAGATCCACTGCGATCTCACCACGTTGGCAAAGCAGCACCAGGATGAGGGGCTCTTACATGTGCACCACTGAGTTATCCAGGACCCTGCAGACGCATTCTCCAACTTTTTATACCTCACAACCATTGAGACAATGACCGAGACCCCGATCCCTTTTTATGTCCTCTGCGGCTCCCTCGGCGCGGGCAAAACCACGCTCCTGATGCGGCTGCTTGAACATTGGAAGAGTCAGGGCAAGCGGGCCGGCGTGTTGATGAACGAAGCCGGAGAGGTGAGCATCGACGGCCCCCGCGCGGGCACCATTGCCGAACAAGTATTGAACCTCGCCGGCGGCTGCGTCTGCTGCGATACCAAGGAGGATCTCTCATGGGGGATCGCCCAACTGGTGCGGGACTATGAATCGGATGTGATTGTCCTGGAGTGCTCCGGCATGGCCGACCCAGCCGAAGTCATCGATGGCATCACCGATCTCTACACCGCGCGGCTTACGCACTTAGAAAAAGTCATCGCCTTACTCCACCCGATCCCCGCTGATCGAGAGAGTATGGGGGGATTCGTCACCAGGCAGGCGATTCGCTGTGCCGACGAGTTGATCCTCAATAAGAGAGATCTCTATGTCGCCGGCCATTGGGAACGATTCACAGCGACGATTGTCGAGCAGAATCCCTATGCGCGGGTCTGGGAAACCAGCCATGCCCGGGTCGATCCCTCATCGTTGCTCGAACCAATGGCCCGCATCACGCCAACCTCATCGGTCAATGTGGAATTCGGAGTGCCGCGATCATCCACAACAAGGAACCGGGCATCGTATCATCCAATTGCTACCACGGTTCGGCTGCCAGGTCCGTTGAACTTTGAGCGATTCCTGCACTGGATGAAGACCCTGCCCCCTGAGCTTGAACGGGCGAAAGGCTTCTTTCGCTTCGCCAAGGAAGCGGAACTCCAAGAATTTCAATACGCTCCCCCAGGCAACGCAACCATTACACCTATCACGTTGCTCGACGAACCGAGCCACGCGATCGTGTTGATTGGACGAGGTTACGACCAGGAAGGCTGCCAAACAGAACTCTTACGCTGTCTTGAAAGCTACGAGAGCATAGGGGGCTAGGCAGCTGGGCTTGCCATTGAAGCGCGAATACGCGAGTAGCGCAGGAGCAGCCACGCGACACCGGCTCCGAACAATCCGCCGATTACCCAACCTCCCAGCACGTCCGTGACGTAGTGAGCCCCGATATACACACGCGACAGGCCGATCAGCCCGACCAACGGCCAACTCACCCAGCCTGATCTAGGATAGAGGACCTGCAAGAATGCAGCGGCGACCGCAGTATTGATCGCGTGGTTTGAGGGGAAGCCAAACACTTTTCCGCAAGCGGCTTCCACATGTTGAATATCCATCAGCGACGAACAGGGACGAGGCCGCGCGATCAGATCCTTCAGGCGCGCGCCAAGAAAATCAGCTATCCCAATCGTCGCAGCCAGGGCCGGTGCTCCCAGAAGCGCCTCCCGCCTAGAACGCCACAACCAATAGCCGGCAAGCACGATGCCCGGAACCCACAACAGACTTGATGTAGAGAGAATGAGGGCCAGTCCGTCTAACCAGGCCGACTGCCCGGCGAACCCATTGATGGCGCGAAAGAGAGATTCGTCCCAACTCATTTAAACGACGATAAAGCGTCACCCGTCATTCGTCAACCGTCAATCAGCGGAAAATGGTCTGTGTGGTCTATCTGGTCTTTCTCGTAGGTCCTGTCTATTTGTTCTGTCTGGTTGGTTCAGGTAGTCAGCGATATGCCACTGGCCATCGGCTCTTGTTCTCAGCGCGTGCGAAAATGAATGCGAATGGTCAGTTCCCCATCGATCGGCTCGTCGCCTTTCAACTGGGGCTCAAAGGTCCATTTATTCAACGCAGCCATGCCGGCGATGGTGAGTTCCCGATGCTTGGCCGGCTCCAAGACCACCACCGTCACCGTCGCATCCTTGGCGACTAACATGCGCGCTTTCATCCAATCGTCGAGTTCTTTGCCATCTAAGGCAGACGGAATAGCCGGCCAGGGTGTGGCTTTGGGAACCGGTCCAAGCTGTTGATCCCTGTTGAGCGGGAGGCCATGGACATGGACCTCGGGCAACTCCAACACATCTTCCCGGTGGTCGTCCTCATGCGTGGCCTCGTCGCCAGCCACCGCATACGCGGAAGTCGGCAGGAGACACACCCCAAGTCCACAACTCAAGACGATGTTTCGAAGATAACTTGGAGCTGAACAATTCAGAAGGTTCAAGATGTATTTCCCGACCACTATGTCCTTATATCACATTCGACCAGATGCCCAACAAGGTCATCCAGCAAGGCCACAGGGAGCTCGAACCCCGAAGCGTACTCTGAGCTGTACGTCGAGGGGTTCGAGCGATCGAGAATGCAGCTGGCGGCGTTGTTCGACATCTGATTAAAAGAACCACTGACCACGGAAAAAGAACGACCTCGGCATCCCCGCATGCGAGACACCCAGACCAATACTCCCCTCACCTTGGTTGATGAGGTATTTTTCGTCCAGTAAGTTAACCACGTCAAAGCCCAACAGAAACTTCTGATTGTCCCACGGCAAGGGGATGATATGCGTGAGGGACATATTGTAGATCGTGTACGAGGGACTATGGGTGGAATTGGTCTTGCCTCCCTCTTCCGCCGTACGCAACCCCGACGCAAACAACATCTGGCCTGTGAGAGTCGTCCGCTCCAAGAGGCGATAGGCAACCACCGCAGAACTCGTCAGAGTCTGCTGGTGATCGCAATTCACCCCGCCTTTCGAGTTGATGTCGGCGATTTCGGCCGCTTCGAGCAGGGTGTGGCCGGATTGGAGCCCGTAACCTTTACACTGCCCCCAGGCCACATTGCCTCGCGCCGTCAAGTTTTCCATGATTTGAAGTTTCAGGGCTCCGTCGATGCCCCTAGTCCAGCCCCGTTCAAAAGCGAAGTAATTCAACAAGGGCGTCGTCCCGAACTGGCCCGCATCGGACAGAAAATTGGCGAGCTTGTAGTACCCAGTCAATTCCAACGTTGCCCAGCGGGCGAGGCCGTGGTAGCTGCCGACCTCGAAGTAATGTGCCCGTTCAGCTCGAACCGTATTATTCGTCGTATCCTCCGGTGCCGCCTTTGTTCCGGCGGTATTGAGCTTCGCAAAGGAAATGGCTTCGAGATTCGGTGGCGTAAACTGCCGCCCGTAGAAGACGTGGAACACATTGGCCTGATCGGCCTTATAGGTCACCCCGACCCGTGGACTGATCTGCCCCTCATGGCGCTGGTACTGCACCGCATCGGCCCGCACGCCAAGGTTGAACGTCCAGTGATCGTTCGGGCTCCACTGATCCTGGATCCAGAATTCCTGACGCCAGCCAATCAGCCGATTGTCCGCATCCAGACCCAGCACATTCCCAATCGGATTACCCGCCCCGTCATCCGCGAATGTGAACAGTCTCGTCTTGTTCACCGCCTGCGTCCGATCGACCTGGAATCCGGTTTTGATCACATGTTCATTGTTCGGAATATACGTGTGATCCAGGCGGACTCCGCCCGAATAGGCGATCCGATCCTGACTGGCGGCAGAGAACGGCTCAGCAGGGTCAGCAGTGTAGGCGAGTAGATTAAATGGATCCGTCCTGAACGTGGCCCTCGTTTGGCGGAAATAACCTGAAAGGCTGGAATAATTAGCGCTACTCACATCGTGCCGCCAGACCATGTGCCCGTATTGATTATTCTCTTTTTGGTTTTCGTCGATATCCTGGGACGCTACTGGCGTGAATCCTGGACGGCTCGCCTGGAGCAGCGGCAGCACTGTCCCGCTGGGATCGACTTCTCCGTTCGGGGCCGTGGGAATTTGATATTTGGCCACAGAATTCAAAAATACCCACGAGAAGTTATTCGAATTGTCGTGCTGATAGTCGCCGCGAATGAAGGTCTGATTCCGCTCGCTTTGCCCGTGAAAAATCGAATGGCCAAGCGTCGGCGGCTCGATACCGCGATTCGTTGCCGTATAGCTGTTCAGCACGTAGAACCGGAATTTCTCGCCGATCGTGCCCCCATATTCAATCGACGGATTGAGCGTATTGTTGGACCCGCCGAACATTTGGGCGGATCCGAACCCTGGCTTGGTACCGCTCTTGGTCGTGATGTCCAGCACCGCAGCTGTCTTGTTGCCATACTGCGCCTCCATACCGCCGAGAATGATATCCGCCCGTTCCCAAGCCCGCGGCGAGATTACATCGGAGAAGGTTGACGACACAGTATCCGGAATCGGGACACCGTCGATTCGGAACTGGAGGTTTGCATGATCCTGCCGAATATGCACTTGCTTGAGCGATCCATAGACGGCGCTTGGAATTGTGAGAAGCACGTCGTGCAGCTCGACATTATTGCCGCGCGGCAATTCTTCGATGTCCTTGCGACTCACTGGATAGGTCTCGCTCGAAGCCTTGTATTGAATCGGTGCGAGAGGCGACTGCACTTCAAGTGCAATCTCTCTGGTCTTGGACAAGGTCAAGGTGATGGGGTTGGGCGCCTCGGTTCCGATCTTCAGTACGATATATTCGCTCCGATAGATATCCTGCACCGCGCTGACGGAATAGGTTCCATCGGCAGGGACGGGAATTCTGAACTCGCCGGCATCGTTCGAAACGTCGGTCGCCACCAACGTTCCTTCTTGATCTTTCACCTCGACAATCACCTGTCCCACTCGACGAAGATCCTGCTTCTGGACCGATCCGGTGATGAGATTGGGCTCGGCCGCAACGGCACGACCCTGATTAAGAAAGCTCAGACAGACACAGAGACACACCAAACGAACAATGAGATGGCACCATACAATAAGTCGCATTAAGTCCCCCAACAATCACGTGTTTAAAAAAAACACCACGACCCACTGACAGGCAGTCCAACGACAACCGAGCCAGAATGGGGTGAATCGAAATGACGTGACTAGTTGCGGGGGGGAGCGCGAGAAGGACCAGGCGTGGATAGTTCGAAGGAAAGCAGAACGGAGTCCGCTGGAAGTTCCAGCAGGTCGACGAGTTCCTGTGCCGCGAAGAGAGGAGCGCCAACATCGAGAGACCCGGCCGTGTGATGCTTTACCCACTGGCAGAGGTCGGTGTCGGAGTGCTCATGCCCATCGTGGTCAGCCGCCGCCAACTCGTGATGGACATCCTGCGCCACTGCAAATGGCGCAATGGTGAGCAATAGTAGGACGAGGCCGATCGCCACAGTACCCCGAAGAACGCAGAGCAGACGTAGTCTGGAAGCGCGCAGAGTCATTGAGGGCGAGCTAAGTAACATAGGCGTTCACGGCTTGTCAAACAACGGATTTGAGGCACTTATTCGAACTTCTATAGCCGTGGGTGCCTCCTCCGGTGGCTATTTCCTTTAGTATACGCTATATTTTGCGCATCAGAACGTGCATCGCCCCGGTCAAGCTACACTATAAAGGCGATTCCCATGTGAAAAGGCAGGACCATGCAGAGACCACTCGATAACCAGCATATCATTGAAATCAAACCGCTGCCCTCACCGCGAACGATCAAGTCAAAGCTGCCGATTACCGACCAAGCCGCTGCACTGGTAGTTGAAACCAGAGATGCCATTCGCCACATTCTGCACGGCCAAGACCGTGAGCGCCTACTGGTGATCGTTGGACCCTGCTCAATCCATGATCCCGATGCCGCCTACGAGTATGCCGACCGATTGAAACCAGTGGCGGATGCGTTGCGAGACCGGCTGCTCATCGTCATGCGTACCTACTTTGAAAAGCCCCGTACCACGGTTGGATGGAAAGGTCTGATCAACGATCCGCATCTGGATGGAACCTGCGATATCGCCACCGGGATGGAGCTCGCGAGAACAATTCTTCTCAACATCAACAAACGCGGAGTCCCCTGCGCGGCTGAAGCCTTGGACCCTGTGTCCCCCCAATACATCGCCGATCTCTGGAGTTGGGTCGCCATCGGAGCCCGCACCACCGAAAGCCAGCCGCACCGAGAAATGGCCAGCGGCCTGTCTATGCCGGTCGGTTTCAAGAATGGCACAGAGGGTAATCTTCAGGTGGCCTGGAATGCGATGGTCGCCGCGAAGCAGCCTCATCATTTCCTGGGCATCAATGCCGATGGGCTCACCTCCATTATCAAGACTATGGGCAACCCTGATCGCCATATCGTGCTGCGGGGCGGTGGAGGGAAAACCAACTATGAAGCCGAAGACGTGGCTCGCGCGGAGGCCATTGTAGCGAGCGAGAGTATCGTTCGTCCCATCATGATCGACTGTTCGCATGACAACTCCGGTAAAGACCATCGGCGCCAGGGTTTGGTCGCACGCGAAGTCCTCCGCCAATTGCGCGACGGCCGCCAATCCATTCTTGGACTGATGCTCGAAAGTAATCTGAATCCCGGCAAGCAGACCTGGCAGCAGGGGAAAGCGTTGGTCCACGGCGTCTCCATCACCGATGCATGTCTCGGCTGGGAAGAAACCGAAGCTCTGCTCTACGAACTGGCCAACATGATCGTGACCAAGCCCGTATAGCAGGATGCAGAAAAAGTCCGCCAGCAGCGTTCTCGCCGCGCTCAGAGGCTCAACGTACCGAAGCGTACGCCTCGGCCCTTCGCTCGCTGCGGCCTTGCTGAACGGCCTTTTTGAGCATCCTGCGTGAATGTTTTCCTGTTATGCCGCACGTGCAGACCATAGAAGTTCTAGCGTGCCACAATAGTTTTTTAGCATCCTGCTAAAGGAGCCTCGGTCTTCACCGCGATCGACCCCCTACCAAGAGACCCGCATGCTCTTCGACACGCATACCCATCTGGACGATGCCCGCTACAACGAGGATCGCGAGGAGATGATTACTCGCGCCCGGGAAGCCGGTGTCGAAGCCTTTGTCACCATAGGTTGCGATCTGGCGACCAGCCAGGCGGCGGTCGCACTGGCGGAGCAACATCCGTTCGTCTATGCCTCCATCGGCGTCCATCCACATGAAGTGAAGAATATCCTCGATAGCTGGTACGACGATTTCCGTCGGCTGGTACAGAACAAGAAGGTGGTCGCCTACGGTGAAATCGGCCTCGACTACCACTACAATCATTCGTCACCGAAAGAACAGCGCCAGCGATTCCGCGAACAGATCCAGCTCGCACGCGAGCTGAAACTCCCGGTGATCATTCACACGCGAGAGGCCCAAGACGATACGATTGCGATTTTGAAAGAGGAACGTGCGTCAGAAATCGGCGGGGTCTTTCACTGCTTCTCAGGGGATGCGTGGCTGGCGAAGGATGCGCTGGACTTAGGGTTCTACCTCTCGTTCTCAGGTATTCTCACGTTTCAGAAGGCAACGATGCTCCGAGACATCGCGAAAACCACTCCGTTGGATCGCCTCCTGATCGAAACCGACTGCCCGTACCTGACGCCCTTCCCTCATCGAGGCAGACGAAACGAGCCGGCCTACGTGTCCTTCGTCGCGCAAAAGCTGGCGGAGCTTCACGCCGATGCGCCAGGCATGTCGGTCGAAACCATCGGACGCATCACGACCGAAAACGCGAAACACCTCTTCAAAATCGCTTGAGCTGCCGGCTGCGCTGCCGCAGCGCCTTGGGCAATTTCCGTGGATTCCCGCGTTTCTCCGTACCTCGTTTCGGTCGAAGATCTTCTCCTGTATCCAGTTCCTTGTGTGCCGATACGCCGGTCTTGGTCGGTCCCTCGCACAGTTTCGCGACAAACTCCAGAGCTTTCATCACAAAGGCTCCCTGCGCCCTTGCAAAGTCGATAATCTCACGATCGGAACTCACCACCGCGCAGGCGGATCCGAATTCGGCAGCCAGACGCTGAATCACCTGATCGGCTTTTTCTCCCCGCCGAGAGAAGATAACCTCAAGACCAAGCCGATGCTCCCGCCGTTCCGTGCCCCATCCCTGTTGCCACCCGTCAAAGACCACCGTGATCGGATGGGATTTCCGTTGACGATACGCCGCCAGGTCACGCAGGAAGGACTCGCGCGCCATCTCGGAATGCAGGCTCGTCCCTGCACCGATCCGGCCCGTCTGAGCCAAGAGATTGTAGCCGTCGATGATCAAGTGGAGTGCCATGATTAGCAGGCTCCGGAAAAAGTATTATGGCACGCCAGAACTTCACTGGTACACACGTTCGAGACAACAGGAATATGCCACACAGGATGCTCAACAAGGCCAGACTTCTCACCCGCCCAACCCTGGCGCGCCGAGACGCGCCTTGCCCCAAGCAAGGCCGCAGCGAGCGAAGAGGCGAGGCGTACGCTTCGGTACGTTGAGCCTCTGAGCGCGGCGAGAACGAAGCTGGCGGACTTTTTCAGCATCCTGGTAGGGACCCTACTGCTCACACCGCCTACTGTCAATCGGTTCTGTCGAGCATTACCCGCATGATTCATGACGGTTCGTTGCGAAATCGCGCAGTCGCCACGCGAGACAGGTGCGCGGAGCCGTGAGGCGGGGCAAGACTCCGCCTGGGAGTTCCGAAGGGGGTGCGCCCCCTTCGTGGGGATTCTACAAGGGGGCTGGCCCCCTTGTAAGAGTGGGCGAGGCAGGCTCCAGAGCCGAGCCCGCGAGGAAGGGAGGCATACTTGAAACAGTATGTTGACCGACCGGCGAGCCCGCCTGCATGGACGCAGGTCCGGCCGCGTCCAGGTGCGTCGCCACCGCGCTTGCGAGGTCAAGCGCCCTTCGCATGATCGTGGCGCGAAGAAAGAATACCGCATTGGATTCTGACTTCCGTCTCCGCGATTGCAGTAGAAGCGCTCATGAATAATGCTGGTGAGTACGGCCAATCCTCTTGACAATGGCACAAACATCTGAGAAAAAACTCTATATCCCATCCCATCACACACAGTGAACATCCATGCGATCAGCCCTGTGGCGTATCTTTACCCTCGCCTTCCTGGTTGGACTCTTCCACCTCCCTGTGCATGTCCTCGATCTGTTTCACGGCGGCCAAGCATTTGCGGCAACAAGTGCAGCCCGTCAGGAGCCTCCTGCCAAGCCTAAGCGGTCTCGCACCTCCCGTATACACCTGGCTCCCACTGCGCTCGGCCTGACGACGATACAGAACCTCCGGACAGCCAGCTCGCCGGGGTTGACGAGGCTCGTGCTCGATCTCGATACAACAGCCCGCCCCAACAAACATCCCCAACTCCAGGCAGAGGGAGTAACCATCGAAATCCCCAACGCCACCTTGAGCCAATCCGCTAAGACGAAACTTACGGCTGGTAGGATTGCCAAGCCGTTTATCATTACCCAGTCATCTGAAAGATCTGTTGAAGTATCTCTCCCGGCTGGTTCATTTCAACGCTATAAGTTGCTCACATTGGCGAATCCTCATCGGCTTGTCATCGATGTGGTGCCTTCCAGCGATCCTCTGACAGCTCCGCCTGTTGATTTAACTCCCGGCCTAGGACTTCCACTCCCCACTCCTCCGCAACCTGCTCAGCCGCGAGCCAAGTCATTTAAGACCATCGTGATCGATCCAGGGCACGGCGGGAAAGATCCTGGGGCACGTGGGCAGCGTGGGACGGAAGAAAAAGACATTACGCTGAAAGTCGCGTTGAAACTGCGCGATCTCTTGAGCAGGCAACCGGGAGTCCGCGTCCTCATGACCCGTGACCGGGACGAATTCGTCGAGTTGGAAGACAGGGCGAAGTTTGCCAATGGGCAGGAGGCGGATCTCTTCGTGTCGATCCATGTGAATTCACACCCACAACGTTCCGTGAAGGGGATTGAAATCTACCACTTCGGAGAGGCCAAAGATCAACGGGCGCTCGAAGTGGCCGCCCGTGAAAATGGAACCCCCCTGAACAGCACCGGCGTGGGATGGGAATATCTCGTGGCCGATCTTCTGACAGCGAAGAAAATCGAGGCATCCCTTGAACTCGCCTGGACCGCCAAGGAAGCCATGGTGACCAACCTGAATGACCGCTACTCCCTGGTGGACCATGGGGTGAAAACCGCACCATTCTACGTGCTCCGCTTCACCAGCATGCCCAGTATCCTGGCTGAAATTGCCTATATCTCGAACTCTGCGGACGAAGACATGCTCCGAACCGGCCTCTTCACCACGCGCGTGGCAGAAGCACTCATGGAAGGTGTCAATACCTTCCTCGCCTCTGCAAAACTCGCCCCGCGATGATCTCCGCACTGCTCTATCCTCCACGTCGATGCCTACGGTCAAGCTAGTCTTGGAATACGATGGGACCTGCTACGCCGGGTGGCAGCGCCAGCCCGATCACCCCACGATCCAAGAGGCCATCGAACGAGCCATCCACCAGGTCAGCCAGGCCACGGTATCGGTCATCGGCGCAGGCCGTACAGATTCCGGTGTACATGCGCTCGGCCAAGTCGCAAGTTTTCGCACGGATCGGGATTGGCCCGCGTCCAATTGGATGCGGGCGCTTAATGCCGTGCTACCAAAAGACATTGCCGTTCGTTCCTCCGCCCTCATGGACGCCCGCTTTCATGCCCAACACGATGCACGAGGTAAGCTCTACGCCTATCGGATCCTCCACCGCCCGGCCCGCCCCACCGTCGATCGCGCATTCGTCTGGCACATCTATAGGCCATTGAATGAGGCTGCCATGCAACAGGCGGCAGCGACACTGATCGGGGCACAGGACTTTTCCTCATTCGAAGGGAGCCTCACGGAGAACAACAATCCCATCTGCCATCTCCAACGACTCGCTGTCATCCGCCAAGGCGACCAAATCCTCATTGAAGCCTATGCCGACCGGTTTCTGAAGCACATGGTCCGCGCAATGGTTGGAACGATAGTCGAAGTGGGGCTGGGCAAACGGACTCCCGACAGTCTCACAGAGGTCCTGCGGGCCCGGGATCGGTCTGCAGCAGGCCAAACCGCCCCTCCTCATGGACTCTGTCTCATGCGCATAGACTTCGAATAGCAGGCTGCTGAATTCGTACGCCGTTCGTGAGTTGTGAGCGAGGCAGGCAAGACGTGCGCGACTCGCGAAGATGAAACATCCGACCCATCCCGCTTTTCCCGCCAGTCTCGCTCGTCTCGCTTGAGCCAGGCATCGGCGATTGCGGCAGAAGCGCTCAAGGATAATGCAGGCTAGAGCAAGCGGGGGGAATCTTGATTTTCCAGCTTCTTGCGCAGTTCGATCAACTCCTGCTCGAGTGCCAAGAGCCGATCACTGATGGGGTCCGGCAGGTTGCTATGGTCCATGGTGGCATCGGGGAGCCGCTCGCCTTGAGTTTTAATCACGCGGGCCGGCACTCCAATGACGGTGGAATTGGGGGCGACATTCTTAAGCACAACCGAATTGGCGCCAATCTTCACATTGTCGCCGATCGTGATCCCACCGAGAATTTTGGCTCCGGCCCCGACGACCACGTGATTGCCGAGCGTGGGGTGACGCTTCCCTCGTTCCTTCCCCGTCCCCCCAAGCGTCACGCCCTGGAAGAGAGTCACGTAATCTCCGATCTCTGCCGTCTCGCCGATAACCACGCCCATTCCATGGTCGATGAAGAACCCGGTACCGATCTGTGCCGAGGGATGGATTTCAATGCCCGTGAGCAGACGAGCAATCTGAGAGATAGCCCGAGGAACGAACGGCACGTTGTAGGACTTCAACCAATGGGACACGCGGTAGGCCAGCAAGGCATGAAAGCCGGCATAGGTCAGCACGACTTCAAGCCAACTGGTCGCCGCCGGATCACGGTCGAAGACAGCACGGAGATCTTTTTGAATGGCTTTCAAGACCATAATGAAAATATCTTACGCTGTCTGAGGCCGTTCGATCAAACAGACCGCCTGAGCGGCAATTCCTTCCTCCCGCCCGATCATGCCGATTCCCTCTCCGCTCTTCACCTTCACGTTGACGAGGTGAGGATCGACACCGAGCACCTGCGCCATCTGCTTCTGCATGGCTGCCAAGTGCGAACTCAGCCGAGGGGCCTGCGCGATAATGACCGTATCGACGTTCACGATGCGATACCCCTTCCCCCGTATCTTTCCAACTACATCCTCCAGCAGCTTCAGGCTCGAAATATCCTTGAACCGCTGATCGGAGCTTGGATAGTGCCGGCCTAAATCTCCTTCACCCATCGCTCCGAGCAACGCATCACAGAGGGCATGGACCAAGGCATCGGAATCGGAATGTCCTAATAAACCCTTGCTGTGAGGCACCTCGATCCCGCCGAGAATCAGCTTTCGCCCTGGTCCCAACTGATGTATGTCATAGCCGCAACCCACTCGCATCGTCATAGGCTCTCCTCATGATTCGCCACGTATTCTTTGCAGCGAGAATTGCGGCGCTGGCGATAAACGCGAGACGAGCCTGAAACGACGGACGCTATGGTCACTTCTCACTCCTCTCGCCCGTCTCGCCCGTTCCGTTTCCCTTCATCCGCGACGCCAAAATGGCCTCGCCGATCACCAGATCTTCAGGTCTCGTCACTTTGATGTTCTCTCCGCTTCCCTCAACCACCGCAACCAAATAGCCTAGCCATTCCACAAGAGATGCGTCATCGGTTGCCCGCACCCCATCGGCATGCGCTTTCCTGTGAGCGTTCTCGATCCAGTCCCGCCGAAAAGCCTGCGGGGTTTGAGCAAGCCACAAGGGGGTGCGATCGACCGTTCGCTCAATCGTCCCATCCGTCCGTACCTGCTTCACAGTATCCCTCATCGGAAGCGCAATAATTGCCGCTCCTTCTTTCCTCGCAGCAGCCACGACCTCGTCGATCATCCGAAGCGTCACAAATGGCCGCACGGCATCGTGTATGAGCACGATGTCGGTGCCCAAGGGAACCTGAGCGAGCGCGTACCGCACCGAATCCTGGCGTTCTGCACCACCCGCCACCACTCTCGTCACTTTGGTGAAGCGTTGCCGCGAGACGATCTCGCGCTCACAGTATTCGACCTCTGCAGGCGGAACGGCAAGAATGATCTGGTCGACCACGGAAGCGGCTTGCAACATCCGCAACGACTGAATGATGAGCGGCTCACCGCCCAACGAAAGAAATTGTTTGGGGACGGAGCCGCCCATCCGAAGCCCGCGGCCTGCAGCCGGCAGGAGCGCCACTACCAAAGGAGCCTGACGAAGGATCGGTTCGACGCGAGACGAGTGAGTCGGGGTCATATGCAAGGCCGCAGGCCTCGAAAAGATTTGAGGTCTCTTCCCTGCACTGCGTTGAACATCTTTTCAGGCCGAGATCGAAACAGAGGGCCGCGGATCGCTCGACGCAGTAGAACGGTCATTGTCGGACAGGCTCCTATGGCCGCAACGTGAGATAGATCGTTTGGCCTTTCCGTCTGAGTAGCAAAAGGACCGCTTGATCCTTGGCAAGGCCGGATGCGGCTTGTTCATAGGACTTGAGCGAGCCCACCGCCTTGCGATTGACTTCGAGTATAACATCCCCTTCGCGCACACCCATTTCTTCCGCCGTGCTTCCGGGCTTGACCCTGACCACTACCACGCCACGCTCGGTGGCCTTCAATCCGTACCGAGTAGTCAGTTCCTCGTTTAACTCGTGGACCTCAAGATCCGAGAGGAGCCCCGTCGGCACCACTGATTCTCTGCTCTCCTCTGCACTGGGCTGTCCTGACGATTTCGGCTGTTCGACAATTGCGACCTCGATTGTCTTGGATTTCTTGTCTCGGATCAGCTTGACCGAGACTTTCTTCCCGATCGGAGTCTGTGCGACGGCATTCCGCAGATGCGTGGGCGAATCCATCGACTTGCCGTCATATTCGACAATCACATCTGCGCGCTCAAATCCCGCTTTCTTCGCCGGACTATCCTCCATGACATCGCTGACGAGCACGCCCTTCGTCTCGGTGATCCCGAACTGAGTCGCCAACTCAGGAGTCAAATCTTGAATCGCTACACCAAGCCAGCCACGGACGACCTTCCCCGTCCGTACCAACTGATCCATGATGGAGCGCGACAGGTTGCTGGGCACCGCAAATCCAATACCCATGTTGCCGCCGCTTTGGCTGAAGATCGCCGTATTGATCCCGACTAATTCGCCACGCACGTTGACTAACGCGCCTCCGGAATTGCCTGGGTTGATTGCCGCATCGGTTTGGATGAAGTCTTCGTATTCGGCAATTCCCATACTGGCTCGTCCGACTGCACTGACGATTCCCATCGTCACGGTCTGGGTGAGCCCGAATGGACTCCCCACGGCCAACACAAACTCTCCGACCTCCAGTTGGTCGGAATCGGCCCATGGAATGGTTTGGAGCCCTGTCGCTTCAATTTTCACAATCGCGATATCCGTCTTCGCATCGGTTCCAATCAGCTTGCCCTTAAACTCCCGCTTGTCCGACAAAAAGACTCGAATCTCGTCGGCCTTGTTCACTACATGGTTATTGGTGACGATCAAACCATTGGCTTCCACAATGACCCCAGACCCCTGGCCACGCTCTTTTGGCTCTCGCTGCGGGGCATCACGATCACGCTTAAAAAATTCATCGCCGAAGAACTTGCGAAAAAACGGGTCGTCGAGCGGCGCACCGTGCGGATTTTCTCCAGATTTTCCGCTTCGCGTCGCCGCAATGTTAACAACCGCCGGCTTCACCGATTTTGCGATTTCAACGAAATTTTTCCCACTCCCCCCTGCCATCGGCAACTGTGGCGCGGTGGCGACGGGACGAACGATCGGGTTGGGAATCGGCTCAGGTCCGGCGGTGCCGGTCGGCAACCAACCCATGTCAGAAGCCACCACGATCCCGATGATTATCCCTCCAGCGACCAAGGTAACCGGAACCAGCCAGGCACGAACGAGTTTCATAGGTGATCCTTGTTCTTCATCCCCCGTTACATGGACGATTCATACACAATCGGTGTCTTCCTGGCGTATCACTGCATCTCGCCGGAATACATCCCCATGATGGTGTGGAGAAACTTTATCGCCTCTGCTTTCGGTCGCTGGAACGAGTTCCGCCCGATGATGGAGCCAAACCCGCCGCCGTCACGAATGGCGCGCGCCTCCTCAAACACATGCTTGTCCTCGCTCTTGGCCCCTCCGGAGAAGATGACGATCCGGCGCCCGTCGAACGAGCTCTGCACCACATGCTTGACCCGCTCCGCCAGAGTCGTGATCGGAATCTTGGCTGATTCGTACACCTTCTTCGCCGCGGCCTGTTCAAGATGCGCAGTGGGAAGCTTGACCTTAATGACATGGGCACCGAGCTGGGCCGCAATCTGCGCCGCATAGGCCACCACATCGATTGCCGTTTCCCCTTCCTTACTCAGTACCGACCCGCGCGGATACGACCACACGACGACCGCCAACCCACAGTCCTTTGCTTCTTCTGCTATCGCACGCAGCTGTTCATACATGGCGTTGCAGTGCGATGACCCTGGATAGATCGTGAATCCGACCGCCGAACAACCGAGCCGAAGCGCGTCCTTCACACTGCCGGTGACCGAGGGCAAGGGGTCTTTCTCATCATGCAAGACATCGTGATTGTTCAACTTCAGAATCAGCGGAATCCGGCCGGCAAATTCAGCGGCGCCGGCCTCGAGAAATCCCAGCGGTGCCGCGTAGGCATTGCAACCGGCATCGATGGCCAATTGAAAATGATAAAGGGGATTGTACCCCCCTGGATTGGAGGCAAAACTCCGGGCCGGACCATGCTCGAATCCTTGATCGACCGGAAGGATGACCAACTTACCCGTCCCGGCAAGCTTACCGGACCGCAGCAGGCGCGCGATATTGGTCTTCGTACCAGCGTTGTCGCTGCTGTACCAGCTCAGAATCTCCTGTACTCGATCAACCATGCTCAACCTCCCGTGGATTCGTGAACCGTGAAACGTTAACCGTCAAACGTCAAGAACCTGAGCCATCCAAAATTTCTCTCGTTTCACGTGTAACGATTCACGGTTCACGCATGCCTTGGATGAATTCCTCTGCGTCGCTCACGTCGTTCGCACTGCCGATGATCAACGGCACCCGTTGATGAAGTTGCTTGGCCTCCACGTCGAGGATACGCATGGTGCCGGTGCTGGCCCGCCCTCCTGCCTGCTCCACGACCCACGCCAACGGATTGGCTTCGTACAGCAATCGGAGCTTGCCTTCCGGCTTGTCCAGCTCACCGGGATAAAGATAGAGGCCGCCATCGAGGAGAATCCGGTGCACATCGGCCACCAGACAGCCGGAATAGCGTCCACTGTAAGGCCGCCCCGTGGCTTTATCCTGGAACTTTAGGTATTCCACATACTTCTTCGTGCCCGTTGTCCATTTATGATAGTGGCCTTCGTTCACGCCGTAGACCTTCCCGCGAGCAGGAATGCGGATCTGCTCGTGAGACAGGAGATACTCGCCGATCCCAGGCTCCAATGTAAACCCGTGGACTCCTTGCCCGACCGTATAGACCAGTATGGTGCTCGCCCCGTAAAAAAGATAGCCGGCGGCCACCTGCTCTGTCCCTTTGCGGACCAGGTCATCCTCGGTCGGCATCCGGTCTTTGCGCGTGAACTTCACGACGGAAAAAATCGCGCCGAGCGGCATGTTGCAATCCGTGTTTGATGAGCCATCGAGAGGATCGAAGAGCAGCATGTACTTGGCCTGCGGCCAATTCTCCGGAAGCAGGACCGGCTTTTCCATCTCTTCCGACGCCAGTGCGCATACAAGTCCGCTATGACGAAATACCTTCAGGAAAATCTCGTTCGCAATCTCATCTAGCTTCTTTACTGTCTCCCCCTGCACATTGATCTCGCCGGTCGTTCCCAGGATATTGATGAGCCCTGCACGTCTAAGATCTTGCGCAATGAGTTTCCCAACCAGGCCGATCTGAGACAGAAGGTTGGAAAATTCCCCTGTGGCCCCCGGGTGGGTCGCCTGGTTCTGGGTGATAAATCTGCTTAAAGTAAGAGGAAACTGTCCCATAATAGCGGCAAGTATAACTGTTTTGAACAGGGTGGGCAACGAAAGGCTGGTTCCCTCATTGGGTTGGTGCTGAGGCCTGTAATCCGCTGACGAGATCAGCCATAATCGACCCGATGATGACCTTGGCCTTCATTCGAACTGGAATACGCCGATCATCGTTGGTAAACCACACCCGGATGTTGCCCTTGTTGAGGAAAAGACCTTGGAACGGCATGACGACCAACACTCGAGCCGTTTCAATCTCTCCCCACGGACCACTTACAGTCTCAATCTCCTCAACACGCACGTCCAGTTTGCGGTTCTTTTTATCGTGATGCACATTCATCGTCAGAAATGACCCCGGCTCTAGCGATAATTCGCTGCGCGCAAAATAGAGACAGGAGATCACGTCTTGGGTGCCCGGCGGCATCTCCAATGTTTCAGTCGTTCCGCCTTTGACAACCGTGACCGTCCCCTCTTTCTGATGAAATGTGTACTCGATATCTTCTTTCTTCTTCCCTTCTCGCCGCTTGAAGGTCAAGTGCTCCGGAAGCAGCGTGGCGGAATCCACTATCGACTCTACCCGGTTATCCACGGGAAAGAATTTAGTGATCATGGGGCTCGACTGCGTCGTGGTGATCAATTTCGCCAGCGGCCGGCCTCCGTCCGTACCGGCGCCACTGACAGCCATCACAGCTGTGCCGGCTGTGATATTCAGCCAGGAAATTTCGTAGGTGAGCTGTTCCCCGACTTGAAAGGATCTCGCTGAAGAAAGGTCGCTGACCTCAGCCCACGACACCGCCCCGCTCATGGTGCCCAATATCAGGCATGCCAGTACGAGCCACATGCGCAAAAAAAGAGCATGGAGCGATACAACGCATCGCGAATAAGGCTGTATCGGTTGAGAAGTAGTCATTTGAGGTAGGCTCGGGAGGGGGTGATGGCACAAGAAGAGAACGCATCCCTCAGGATGCTCAAAAAGTCCGTCCAGCAAGGCCGCAGGCGAATCGAAACCGGAGGCGTACCCTCAGGGGTACGTTGAGGATTTCGGTGAGCCGAGAACGAAGCTGGTGGGCTTTTTCAGCATCCTGTTAACAGCCAAGGGCTTGTTTGGCCATAGTCAGCTCGCCTTCGATGACTGCACGGATGGCTGCCAATCGCTCGGGGGAAGCGGCTTCAAATCGTAATACGAGGGCCGGCTGGGTATTCGAGGCTCGGATTAGGCCCCACCCATCGTCGAAGATGGCACGCACCCCATCGATGGTGACGACATCGCGAACCACTAGCTTGGCCGGACCAAGCTCTTCGCAGGTCTTCGTGCAGTCTGTCAACCGGTCCTGCACATGCCTGACCAACTCGAATTTGATGGAGTCCGACACATCAACACGAATCTCAGGGGTGACGGATGTCTTCGGAAGATCCGCCACCAACGCGGAGAGTGGACGCGTGATCTTGGCCAAAATCTCCACCAGCCGGCACGAGGCATAAATCGCATCGTCATACCCGAAGTACCGATCGGCAAAGAACATGTGCCCGGACATTTCGCCGGCCAAGACTGCGTGCTCGCTTTTCATCTTCGCCTTGATCAGGGAGTGGCCGGTTTTCCACATGATCGGTCGGCCCCCCTGCTTTGCAATATCATCATAGAGGCTCCGCGACGATTTGACCTCTGAGATGATGGTACTCCCCGGCTTTACTGCCAGAATATCGCGTGCATAGACCACCATCAAGCGATCGCCCCATAACACATCCCCCTGTTCATCGATGGCTCCAATGCGATCGGCATCTCCATCGTAGCCGATCCCGACATCTGCTTTGTGTTTTTTAACCGCCTGAATCAGGTCGTCGAGATTCTCTAAGACCGTGGGATCGGGATGATGGTTCGGAAATCTCCCGTCGAGATCACAGTAGAGCCCTGTGACCTGACAGCCCAGGAGCTCCAAAGCCTGTTTCGCCACCAAGGCCGCCACCCCATTTCCACAATCGATGACGACGTGTAAGCGCTTGGCATTGACGTGAGTGAAGCTCTTCTTGATATAGGCCAGATAGTCAGGAATGATTGGATGCTCCGATAACTGTCCAGCTCCAGATATAAAAGAGCCGGCCTCCATCACCATTCGAAGAGCCTGGATCTCCTCTCCATGAATCGTGTCTTTCCCGATGCAGATCTTGAATCCGTTGTATTCTGCTGCATTGTGGCTTCCGGTGATCATGATGCCGCCCTCAACCGGTAGTTGAAACAAAGAGAAATACACCAGAGGCGAGGGGCATACTCCAATATCCACCACGTTCATTCCACTGGCGAGGAGACCCCGCACGAGAGCCTTGAAAAGCCCCGGTGAACTCAGTCGGCCATCTCGCCCGACCGAAATCGTCTTCACCCCACGATCTTTCACAAAGGTGCAGTATGCGCGGGCCACCTGCTCCGCTACCGAATTAGTGAGTTCCTGGCCCACGATGCCACGCAGGTCATATTCGCGAAATAGTCCCATAGAACCTCGATTAACTGGAAAATCTTAAAGTCATCACCTCGAAAGCCTAAGAGTGCCGACCTGATAACGGTCAGTTCTTCGTTCTCCCATAATCATCCTGAAAACGGACAATATCGTCTTCCCCAAGATAGGGGCCGTTTTGCACTTCAATGATATGGAGGGTCTCTTGACCGGGGTTTTCCAACCGGTGACGGGTTTCGACAGGAATTTCTGTACTATGGCCCACCTTGAGATCAAAGACCTCGACACCCCTTGTCACCCGCGCCACCCCAGTGATCACCACCCAATGTTCGCTCCGTTGATGGTGCATCTGTAACGAGAGCCGCCCCCCTGGCTTCACCGTCACACGCTTCACCTTGTAACCAAGTCCCTCTTCCAGGATCGTATAGGAACCCCAGGGCCGATGCACAGTCATGTGTTCAAGATATTCCGGTGCGTTCTGCCGTTTCAGAACTCCGACCAACTGCTTCACATCCTGCGCGCGGGACTTTGGACAGACTAATGTGGCGTCCGGCGTATCGACCACCACCATGTCGGTGAGCCCGATCGTCGCCACGAGACGACGATCTCCGTAGACGATCGACCGACGGCTATCGAGGTCGACCACACGACCTATCACAACATTCCCGGCCTTATCCTTCAGCGCCACTTCATCCAGACTCCCCCAACTCCCCACGTCAGACCATTGAAAGGACACAGGCACGATCGCGGCTTTCTTTGATTGCTCCATGACACCCGTATCGATCGAGATTGGGGTAAGTGTCCGGTAGGCCTCGTCAATGGCCTGTCTGGTCGCCCCCGCTCGCATCAATTGGCCGATCCGTTCGATCCCACGAAAGAGAGTGGGTTGATGGCGTCGAATTTCATCAAGAATCGTCGCGGCGCGCCAAATAAACATACCGCTGTTCCAGTAGTAGTTCCCTGCCTTGAGATATTGCGCAGCTTTGTGGGCATTGGGCTTTTCAACGAATCGGCTGATCGGATGTCCCTTGAGCGTACCATTTTTTTCCAACGTCACTTTTCGGTTGGGCTTGATGTAACCGTAGCCAGTCTCTGGACGGATCGGCTTGATGCCAAACGTCACCAGATAGTCCTGCTTCGCCAACGTCGCCGCCAACGCCACCGCCGCATCGAACGCTCGCTGGCCTTTGACGATATGATCGGCCGGAACCACCAACATCATCGCGTCGGGATCCCGACGGACAAGTTCTAATGCCACCAAGGCAATAGCCGGAGCGGTATTGCGTCCTTCCGGTTCAAGCACGAAGTTATTTGTGAGCGCGTCTTTCCATTCGCTCAGCTGAACGCGAATCGACTCTGCTTGGGCTGGATTCGTGGAGATCATCACCCGGTTCGGCGCCGAAGCACAGATCACCCGGCGCATGGTCTGCTGAATCAACGTTTCATCTCCCATAATCCGCAGCAGCTGTTTAGGAAACAACTGTCGACTGAGCGGCCAAAATCTCGTGCCGCTCCCGCCGGCCATGATCACGGGATACAGATGGTTAATCAGTTCGAGGTTCAAAGTTCGTCGTCTGAGAGCAGCCATGCACTGAGTCTCCTACCCTATGAGCGTTTTCCGAAACTTGGAAATTCGACCTTCGAACCCTGCGCGTCGAGAATCATCTCAATGATTTCGCGAACCGCCCCCTCCCCACCTTTCTTCTGACAGACATAGTCGACCGCCGCCACAATATCCGGCAGCCCGTCCGCTGGTGAGGCCGAAAACCCCACGGCCTTCAAGGCTTCAAGATCATTCACATCGTCTCCAATATAGGCCACTTGCTCGAGCGAGAGCCCATGTCTGGCCGCCATCTCCCGAATTACCGACAACTTATCCATCACCCCTTGGTGCAACTCGGGAATCGCGAGCTTCTCGGCACGCCGCGCCACCAGCTTAGTCCGCTCCTGCGTAACAATCGCGGTGATGATCCCTGCCCTCTGCAATAGCTTGATCCCCATGCCATCGCGCGTGTTGAACTTCTTCCACTCATCACCGGACTCGGAATAGTACATTCCTGCATCCGTCAAGACCCCGTCGACGTCGGTGGCAAATAGACGGATCTGACTGAGCAACTTGCGTACCACCTTCCCGGACTGCGATGTTTTCTGAGATGATGATCGTGAAACCATGTTGTTTAACTCTCAGTGTTGCCTGTTGCCATATTACTAACCATGCCTAAAGCTGCACACAAAAAACTGAGATGAGGGGAAACCGATGGGTCAGCGAGCACGATCCGCATCCCATTAATTCGGGGTGGACACGAGGCGTGGATCGTGTCTCATACATCGAGCAAGGGCATCCTGCCAATGAGGCAAGGAATCACGCACAGTACACAACTGCTCCTGGCCAAGGAAGGAATAGGCGTGGCGCCTCGAGAGAGGGCCTGCTGGAGCGCGTGACCTGACTGCCCCTGCGCGCCCGTGATCAGGATCCGCATGCCGTGGCCTGATCAAGACGTTGCCGATACTGCTGTTCGTAATAGTGACGAAATTCGCCAGACTTGATCGAACGCCACCAATCCTCATGCTCCTGAAACCATTGGATGGTCGCGCGCAGCCCCTCGTCAAATGGCACGCCAGGGCTCCATCCCAATCGATGCAACTTGCTGCAATCCACCGCGTAGCGGCGATCATGTCCCAGTCGATCCTGCACCAATCGAATGAGGTCGCGGGATTTGCCCAGATGGCCGACAATCTGTTCGGCCATGGTGAGATTCTCCCGTTCATTGCCCCCGCCGACGTTGTAGACCTGTCCTGGCTCACCTCGAAGGAATACGTGCTCGATAGCCGAACAATGGTCCTGCACCGCTAGCCAATCGCGGCGCTGACGTCCATCCCCATAGAGTGGGAGGGGCTGGTTGTCGATCGCATTAGTGACGAACAGCGGGACGAATTTCTCCGGATACTGATTGGGCCCATAGGTATTGCTGCCTCGAGTCACCATCACGGGAAACCGATAGGTCGTCCAGTAACTGAGTGTCAACAGGTCTCCGCCGGCTTTGCTGGCAGCATAGGGACTCCGCGGGGCCAGGCAATCGTCCTCAATTGACATTCCAGTCTCAACACTGCCATAGACTTCGTCTGTACTGACTTGCAGAAATCGCTGCAGGCCTGCTCGACGGGCTTCTTCAAGCAGTACGCCGGTCCCCACTACATCGGTCCGTGCAAAGGCTCCCGGGTCGAGAATGGAACGATCGACGTGAGTCTCAGCCGCAGCATTGATCACTCCTTCAATTCGATGCTCACGGAGGAGACGTCCGACCAAGGGCTGATCTCCAATGTCCCCATGCACAAATGTATGCCGGGCATGCGTCTCGATCGCCTTGAGATTTGCGAGATTGCCGGAGTGTTTCAGCGCATCGAGATTCACCACCTCATGGCCGCTCTCAATAACCAGGCGACGTACGAGATGCGACCCGATGAATCCGGCCCCTCCGGCTACGAGGATTCGCACAGCGAATCCTCCTGGATAAAGTGGTACCGGGGTAGCGGAGCAATGGGGGCAGGGTACGACACGGGATAACGGGGTAGCGGGGTAAGGGGATAGCTGTAGATCCGCAACATGCCCATGCTCTGATTAATTTTCTCTATCACTGTTTCCTTTGGCTCTGAAGGATCGTATGAATGAATTCAGCATTCGGCTAATTCTTTCGGCTTTTACTTCGAACTGGTCGTAGTACACTGACCAGAGATAGTGAAAATCCCTAGCAAGCAGGCTATGGGATCGAATCTCCTCAAGACTGGCTCTAGCTGTGACCAAGAATTGAATGTACTCCTACCTTGAGTACCGCGCATTTCCCTCGACGATATTTGCGGACACAGAAGAAGCTGGTCTGCACAACTGAGCGGTTAGTCGAAATTCCTCATGGCCCGGGAAAGAACTCGTTAACCTATACACATCTCAGACCATTTCATATGACAGCTTCCAGACTTCATGCTCCTTCCAATGCATCCTAATCCTACCCCGCTACCCCCTATCCCTTCCTCTACCCCGTTACCCTTGTATCCCCTATCCCTACACCCCGCCCATCTTTCTGTCCCAATCCCAAAACAACTCGGGAGACAGGGCAGATCACAGCTCTTGGTAGACCTAGATCAATGAATCTGCTCAACGCTGCTGGACGACATCGGTGTATAGGTCGGGACAGCCTCATTGAGCCGACGAATCAGTTCATCGTCATCACCCTGACTCACCGCAGTCTCAAGATGAGCGATCGCTCGATCGAGGCGATCCGATTGAACCGCTGAAGCACTGATGGCGCGTCGGATCTTTGCGTGCGGCGTGGGTTCAGCTTGTTCCGACTCTTCAAAGAGTTCCTCGAACAGTTTTTCTCCTGGACGCAAGCCGCTATACACAATCTGAATATCTTTGTCCGGCACAAGACCGGATAGAACAATCATATTCCTCGCCAAATCTACCACTTTGACCTGCTGCCCCATATCCAGCACGAACACCTCGCCGCCCCGCCCCAAGAGGCTGGCCTGCAATACCAATTGCACCGCCTCCGGGATCGTCATGAAGAACCGTTTGATCTCCGGATGGGTCACCGTAACCGGTCCTCCCCTTCGAATCTGGTCCGCGAAAAAAGGGACAACGCTGCCGTTACTGCCCAGCACATTCCCAAATCGGACCACTGTAAATTTCGTCCGGCCTCTATGGCTCAGGCTCTGCATCAGGTCTTCGGCCACCCGTTTCGTGGCGCCCATGACACTTGTCGGATTGACTGCCTTGTCGGTGGAAATGAGCACGAAACGATCAACCCCATAAGCCAATGCCGCCTCGGCCACGACTTTTGTTCCAAAAATGTTATTGCGAACGGCCTCTTTCGGATTCAGCTCCATGAGCGGCACATGTTTGTGCGCGGCAGCATGAAAGACTAGCTCCGGCTCCGTCTGCTGCAGCACTTCTGCCACTCGCTCAGAAACCGACACATCTCCGATGGCAGGGATGATCGTGATTTTCGGATACTGCGCCCGCAGCTCAAGGTCGAGTGCAAACAGGCCGTTCTCATAACGCTCAAAGAGGATCAACGTGGCCGGGTGGTATCCGGCGATCTGTCGGCAGAGCTCAGACCCGATCGATCCCCCGGCACCGGTCACGAGCACTCGCTTCCCTTCGAGCAACGGATGCAACTCCTGCCGATCCATCTGAATAGGTTCACGCTGCAGAAGATCCTCCAGACTCATCGGCCTGACCTGTCTCAACGCTTCCGGATTCGCCAACAGTTGTTTCACGCTCGGCAAAGTCTTGATAGGAACCTTGCACCCCTCCGACGCGGCGAGAATTCGCTGCTTCAATGACGTTGACGCCGAAGGAATCGCCACAATGATCTCATGCGCGACGAGGTCCCGCGCCAGACCCGGGATCTCTGCGATAGTCCCCACAACGGGAACTCCGTGTATCTTCATCTTCCGCTTGATCGGGTCGTCGTCTACCAACCCGACCGGTCGGTAGTGAGAGCTCACATCGCTCAACATATCCCTGATCAACAACTCACCGGCATTGCCCGCCCCGACCACCAGCACTCTTCGAGCCGTAGGGCTTACTACGTGAAGCCATTCACGGAACCAGCGAACCACCAAGCGGATACCAGCGAGAAAAAGTCCGCTGAGCACACCCGTGAGAATAATGACCGAGCGGGGATAGGCGACCCATCCGAGGAGACCATGCACCACACCGTAGAACACCGCAGAACTGATGACGGAGGCCCAGAGGATACGGCCTAAATCGTGAAGGCCGACATAACGCCAGAGTCCGCGCTGAATGCCAAACGCGACAAGACTAACACCATAGATCGCCAATACGATCGGGAAGCCCCATAGGAACAGTCGTGCATATTCGGGGGGAGTATTCCCTTCGAATCGGAGAGCAAAGGCTGTCACATTCGCCGCCGCAATCAACCCGAGCTGTGTGCAAATAACAAGGGCCGATCTGTACCGAAGCACCAATTGTCCGTAGCGGCCAACGAGCCGATCACACAGTGAGATGACTACTTTTCGCATAGGCCTTTGCTCAGCTTAAACGTATGTTTCGCCTACTACACTTCCGTTAACGCTCCGGACGTTCGGACCTGAATTTCTTCAGCCACGCGATTATATGATGGATAACTCAAGACCGCCATCGCCAAAAGCACCCAGAAGAGCACTGCCAATGACCCGACCAACATTTGATCGAACTGGAGACGTAGAATCAACCCTACGACGCTGACAATTGATCCCACGAGTACTGCTTTTGACAGCCAATCATGCGCCAGTCGGTATTCTTCAGAAGTTCTCCGAACGACCAGAACAATGAACCACCCAAACAGCACCATCCCCGGGAGCCCGACATGGAGCGCTAGATAGAGGAAGATATTATGTGTCCCTTGATGCGTGATGGCCTGATGTCCAGGCATGACAACTTCATCGTCCTGGCCATAGAGCAGAAGATAACTATGGTTTCCATATCCGATTCCAACCAACCAATGCTTTGCGATCTCAGACAGGGTAAACTTCCAAATATCGAAGCGGTGAATCACGGAGGCAAAACCCTTCTTGAGAGGAAGCGAGGTCGCAATGTCGGCATTCACTCCCGCGACAGGTATTGCACCCTCGTTGAACACCAGCACGACAGCGGCGATCACACAAACCGTTGCAAGCATTGCGACAATCTTGGCGGAGGCTGAACGGATGAACCAGACAATTACCCAAAGCTCCCCAACTAGGGCAACCAAGCCTGCGCGCGACTGAGTGGCAAGCAAGCAGGCCGTCATCATTCCTACAACAAGCGCACTGCCACTTCGTATTTCTGGAGGTCCCTCTCCTAATGCCAGAGCCAACCCGAAAGGAATGACCATGACCAGAAATGTGGTCAGCCACACCTCAGCGGGAAGAAACGAGACCATCGCTTGAGGATTTTCAAGGTTGAACTGTGAGAGTCCATAGCCGGCGATAAGGATTGCCATGACCCCTACAAGCCCCAAGAGAACTTGCCGATGGAGTAGCCCCTTAAAGAAATAGATCACCGCATAGAAGACCACCATTTGTTGAAGCAGCTTGCCATACTCCTTCACACTATAGGACTGTGCCAGGGAAAATGGGATCGTGAGTCCGACCCACACGACAAAGGCCAGCAGGAGCATATCGTACGGTGTCCGGGAATAGAACAGGCGCCGATTGATGGCACACCACCCAACCAGCAAACCAAGCAGGAAAATAAACCCGTTTCGTTCCACAACCAAAAGCGACTTGAATGGGAGCACCGCGATATAGACAGCCAAGACCACACGGACGAGGGTATCGAAATAGGGCACCCGCTCGGATGACAGCATGGCAATTGATGAAGTCGTTGGCACCACTATCCTTTCAAGAGCTGGTTGGTTGTATCCGTTGCTCGACCCCCTTCACTGCAAGGGCAAGGGAGAGAAACAGTATCCCCCAGAACCCCAGGATGACGAGCCTCCACTCCTCCGATGCATACTGATAGAGGAGCGCGAAGCCCCCGCACAGTCCCATCACCCCATATTCCGCTAAAACAGTTCGCCGGTGGCCCCACCCACTCAATACCAATCTCTGATAATAATGCTCTCGGTGGGGGCGCCAGACCTTTTCTCCTCGCAGGAGCCGTCGAGCCAATGTCACGGTCGCATCCACGATAAAAGGAGAGAAGACCAGTCCAGGAAACCACAATGTCCATATTCCTAGTTGCCACCCGACAAGCCCTAAGCAGGCAGCGAGAAACCCAAAGAGCGTTGAACCGGTATCCCCCATGAAAATCCGCGCAGGATGAAAATTAAACAACAGAAACGCGCCTGCGGCTGCAGCAATCGCGGCGTTGGTGACGGCAAAGGGAAGATGGCCGCTCAGGACTCCGGCGAGTGCGTAAAATCCGAATCCGAAGAGGGCCATTCCTCCTGCCAAACCATCCATTCCGTCCATAAAGTTGTAGAGATTCGTCATCCATACAATAGCCACAACCGCCAGGAGCACCACTACGACCCCGGTACGATTGAGCAACAACCCAGCTGCTGCTCCCCCAGCTGCAACAAAATGCACCAGGAGACGCCCGATGATCGGGAGATCAATGATGTCATCGAGAAAGGAAATACCCACAAGAAAACAGGCACCCAACCAGAGAGGCCACCACTCCACCTGCGAGACGAACGGGACACTCGCCGCTATCCCTGCCGCAACCCCTATTCCTCCCACACGGGGCACAGGTCGCTGGTGCAAGGATCGTTCATTTGGATGATCGAGGATTCTGTCAGACCAAGTCCGGATCACAATGGTCAACACAGTCCACGTCAAGGCAAAAGAGACCAGCGGAATCACGTACGCCAGAGATGAAGGAGACCATGAGGTCATAGATCAAGACCGATCATAATTCCCAAAGCGCACCATGCGTCATAGCGCCCCAACCAGACTAGTTGCTCAGGCACGGAACCATGCAGCAGTTTCTAAGAGACCGGCGTCGATAGTAAAAGGCGGATGCCAGTCCAGCTCTGTTTGGATCTTCGACGAGTTGACCTGAAGAGATCCAACGAGCCGATCGATCATCCCTCGTTTCCCGGCAACCTGTCCCATCCAATAGAGAAATGACGTCGGACACGGCCACAGGCACACTCTGCTTCCCATCGCGACACTCAGTCGTCGGAGCAATTCAGGAGTTGAGAGATCCTCCCCATCGCGGACAAAGTAGGTTCGGCCCGCTGCTCGTGGGTCTTGGATGCATCGCGCCAAGGCATCGACGAGATTTCCGAGATAGACGAGGCTGCGCTGATTGCGGATACTCGCCAGTGGAAGGGGAATACCTCGGAGAAGTATATTGAGTAATTGTAGGAAGTTTCCTCTGACCCCGGGACCGTACACAAGAGGCGACCGAACAACGACGGTCTCCATCCCCGTCTGCGTCGAGACTCGAGCAAGCGCCTGTTCAGCCTCCCACTTCGAGACCCCATAAGGATCTTGCGGCTTCGGTGGATCCTGTTCAGTGAACGGGATTACAGTCTGCTCGCCGTTGACTTTGACCGAACTCAAATACACGAAGCGCAGGACGCCTTGTGCTGCGGCTCTGGCCGCCAAACGTTCCGTCCAATCGACATTCACCCGCTGAAACTCTTGAAGCGGATTGGATGCCTCATCGACCATGACATGAACCCGCGCGGCCAGATGAACCACAACCTGCACGCCTTGGAGAGCTTCATTGGCCTCACGTTCAGTCGAGCGATCATGAAGCACCACCCATTCAAGATTCGCGAACTCAGGAGTCGCCCTCCGTGGTACCCTCGTTGAAGCTCTTACTACTCCTCTCACAGGATACCCGGCTTCTAGAAGACCATGACTCAGCGCCGAACCTATAAACCCGGTTGCCCCGGTTATGAGGATACGATCACCCATAGTGTATCGATCAGGCTCACAGCTCCTCTAATTGTCTGACTGCTCCGGCCAGGCAATCCTTTGCGTCTGCGCTTCACTTAACCAAGAACTCCAATAACTTGGCAGGGTATTTGGAGAAGATTTTAAGTATGTTTGTATCAATCCCGTTCTCTCGGCAAGCGCGCAACACTTCTCTGTTGAGCAACAAGGTATTCCGCCAACCACTGGTACTGATGCCGCCAATACGCATGCGCACAAGCGTTTCAGGAAGACTGCGATAGACCAAGGTATTGCTATGGAAGATGCGGGCACAATACTCAAAGTCTCCAGCGATGCGGTAATCGGTACGAAAAAGGCCGTAGCGCTCGTACACGCGGCGTCGAAGAAAGAGTGCCGGATGAGCCGGCATCCAACCTAAGGCAATCTGGTCAGGGCTGAATCGTGCTGAACGGTATCGGCGCACTGTCCGTGTTGGATCCTTTGGTCTGAAAAATTCCACATCACCAAATAAGGCATCTAGATTCTCGCGTTCCATAATATCCACAACTCGAGAGAGTATATCCTTACTTGCATATAAATCATCAGCATTGAGAAAACCGATTACATCTCCGCTCGCACGCTTAATTCCTTTGTTCATAGCATCGTAGACACCATGATCTGGTTCAGAAACAACTCTTGTTAACTTGTCCCGATGGCGGGCAATGATCTCCAGCGTAGCATCGTTGGATGCTCCGTCCACGACTACATGCTCCACCTCTGGATGGGTTTGCTGCGCCACCGACAGAAGGGTTTCCTCAACGGTGCCAGCAGCATTGAACACGGCGGTGATGATGGATATTTTCATGTAGGCCGAAAAGTTACATCGATCTGTGGAGGGAACGGCGAACCAAGCCACGGGACACATATTTTATGTGTCCTTGATTAAACATGAGAAGCAAGCGGCGAATTTGGAAGAATCGCTTCGTAAAGGTGGATACTTCACGTCCCTTCAGAATCTCGCGGTGTTCCACGTCGAAGATCGCCTGCCGATTGCTGGTTTTGGTGTCCTCATGCCGGCGCAGCCCACCCCATGTTGCATTCACATGCGCGGCGGCCCTCCCTGCTAGGAGGCGTAAGAACCACTCGTAGTCAAAACTGCAATCCAAGCTCTCATCAAGATAGCCAATTTCATCATGCACTTGCCGACGCCAGAAGGCGGCCTGGTTCGTCAACACCATTCCCTCAGCCAGTAAGGACCAATAGGTGGGTCGGACATATTTGACGTCCCGCAGCACCTGATCCTCTTTGTCGATGAGGTTCATATTACCGATGATCAAATCGGCGTGGGGCGATTGGACTGTTTCCCGCGCGAGGCTCTCGAATACGCCGGGATAAAAAATGTCATCCGAATTCTGCCAGCCCACCCATTCACCGGTCGCCATCCTGAGCCCCTTGTTGATTGCATGGGCTTGCCCCCGATCTGGCTCGCTAATCCAATAGGCCAACCGTTCCTGGTATTTTTTAATGATGTTGACGCTATCATCAGTCGAGCCACCGTCAATGACGATGTACTCAAGGTTCGGATAACCCTGTTCCAACACAGACAAGATGGTACGTTCTAGGAACACAGCCTGATTGAAGCTTGGCGTAATAATTGAAATGCATGGCCAACTCGGATTCATGGCCGGAAGAACAATCCATCCCATTGCAGGGTGCGTCCATTCGCCGGATCCACGAACACAGCATGTAGCGCCCAAAACACAAAACCTTCTGCTTCCAGGCGCTCAATGCACTCTCGCCAGAGGCGCTGACCTTCGTACAGCGGAACCAGGGATAGCTCCAGCTGGATTCCGCGTACCTTTGGCAGTGTTGCAAGCGCTCCGTCGAGGACATGCCATTCGTAACCCTGGGTATCAATTTTGAGAAACGGCGACCGAGTACCTTCGAGATAGAGCGGCGCAACTGAGTCCAGGGTGATCAGCGGAGCCGACTCATGTCCAAGATAAACAGATTCAGGTGCCGCACTGCTATGCGACGTAAGCATAGGGAGGATAGAACTACTGACCGAGTTGCCGGATATGTTTAGTTCGATCTCGCCAAAGCGATCTCCCAACGCGCACCGCGGTTGCACATGCCAGGCCGAATCGCTATTGCTCACCTGTAAAAGCCGACGATGGGCAGCCGTCAGCGGTTCGAAGGAGACAATGCGCCCCGAGTAGCCACCTGCACGCAATTCTTTTGCAAACTGTCCTTCGTTGGCGCCGACGTCTATAACCAGGTCGATATCAAAGGCACGCAAAGCTGCCATAAGCCGTGCTAACGGCGAGGTGTCGGGATGAAACCGGCGGGCCTCGATCCCCGCCGCATTTAATAGCTGTTTCATACCTTGCTTTAATGAACTCAACATGCCCGGCCCCATTTCAACCACTCAAATATCTGATAACGCTAACTCGTGGTTTTACGACTGTTGCTCCTGGCACATCATTTCTCGTACGACGTCTCGCATTCTCATGTTGGCTTTCCAGCCCAGCATACGTCGTGCTTTCTCTGCGTGCCCGCGGCTATGACGGATCTCCGCCGGACGGAATAGTTTTGGGTCCTGGACAACATACTGACGCCAGTCCAAACCCACTTGTGAAAAGGCTGTCGCGACAAAGTCTTCAAGTGAGTTCGATTCGCCAGTGGCGATAACGAAATCCTCGGGGCTGTCGGTCTGTAGCATTCGCCACATGGCATCAACATATTCAGGGCTCCAGCCCCAATCCCGCTGGATTCCCATATCCCCCAATATCAGCTTCTCCTTGTTTCCGTCGGCAATTCTTACTGCCGCTTGGATGATCTTTCGAGTCACGAAGCGTGGAGGACGCAATGCGGATTCATGATTAAATAAAATGCCATTACAGGCAAAAAGTCCATACGCAGATCTATAGTTGGCAACCAACCAGTGTGCCGTCGCTTTGGCCACCGCATAGGGGCTACGTGGTTGAAAAAGAGTGTCTTCATCTGCAGCTACCACGCTTATATCCCCGAAACATTCACTGGAACCCGCGTTGTAGAACCGGACGGGCAATCCAAGAAAACGAATCACCTCAAGAAGGTTGAGTGTGCCGGTGGCAATACTCTCGAGCGTTTCTGCTGGCTGTTCGAAAGAGAGACCCACCGAACTCTGACCGGCCAAGTTATAGATTTCGTCAGGCTCACTGTGGCTGATCGCCTGTAGCACGCTTCTGAAATCGTTGGCTGCCATGGAGACGGTTTTAACCCGGTCTAGTATCCCCAGACGCAATAAATTGCCAAAAGTCGAAGCCTGCGCATCGCGTGACGTGCCCCACACTTCATATCCCTTTTCGAGCAGAAAGCGGGCAAGGTAGGCGCCGTCCTGGCCAGATATACCGCAAATCAGTGCTCGTCGCATATTCAATGCCTCTTCAAGTCAGCTTCCTATAAATATCGAGCGTTTCAATAGCGCAGCAGTCCCAAGAGAAATATTTCAACCGCGCACGGCCTTTCGCAATCAGTAATTTCCTGTGGCTATCAGACGTGACAACTCGTTCAATAGCCGCGCGCATGCTTTCCGTATCAGCAGGGTCAAAATATTCACCGGCATCGCCCACAACCTCAGGAATAGAGCTAGTATTGCTACAAACGACAGGGCAATCATATGACATAGCTTCCAGTGGCGGGATGCCAAATCCTTCATAAAGCGAGGGGAATATAAACGCGCTGGCTCGTTCGTATAGCTTGGCAAGCAATTTATCATCGCCACCAAGCTGCATGACTTGGCCACTATCCAGTCCCACTGTTTGCATCGTTTTCAACTCATCCGCGTGAAACGCTCCACTCCCAAAACAGATCAACTTATATCCCGCTTTGAGTTGAGGTGAAGCCCCATACGCTTCAAGAAGGCGGAGAAAGTTCTTGTATCCCCCGCGCTTGCCGACATACAGCAGGAAGGGTCCACGCGTAGGCAAAACCAGTTCTTCGACTCGCGCCCCGGCAGTATTCATCAAGTCGAATCCCAAATAAATCACTGAGGTTTTATCGAACGGCAGCTCGAGAATTTCAATCGCGTCGCGCCGCGTGGATTCGGAAATGCATATAACGTGATCCGCGCGTTCTGCTGCCAGCGCCTTGTATCGGGCGGTTTTGTCTGCGTGTGGGAAGCTCGGTGCAAACTTTTCATGAATCATGTCGTAAATAGTTAGGACGCGCCGCGCACGCCTCGCCCCGAGTCGATAGGGAGAGAAGTAGGTTTCATGCACGATATCTGGTTTCATGGCGTGGAGCATCCAATCCCCCATGAGCAAACCCAGTCCTCGTAACGCCAGGCGAGGGTAATTTGCCCCGCAATTTGTCTGGAAGCAATCCGTTTTAGGTGCTCGGAATCCGGACACGATGCCTGGCGGCACATGCGCAAGATAGGCATTGATATGCATTGGAGCGGTGATGCATACTTGAACTCCTGGTTCTTTAGCAATGCGAGAAGCAATCTCACAAAAATATCGAGAGACTCCACCATAGGTCTGTGCGCAGAATATCTGAGAATCATAGGCTATCTTCATCAGTCCACCGCCGTCAGCCATATCAGCCGATGCTCTGCAACATCAATTGATGATCGCTCATGGTTTTCGACCCCAGGCGTCGGCGAATCCACCAAGGCGCTACACGCGATGCCCACCGTCCCGTGACCGTACGTAGCAGTCGTTCATTAACCGCCGTCTTGGAAAAGATATGGAGCCCGTTTGCACTGGCAAACCGGAGACCCAGCCTCGCACCCAGGGCTTCCAAAGTCCGCCGCTGGAAAAATCCGATATGTTGTCCGGTGGAAAATGCGTAGTACCACCACGCGCCCGGCAGCGGCGGAGGGCCTTCGTATAATTCCGTGGTAAACAGCAAAGTCTGCGCACCCGAGAAGGCCAGCGTTTCTTCTATGAAAGCAACCGGGTTCGTAAGGTGTTCCAATACCTCCATTGCCGTGACCGCACGGCAAGCCCCCTGTGCTTGACTGTATTCGAAGCCTGGGGCAAGCAGGTTATCGCAGTGTTTATCGGCCCAATAGAAATCAAACCCCAAATCGCGCATCAACCGGGTTAACATGCCGTAGCCACCCGCGGCATCCAGATAGCGACCTTCGCCGCGCTCGCCCACTGTCCAATACAGCGCCCCGGCAAGTTTAAACGCAAGGGCGATATTTCGCATGACCAATCCGGTATCCGCTGCGGCGATCGCGCAGGAATAGGCCTCGTCCAGCCAATGAGGCTCATGCGCACTCAGAAACCCACATTTATTACAGACCTCATAGTGAGCTGGATATTTGCCAAGAACCTGTGCGGTGAAGCAGGACTCCATCGACCCGGAGCAGATAGGACACGCCATAAATTGATCTCTTCCCCGGTCTGCCACGATCACCGGAACTACTTAGCGATTTTGTTGCGGATAAGGTTCATGATTGTTATTCAGTGGACATATTTGTCCGCTTTGACATTTCTGAAAACGCGATTTGGATAGGTCAAGGAAAAGCAGATGGAGTTTCGCGCCAGATTGGACTGAACGCTATCCCACGTGGCATCCGTGGCACTCTACCGAAACCGACATTAAAGATCAGATTCACCACGGAGAGGATACTCATCCCCCTTCTACCCAATTGACGAAAAGCCATAGTCAGTCCCAAGTGTCATTCTCGCCACAATGCACCCGATCGAATATAATTTTCCATTAACTAACTAGCTGCCGGCGTATTGTCCGTCTTGTTAGCGAGACATCCATCGTCGCGGATTCGGAGCCATCTGGCAATCGTGACGTCGTAGATCCCGGCCCAACGATCGCGCCATAACGCCCATCCAAAGATGTGCCTGTACTTGGCAAAGTGGTAGCTATCGTCGTTACAGCGGCGGCAAAACTAAAAATGATCACCGCTGATCATGCCGATGCCCTGGTCGTGACGATAGCGCCCTGGCAAATCCTCACAGAAGCGGAAAAAGGTGGGGTCGGGCGAGTAGTCATCTTCAAGGATGGTGGGTTCTTCCACCTGCTCAAACACCCAGTCGATGCCGCTGGACACTCGCCGCTTGCAGACCAGCTTTACTTCGGAGAAGTTGGTCAGCACCTCGCAATCCCAATCCACGTGATCGATGATCGCCCACGCAGCCGCCACCTTTTCACCCTCTCCCGCACGATTAACCCGGGGTCCAGCACCCACAACCAGCAACTTAGGCGGCTTGGCTTTGGCGAATTCCGCAAAAACCCGTTCGGTAGTGTTCGGTCGGTTGAAGATAATAAAGGCGACCGGTGATACGTTGAAAATCAGGCATCAAGTAGCTTCCTGAAGTAAGCAATGGTCTCTTTCAGACCATCTTCGACGCGCACCTCCCCTCAGTCTCGCTCCTGAATCGACGCCGTCATCGGAGCCATCTGACGAGCTTATTGCGGACACGCTTCGTCAAAGGTATCCGAAAGCACATACGCTCACTGAACTGGTCGGCCTGGATATTCCTGAAAATCCCTGGAGGATGCATCAAGGGGAAGCCAACCGGGTTTCGCGCCAAATTGGCCAGATCGCTACCCCCTGTGGTGTGTGTCGCGTTTTCTTCGAACCCGACATTCGAGATCATATTCACCGCAGGGAGGATACTCATCCGGCCTTCCACCCAATTGGCGAAAAGCCACTGGTAAGCCCAAGAGTCAATCTCGCCACGATGTACGCGCTCGAAAATATTGTGCCAGTAGGCAGCTTCACGTCTGTTGCCTACCATATCACCGAGCCAACCCTCGTCGCGGATTCGGGGCCATCTGGCAATCGTGACGTCGTAGATCCCGGCCCAACGGTCACGCCACGAGGCCCAGCCCCAGACGTGAACATACTTCGAAAAGTAATAGCTATCGTCATTGCGACAACGGCCAAACTGAAAGTTATCACCGCTGATCATGCCTATACGCTGGTCGTGACAATAGCGCTCGAGCATTTCCTGGCAGAACCGGAAGAAAGTGGGGTCAGGCAAGCAGTCATCTTCGAGGAAGATGGCTTTATCAACCTGCTCAAACACCCAGTCGATGCCGCTGGACACCCGCCGCTTGCAGCCCAGATTTACCTCGGAGAAGTTCGTCAGCACCTCACAGTTCCAGTCCACACGCTTGATGATGGCGCGGGTGGCAGCGACCTTCTCAGCCTCCCCCGAACGACTTGTCCGAGGCCCATCGCCCACGACCAATAACTTAGGTGGTCTGGCCTTGGCGATTTCTGCAAAAACCCGTTCGGTCGTGTTTGTCCGGTTGAAGATGATAAAGGCGACCGGTGTGGTGAGTTGAAAATCAGGCGTCAAGCAGCTTCCTGATTTAAGAGATGGTCCCTTTCAGACCATCTTCAAGCGGGACATTCGGTTCCCAGTCCAATTCCACCTTGGCCAGCGTGATATCAGGTTGGCGATGTCTCAGATCGTCCGTAGGCAAGGGGTTACAAGCCAGCTTCGATTTGCTGTCGGTCAATTTCAGGACGCCCTCTGAAAGTTCCAGCATAGTGAATATATCAGGATGCCACGATTGATTGGACCGGTAAAGCCCAGTTCGCTGTCCATCATGCGGACAAAACCTTCGATCATGTCGTCCACATAACAGAGGCCAGGTGCATTCAAGATCCTAGCGCAACAGTTGGTGAAAGGCATGTGCCGGGCTCTGCCAGTTGATCACTTACCGCGGTCGGTCGTTCTGCATGGTCTGCACCTGCTTGATCTCTTTGTGCGAGAGCTGATTAAACCGCGTGCCCTTGGGAAAGAACTGGCGCAGCAGGGCATTGGTGTTCTCATTCGTACCCCGCTCCCAGGGAGAATGCGGATGCGCAAGATAGACGCGTATCCTCGTTTGCTTGGTAAAGATACGGTGCACACACATTTCGGGTCCTCGGTCGTACGTGAGGGAGCGGCGGATCTGGGCCGGCAGCGTCCGGAGATCGCGCGCGAAGGCCTACCGCACGGTGGCCGCATCCTTGGCCTTCAGCGGCACCAGCAAGGTAAATCGTGTCGTCCGTTCCACCGGCGTGCCAAGCGCAGAGGCATTGGCGTGGCCGACAACCAAGTCCCCTTCCCAATGCCCCGGCAACCGTACGATCCGCTACCTCCGCTGGCCGCTCGTCGATGCTGATCAGGTCCTGGATGGGCCGAGAGCTGAGCCGCACCTTGCGCGGACGACGAATCCGATGCGGCGGCGGAGAGCGCGGACCATCTCCCGCTTGAATGCGCCCCAGGGCAGCACATAGAGATAGGTATAGATGGCTTCATGCGAGATGCGCATCGTCGGCTCGTGAGGATACCGCTGCGGCAACCCGCATGCAATCTGTTCGGGAGACCAGCGCTGCGCGAGCAGTGTGAAGACCGCCGTGCGCAAGCGGGGCTGGACCGCCAGCTTCCGCGGCTTGCGCGGGTGATGGGCCCAGGGCTGCACCCGTTGGTGAGCATTCACCCCCCGATACGTCAAGGGCGAGGCGTGCTGACGAGCGAGATCGCGCGACACGGTACTCAGGGCTCGACCCAGCGCCTGTCCGATGATCCGGAGACTCGACCCAGCGGCCATTATGCGACTCAACTCCTCGCGTTCCATGAGGTTTATTCGTCGACACTGGACCATGTGCAACTCCCTGGTTCCTGGTTCGACCAGGATACCGGTGTTGCACTAGAATCTTGAGCCCAGACTGTGGCTCTGAGAGCCGTCGCCTTATTATTATATTGTGATATCGTCGCCCCAACAAAGCTTGGACAATGAAGTTGGACACTACCATGCCGTCGTTCGGATGCATGCACGGCCCACGCGGCCCATAGGTATTTAAGATGCGCACAAGCTTGATACCTTGCCCCTGAAGAATCAATGCCGGTTTTATGAAACTTGCGACTATTGGAAAATGATTTTTTAATGAATTTCATGTCTATGAACCACTTTCGATTGCCCGAAGCTGAATGTGAGCTTGGTCAAAACAGGCGTTTAGAAATCGGTTGGAAAGTTCTCTGCCCCCTACACTACATTACGCCGTTTCTTTGCTAGCGGCATCAGAGGAGTCAACGCCCCGATCGCCATATTGTTATTTCCAAACATACTGAATTGGGAATAGCGCTCTTGTTTTGATAATGACCAGATTTCTTATACTGCTGTCGAATAAATCATAAAGAAAGTTGGCGATGAATTGACTTAGCACGGTTGCCATAGCGGCTCCGTTAATTCCGTAACGCGGAATCAATACAAGATTAAACAGCACATTCGAAACAGCTCCTAACGCAGTGCGGTAGAATGACTTCTTTAAATAATTCTCTACCGTAAAAAAAACCCCGGAGGAAACCCCAAGGAACACAAACACTGCTCCCCAAATATGGATCGCCAGCACGCTGCCGGCCTCTCGATAGTGGTGACCATAAAGGAGGCTAGCCACCGAATCTGCCAGAAATGTCATAGGCAGGGCGACGGCAATGGCCAGCCAGACCATCAGGGTGCAGAGTCGTTGCAGCCTTTGGTGATAAAGCTCCTGGCTGATCTTCTTTGCATTCACAATGGCAGGAAAGAAGGATGAGGTGATAATCACGGGCACGAAGTACCATGCCTCCGAAAGCTTGACGGCGGCGGAATACAGCCCCACTTCCCGTTGCCCGAGCATCTCTTTGATCATGATCTGATCAATTCTCATATAGATCGTGACCGCAATACCTGACAGGATAAGCGGCCAGCAGTTTCTGAACATCGCCTTGGCGGTGCCAAGGTCAAAGTGCCCCCAAAAGCTGCCGATCTTCTGCCGCCAGTAGGCAAATGCGAGGGAAAGAGCCCTGGATATCTGGTCTACCAGGCTCACCAGCACAAACCAGAACAGGTCTGCCTGAATGAAGATGAAATACAGCTTCAGTACGGAGGACAACGCAAGCTGAATCAGTTTGGCAATGGATACATACTTGGAAAGAACCTTGGACTGAAAATAAGAATCCACCACGTCGAAAGACTGAAAAATTAGACCGCTTCCGATGATGAAGATATAGAGATTCGTCGTGGCGTCGTTACCGGTGAATTGCACCGCGGTGGCCAGCAACCCCAGTGTCAGCAAGGCCCCGATCAACTTGAGCCAGAACGCGGTTCCTAGATAAACATCCCGTTCTCCCGGATGGTTGACCAAGTCGCGCACCACGATGCCGTCCAGCCCCAGCCTGGCGATGGCGCCGAACAGCCCCACGAAGGCCGCAGCATAACTGTAAACACCAAATTGCTCCGGCCCCAAATAACGGGCCACGTAGATGCCGACGAACAGCCCGGCGACGATGCGCAGGACTTGCTCGCCGAACCTCCATGAAGTGTTGAAAAAATATCGACGGAAGCCTTGATGAGCAGCGAGTCGGCCAAGAGCATTTTGGATCGGGATCAGCACGGTTGGTTATTGCCTAATCCATGCCGGGGGGTGATCTCGGAGCTGACAACCAGACACCGGGTGACTCCTGTGCGCACAAAATGGGGTCTGGCGTGACTATTGACATCGACTCGTGTTGAAAGTGCGGGGCAGTCGGAAAATCCTGTAGACCTCGTATCCTTTGATGAGGTGAAGCTCTGTGAAGTATGAGCCATTCTGGCCGGTGATGCGGGGATGAGGGCCCTCATGGAAATGGTTCGAGGCTCGAGGTTCTACGACATGAGCGACAAGCGGGGATTGCACCACCGAATCTTGTTCTCGTCACGCCGACACTACATCACTCACATCAATCTCCACGGCCGCAGCCTGCTGAATGAGGCGAACACCCAGCACCAAGCGGTGGCGTTTTTCTTTGTGTAAGAGGATTCCGCGAACTCCTTGCAACGGACCACGAACCACTTCCACTTGCATGCCTTCGTGCAGATACGGGTGCGGGTCATAGGGTAGCACACTGGTCATGAGGGTCTTGATTGCCGCAATCTCTTCATCCTCGATCGGCTCCGGGCAATGGCCTGCCCCGACAATATCGACTACACCAATCGTCTTAAGCACCGATAGCATTTGTTCCGATGCAAAGAGGACAAAGCAATACCCCGAACAGAACGGGGCTTCAATTTCTTTCTTTCGATCCCTCCATTGACTAAGACACTTGACCGTTGATTTGGTTGATTTGGTTGAGCTGGTTTGTCTGGTTCATTTCGATTGTTTGGTGCGAAGGTATTTAATGAAACCAAAGAAGATTCAGCCCATCTCATTGCTTGCTTACAGAACCCCTGAAGAAGATCCCTTCCAACACAACGAGGATGCGAAAGGCAAGGAATCGGCTCAATACGTAAAAGAATCGCTCGAAAGTTAGAAAAGAAGGATGCTCAAAGCCACCGCTGAGCGGATAGGCGAAGAAGGCCGGTCGATGGTGCCGGAGTTTCTTCAAGCGTGAATACTACTCATAAAAGCACCGGCTCGATCGTTCGAACAGAATCGTCGAGATTACCTGGTTCGCGTCAAATTCGGATGTGCACTGCAGAGCAGATGGATATGATTCTTGTCCGTACGTAGCCATCGCTTCCATCTCGATCAGAAATCGTTCCGCAATCTCAGCCGCCGTCTCCTGGATGATCGCCGTCACCGCCTCATCCAGCAACCCCTTGCGGTATTTCACAGGAAACACCATGTGGTAGTGGATTAGCCACGCACCGTGTGCCCCCTTGCTGACCGCATCTTCCCTCAGGTCCGCCAGACTCCAGACGGTACCAGAAAAGATTATCCCTGTCGCAACCTCCGGGAATCACAAGATGACAACATCATATTTTTCCTTAAAATCCTGGCGATTACGTTGTGCTAACGTACAAACGGCCACAACATTCCATGCCCTGCCATATGTCTGCCAATAAACCATATCCAAAGATAGGTACGCCATCGTAAAGGCAAGCCACGGTCAAAAATCAGTTCACGCGTGAACACTGCAACCGCCTTGAATAGTGTCTCCGGAACTTTTTCAATCGCGCCGCGCTCAGGACTATAAAAAGCTTGAGAATCGTAACCGCGCAAGAATCTCAATAGCCGATCAGCCGATTTTTTGCGGGAATTGATCAAAGCCAGAAAGGTCGAATCATCGGCAAAACGACTACGTTGCGCGTAGGTCTCATCAAAAGGCGCCTTCCCAGTCCGATAATGCAGATGCTCGAATACGACATCGTCCATGTAATGGATACGATCAAAGCCGGCGTACTGTAATCGTTTGAAGATATCAAATAAGTGGTAGTCGATGAATGCACCTCGATATTCCTTCGGGTATGGATCTATCAAGAGTTCACACACACGCCGTGAAAGAATCGGGAATGTACAAACTCGCCCCTTCTTGAGGAGATCGTTGCCATAGGCCAAATAGATCTTGTCGGGAATGCTCGCGTCCAACTCGATGATCTTGGTATCCCACCCAAGCGTGCCGATAACCATGTCATCGTTAACCAGAATGATGATGTCGCCCCGTGCAGCGGCATAGCAAGCACTGTTGTAGTAACCCATCGAGGCCCTTGCACCGATGATGCACTTGACGGAAACTTCTTCGCTGCCAAGATGGTGACTGCCGATATCATCATCGTCCACATAGACGATGATCTCAACCCGGGCCAAGTGAGTGGTTTGGGTTACGACGCTCTTGATACACCGCCCTGCAAAAACGGGGCGAGCTCGCGTAGGCATCAACAATGAGATAGATGGATGGTTCAAGGCTTCTCTTTTGTGCGCGCTCAAACACCAAGTGCAACATTTTTTGGAGAAAATGATGCATGGGAAACATCTACACGCAGTTGAGTCTTGAAGAACGGACGATGATCGACACGCAACTGGAGATGGGCCTCTACCCGGCGGCGATTGCCATGAGGTTGAATCGTTCGGCCGCGACGCGGTCTCGCGAACTCCGTCGAAACGGCTGGACTCGACCGAAGACGTGTCGCGGCCCTGGACGACCTCCGGTGACAGGCGGCTACCGTGCCGACGTGACCCATACGCGCGCCCAGGCCTGCACCGTCACTCCGCGCGTTGCGCGCCGCCTGCGACCCGGAACCGCGTTGTGGGAGCCGGTCACCCGCTACCTGAAGGCCGGCTCCTTGCCCGAGCAGATTACTGGTACACGGGCGCTTGGGCATGCCGACACGCCCGCGCTGCCGGGGTCTCACGAAACCATCTACACCGCCATCGACGCCATGCCACGGGGCGAATTGCGGACAGCCATGATAGGCTGGTTGCGCTTCGGCCCTGCCAAACGGCGTCCCCTGGCGCGAGGCGAAGATCGGCGGGGACGGATTCACGACAGGGTCAGCATTCATGACCGACCGCCTGAAGTTGAAGAACGGCTGATACCGGGGCACTGGGAGGGCGACCTCATCAAGGGGACGCAGAACCGCTCGGCCGTCGGTACGCTGGTGGAGCGCACCACCTGGTTCACGGGGCTGGCCAGGATGGACCATGCCCGTGCCGAAGCGGCGCTGAGCGGATTCAGTCATGGGCTCAATCGGATCGAGGTGCAACGGCGTCTGTCGCTGACATACGATCAGGGCCGGGCAATGGCAGCACAGCAACGGCTGACGGAAGCCACCGGGGTGACGGTTGACTGCGCCGATCCACACAGTCCCTGGCAGCGCGGCATCAACGAGAACACCAACGGCCTGTTGCGGCAGTATCGGCCCAAGGGGAGCGACTTGAGTGGCTTCACTCAGAAAGAGCTTGACGCGATTGCCTGGACACTGAACACCCAACCACGCAAGTCGCTGGGCTTCAGGTGTCCTGCGGAGTTGTTCACCCCGGACGCGTTCGATTTCAGGCCGCATCATGCTACACTTTTTGCACTTGGTCATTGAAACCGCCCTCTCTATCCCAGGCCCGTGGGCGCTGTTGGCGGTTGGCATCAGATCCCTTAACGGCTTCTACAGCAGCTTCAACAAAAGGACAATCGCAAGACGCCATCACACTTTCCATGCGAATGCCGTCCTTGTCAGCCGAAAAGGTGGCGCGGTGGCAGATAGATATGGTTGGGCCCCTTCAGCTGCATACTCTGTCTGTAATACTCCAATATTCGAAGACATCATGGGGAAACGGTCTTTCCTGTTCAAACTTCTTGGCCATGACTGAATAGCTCACAACATCTCGAATGTACAGTGACTTCCAGTCATCGACGCACTGTTTTACCTCACTCATCCAATCTTGCTTCCGTATATCCAGCTGTGTGCAACAGGAGGCTATTTGGGAGACATCGTTTGTTCCCAGCGAGATCGTGGTCCGGCCGGTTTGGAGTCCCGCAACGATCCGCATCAGTGACAGCCACCGCCAGCCCTCCCGCTGGGGAATATTCACAATCATTCTTGCCGATCGATTCATGGCGTTGCGGCGATTTCTGGATACAAAGCCCTGCGGACAAGCGACTGACACCCCCCCCGCCTCTAACAAAGCGAGAAGCTTGACACGATACCCAGTCATGGCGCCGGTAAACACGAGGTCGTTGTCGGCATCAGAAGACGTGTCGATATCCTTGCTTGAAACACCGTTCAGCTGGGGAAATGGGATTGCGCGCACATCTAGGCCTGGCAACATGGTCGACATGTTCCGCAATTCCGGCAGATCACCTAACACGAAGAAGCATCGGATGCAGGGTAAGCACTCCAGTAGATGCTTGATCCGCGCCAGGATTGTTACCGGGTGCATGTAGTCGTTCTCGCTGCCGAGTGGGGCGCCGTGGAAAAATATCCGGCCATGTTCAACATCGACATGCTCGGTCATGATCATCGCGACTCGTTTTCGCGATGATTTACAAAATTCCAATAACATATCTCTGTTCCGCGACGAGAAACCCTCTATCACCACATTCAGGGACGAATGCCGGGGCTGTCGCCCCACGGAAACCGGATAGCCATGCTGCTGCAAAGCCATGACGGCAAAACTCACTTGGTCGCCGATCCCATGAAAAGAATGGTTGTAGACCCAGATGTGAACGGGAGGCTTTTTCACAGTACGCTTAGCGTCAATGCTACGACACATTCTCCGTCGTTTTTGAGCAGGCCTCGTTCCCCCCTTGCTCGGAGTCGAGGGCTTCCACGATTGCGCGTTGTACTTCCTCAAGCGAATAGCCTGAAAAAGAGCAGCTATATTCGTTCGACTGCAGCTTTTCAAGCACAAACGCTCCTTCGCTTTGTAAGATGGCATGAAATTCAACACCGCGGCGAATGACGTTGAAGCCATGGAACCCTTCACACACCAGCTCGATCTGTCCCAGGTCATCGTCAGCGAGACTGGCCTTTAATGACTGTGTACCACTTCCAGCGATGCGCTGTAGAACCTGATCGACAGAATAGTCCGAAAAACACGACGAATAGCCACCCGTATCGGCCTTATGCGATGAAAATTCTCCTTTACTCTGGGGGATCGCATAGTATTGATCGAGGTAGCGAATGATGTTGTACCCGGATACTCCATGCCGGACGAGTTCGATATCGGGATCTGCTTTGGGCCAGCCAAATCGAGACCCGAGAAAGCTGCGAAGCCTCAATAGGACACGTGCCGCGAAGCCATACAGCGTTGGAAAGGGCTTGAGGACTCTCGCGATCCATCCAATCAGCTTGAGCCTCCCACCTTCGCGGTGCCCGACAGAGTGAAGATACTTCCCTCCCAATTCGTCCAGAGTATTCGCAAAGGTCGTTTGTGGCGCACCAGGGCTGTAATGCTGCGCCAGGACGGACCAGTCTTTCAAATCAATACGGGGATTCCCATAGGCCTGAATCATGGCGCCGCCTAACTCCCAGACTACTCCCTGGCCCGTGTTGATCCTTAGCATCGGTTGTGTCGGGCTTTCGAACACACGAGCCCAACCATCGCCTCGAACTGTGCAATCAAGCAATGCGGCTTCGACTTGGATGGGAGCAGAATCGCGGCTTGAAGAAGATTCTTTATCTCGTTGATACAGATCGGAGACGGTGCCCCAGAAATGATCGCTAAACGCCTGACCGGAAAACTGATCCTGCGCATAGGGCATAGTGCAGTTTCGCATGTTCCGGTAGGCATCCGGTGCGTCTAACAAGGCACCCACACGGCTGGTCAGTTGAGATACCAGGGAATCGTCGAGATCGGGTGTTCTGCAATACCGGTCCACCAGGATGCCGGTTGCTGCGTCTTTGTGCCAGACAGCAGCGCGCATGCCTTGCAACACAATGCCGCTCTCATTATCGGTGACGTACACGGACGTACCCACAGTATCGGTGACCACCGGAATCGTTCCCAGCATCATGGCTTGCATGATGGAGACCGAGTGCAGGGATGCGCTCGGCAACAAGAGAAAATGCGCGCTAGCTATTAGTGCGTTCATTTCATGATTGCCCAGATAATCCTGCCCCCAAATGATGCTGTGACCAGTTTGATCTCTGACCAGGGAGACATCCACGCCATATTTACTCAAGTCCTTGTCGCTAGGCTTTGCACAACGCAGCATTAGAAGACCGTTTTGCCCTCCCGCTAAAAAGTCTTTCCAAAAGCGCAACACGATATGCCCGCCTCGGCGGAAGAAATTGACCGTATTCTGGTTGGCAGAGTTCACAAACAAGAATCGCGGTCTGGACAAAGCAGTTTTCTCTGGAAGGGTCGGATCAAGAACGGCCTTTTCGCTCAACCCAATTTGCGAGCGAAACAGCTTACGGTCAATGATCGGATCGGCCAGGAATTGATGCAGCGACTGAAGAGTCTCAGGAATATGCGAAAAAATCCCCAGGCACAATGGGTTCGCCAAAATACGCCGATAGTGCTCCCTGATCTCTTCATGTTGGGCAACGTCGCCGCTGCCCTGCTGTGCAAACGGCAAAAAAATTGGTGCAAACGACTCGCAGTGAAACACAAACGGCCGTTTCAGTGAAGGAAACGGCGCCGTGTGATGAAACTCGATGTCCCCCATTAACTCAGTCGTCAGAACGTGGTTAGGTGGCCAAAAATATTCCTGATAAGCGCTTGCAATCGATCCAGTATCCAATTGCCGTGACTTGCGCTTTGCAGCGTTCGCCGCATTTACTACCGTTTCACGAGTTTCAATATCACGGCCGAACCGCTTGTGCAGCTTGACGTTATCCCAGGCATATAAGTTGATTGTGTCAGGAGCATGGTCAAACAATGCCCGATAGAGCGGGTGAAACCCGTTGAGTGGAATGTAGTGGCTCAGACTCCAGGGAACCGCGACGTTCAAAGGTTGGTGCATCATTTCGTCTCTCGCAATAGTCGCGCAACACTTCTTGCCAAACGAACTGCCCAGTTGGCTTGTAAGGCACCAAGTTGCTTCTCTTGTTCGCCAACCCTTTGCTTAAGCCCAGCCTGTTTTTCTTCTAGCACACGAATCACAGCCAGGGTCCGTTCGTCCGCGGTCACGGCTTCCTGGCGGACCCGTTCGATCTCTTGGGTGGCCACTCGGCGCTCGGCCAACAGTTGCTCTTCCAGCCCAGCCTGCTTCCCTTCAAGCGTACGCATCGCAGCTAGCGCCCGCTCATTCGCCATGGCCGCTTCCTGGCAAACCCGGTCGATCTCTTGAGTGGCCGCCCGACGCTCGTCCAACAGTTGCTCTTCCAGCCCAGCCTGCTTCACTTCAAGCGCACGCATCGCAGCTAGTACTCGCGCGTCCGCGGTCGCGGCTTCCTGGCGAATGCGCATAGGGGTCGAGAGACCGTCAATATCCGCATGCAGCTCAGCAATAGACCACGAGACCAACAGGTCGCCAGGTTCATAACGCTGCACAAGGTCGGTCAGACATCCGGACAAATCAATCGGTCCAATTGATTGTCGTATGCCGAAGTAGCGCTCTCGGTAGGCCACTACGTTAAAGCCGTTGTAGACGTCGACCACACAAGAGCTGGGAGTATCCTTCCAGTAATGCACGGCACATCCTGGGACGTTGTCTTTCTTCAGAACATCAGCCAGCTGCTCTAATGCCTGTTTGTGTTGTCCCAGTTGTGAATGCCCAATCAAGAGAAGTGCTTTGAGTTCACTGAGTGAAGCTCCGAAAGGCAGAGCTGCGAGAGTGTGGGAGCTGAACGTATCGATCCCAACGGGGCCTGCCGCCATAGGCACGGCATAAATCCGGCCGCCATATCGCACCAGATTACAGCCGAGAAAGTCTCGTTCAATGGTGAGAGGCATGCGCTCATAGTCGATCTGCGAATAGCGAATCCGCCGATGCCGACGTGCCTTCCTCTGAGTGGGTAACCCGATCGTGCCATCGAGCGGATAGCCCAATTGCTCCAGAATGTCGGTATTGTTCTTCGCAAAATCGGTCATGGATTTTACGGGAAGGTGCTTGCGATACCCACCGATCTGTCCAGAGCGAAACGTGGCGGAGTCAGTGTTGAACACCTTCGTCGCAATGTGTTCCGGTTCGCCCGGCACCTGCAGCTTGAGTTGGATGGACCAGATCAATTGAAGTTGGGCTTCTTCGCTCCCTCCACCTGCTGCACCTACCAATTCCTCAAAAGAGAGGGAGATGACATTCGGAAATTCCAGCCAAGGCAAGAATCCGCCGATTCGGTCTCGCAACGAACCCATGAGCCAACTGTCATCGAGGAGGCGCGTCAGCCGTTCTTTGAGGTCATACTCACTCAGCCGCCCGGCGAAAGCCGTTTTCCCATCACAATGGTAGTAATGGGCTTCAGAAACAAGAATATCCAAGGGATGGCGATAGATGAACAGCGTCGGTGAACGCATGAAGGGGTGGTGCCGGTTACCGAAGGGCGCACGCCTGACAGTATCAACGAAAAAATCCGCGGCAACCGTGTGAGAATTGCTATACTCAACGCAATACCACGTCTGTCCCTTTGGAAATTCTGGCAACTCTATCCCTTCTTGATAACCCAGCGCCTTGGCCAGCTCATAGAGCAAATGCGTTCCAGCCTTTGGGATCGACACCAAGAACAATGGCTTCTTGCTGAAATGCCAGTCCGTGACCGGAGCTACGATCACAACATGGTCTCGGTCGACACAGGACAACAGCTGGGCGCTGAGCTTCTCACCCGCCGTCTCGGTAAAGACGATCACTTGCGTTTCAACAGTGCCTTGAACATCCAGTGATGGACTACGCTCAACCGTCACACCCCGCATCCAGTCGGCTTCGGCAAGCGCCGTTGCCAGGGCATTATCGCCAACCAACCTAATGCGGCGAATGCCGTCTGCCCACAAAGGGCTCAGCAGGGCCCGAAAAGCCTCAACCGTTGGTGGAGCGAAATGGAGCTGTCGCTTGACGCTCATACCTCACCGACCAGGGACAGAATATTGGACAGGCTATCAGCAACCTGCACGCCAGGATGGCCGACGACACTTTCTTTATAGAAGTCGATCGGGCCAAGGCTTTGTGGAACAGCATAGTACTTGCCGCCAAATGACACGATGTTGGTGGTGCCAATGCTCTTCAAGAGCACTGGATCGGCAGACGGTTTCGCATCAATTCCATGCCGGACTTCCTCCGCTTGTTTTTCCTCTGACTCTATCGCCTCCAGCATAGCTGAACGGCAACAGCTCAGCGCTCGCGAATCAACAAATACGGAGGTCAATTCAGAAATAATGTCATCCACAACTCGCTTATCGTTCGGACCATTTTCTCTGCCGTCATGAAACCAGCGATCCAGCGCCCGGTTGACCATCGCGCAAGCCTCTTCGGCCACGTTCCAGACTTCCATGACCAAATCATCGTCGGTGCATGACGAGCGCTCGATCCGAGTGTGTTTTCGCCACTCATAGCGTTTGAAGGCGAAGCGATTCAAATCCAGATTTGACTTGTTAAACGCAAACCTGAACAGATCTTCATCGCCGTATTCGCGAAAAACTTCGCCACGCTCAATATAAGCAGCCAGACTTTTCTGGAATGGCGTGTATGCACCTTCATCAAGCGTGTCAATGCGCCCGTATCCAAAGCGCTCCGAGTACGCCTCCAATCCGTAGTCCCGCAGCATACCCAAGTGGGTATTTGTAAGCCACTTCCGCCACCCTCCCACGACACCATGTCCACGGCGAAGATTATGTTTATGGGCCCCGGTGAGATTAACGTGATCCAGACGACGCCAGATTTCGGCAGCCTGATCGGGCTGTACTGGAATTCTCATCGCATGGGCTATCGCCTGGATGGTTTTAACCGGCTCCTGGATCAGATCCTCCCATCGCATAACGAAGTAGCGATCAGCACAGGTGTCGAATTCTTCGAGATAAGCCTTGAAAGGAGAAATTAGAGCTTCAAAAAAGTTTAGATCCGAAAGCTTGTAGAGGGCAAGCCGTTGCCTGATCAGATCAGTATCGTCTTCAGGGGGAACAAACCGTTGAATATATTCGCTGGCCAGTGCGTTTAGTGAAAAACATGCGGAAGTGATGGTGTCGGCCGGATGCCTGATGGAGGCGAAACGCCTAACGTCCTGATAGGACGGATGTGAAACCCAACGGACGGGATGCATGTGAGAATGAATGATCTCGTAGTACTCCAGGACCTCCCGTGGATGAGTAGTAAAGAGGGTGAAATCTCCCTTGCCTCGAATCCCGATGTATTTGCGGAAACAGGCGACTCGATCATCGCCCTCCTTAAGCCATTTTGGGCCACCTACCATTTGCTTGAAGTTGTAGTTATAGCACAGGTCGGCAGACAGGCCACGACGCTGAAATACCTGCTCAATTCGAGCAGCGATCTGCAGCCCGGCGGTGTCGCAGAAAGCCTTGAGCGCATGGCAGCCGGCTATCGGGCTGCTGTGATGCGCATAGCGGGTTATTTCCGCTATCACGCTTATGAGCAGGGTGAATCCCGTGCGGGGATAGCCAACCACTAGAGGGCGAGCGAAATTCACTGGACTCCTACCTGCTTAGAGACGGGCAGTTCGATGACCTCGTGTGTGATCTCGAGATCGACAAATCCGGTAGTGCCAGGAGTGTCGGAAAATTTGAGCCGTGCCACAGAGCGGCGAACATCTAGGTAGCGATCTTCGCCATCGGCAAATTGGTTGCAGCCAATATTTAAAAAGTACTCCCCGCCCGCGATGTGTGATTTCCACAGGAATCTGACCGCATGGCCCTTACCTGCATCAGCGGAAATCAAGGGCATTCCCATCATCGCCAAATTGGTTCCAAAGATGTACGTGCCGTCGATTGAGACAAGTGCGAAACCAACGGACACTCCGCTCAGGCTCTCGTCGAACCGTATTTTGACGATCAACTGGATCTCTTTGTGCGTCGGAATTTCATGTGGATTCACTTCGTCGTCCACAATCAAGTCGAAGTCGATAATCTTGGCTTCACACTTACCAAGACGCGTTTCGTGCTTGTTGTAACAGGGCTTTTCAGAAATCCTATCGTCTAAATCGCCGCTCAGTGCTCCAATCAGCAATGACGCCTTGGTGGACGCATCTGAACTCGTTGCAATGGGTGAACGTTTACCGTCCGGAGAGCTTTCGGTTTTCTTAGTGGAGCCGAATAATAGGTCTTGATAGTAATTGACCGCACTTGCAATCGAACCGACATGACGCAATTTCCCAGCGTCAACAACGACTCCGCGATGGCAGATGCGCAACAACGTATCCGTGCTGTGCGAGACAACCAGAATAGTCTTGCCTTGTTCCATAAATTCACGAATGCGCTGGAAGCAGCGATGCTGAAACTTGGAATCTCCCACGCTCAGCGCCTCATCAATCACCAATATTTCAGGATCGACATGAATTGCTGCTGCGAAAGCGACCCGCACAAACATACCCGATGAATACGTTTTAACGGGCTGATCGAAAAATTCGCCGATGTCGGCAAAGGCTTCAATCTCCGGAAGCTTACGCAGCATCTCCTTGCGGGACAATCCCATGATCGCGCCATTCAGAATGACATTGTCTCGACCTGTAAATTCTGGATTGAAGCCGGCACCGAGCTCAAGCAATGCGGAAATGCGGCCATTGACGTGCACCTCGCCTTGAGTGGCTTGCATGACGGAGCATATGATCTGCAACAGCGTCGATTTTCCGGAACCATTTCTCCCGAGGATGCCGACGATTTCCCCACGACCGACTTCAAAGGAGACATCGCGCAATGCCCAGAATTCATGGTGATATTGCTTCCGGAACGGATGAAAGGCCTCCATGAGGCGCTCTTTAGGGGAAGCAAACAACCTGAACTTCTTGGACACGTTGCGGACAGCAATGGCGGTAGTGAATGACATAGGACGCGGCTACATGACGTCGACGAATTCCGGTTTGAGCCGGCCAAACACATAGGCGCCGACGACAAACGTGAGCGCCGCAATACTCCAGAAATAGGCCGTGTGCCCTGCGCTGGGCCATACCGCGGTGTTGAAGATCAGCAGCCCGCGATACCCCTCGATGATGTAGTACATCGGGTTGTAGAACAGCAGCCCGCGATATTCTGCGGGCATAATGTCGGGCGACCACACAATGGGGGTTGCCCAGAACCACAGATTGAGGATGATCGAGAGCGCTTGGGAGATATCCCGATAGAACACTTGTAGCGCCGAGAGCATCCATCCAAGACCGAGCAAAAACACGCAGGCACAGATCAGGAAATAGACGACCAAGAACCGGTCGGCCAGAAACGGCACGTTGAAAAAGGCCAGAAGGCCCACCACGATGAGCAGAAACATCGCATGAGGAACCAGCCCAGATGCCAGAGGGACAGACGGAAGAATCTCAGAAGGAAACACGGTCTTTTTCACAAGGTGCGCGTGACGCGTAATCGAGTCGGTGGCAGCCAAGAGGGTTTCGTTAAAAAAGAACCACGGCACCAATCCACAGACGAACCAGAGGATGAAAGGCGTGCGGTCCGGCCCCTGAGATTTGAACCCAATGGCGAACACGAAATAGAAGATGGAGACCACAGCAAGAGGATGAGCGAACGTCCAAAGCACTCCCCCCAAAGTTCCCGCGTACCTGTTCTGCAAATCCCGCAGAGCCAGGGCAAGAATCAGGGTATGGTGGCGATATATGTTGCAGAGCAGTCGGACGAGCGTGGCCTTGGGGCTAACTGACATGTCAGTAGTGCACTCCAGCTCGAGACGGCCTCTGAGTCCCGCCGTCACCTGACCGTGCTTTGACTGGATTAAAACGATGTTTTTGGGTCACGCACTTGAAGGCAGCAGATCTCATACGCGCTCTTGGATTTCACCGGAGTTAATAGGAGGCTCAATAGGGCATCACATATCCGACATGGCGTGCGTAGTTGCTAGCGCAGGGCTGGTACCGGTTTATGGCTCAGTACCACTCTCCTGAGGGCGTGTCGGTGTCTCAGATTTCAGTATTGGGACTATTGGAAATTGACAGATACCGCGGTTCGCTATTTCATCGATGACCTGCTGCACGCAGACATCCACTTCTGCTGTGCCGCTATTCACAGTGATCTCCGGATGTTGCGGGGCTTCATAGGGAGATGAAATGCCTGTGAATTCAGCGATCTGTCCGAGGCGGGCTTTTCTATAGAGCCCCTTGGTATCGCGAGCTTCACAGATTTCAATTGGCGCATTGCAATACACTTCGATGAAGTCGCCGTAGCCAACCAAGCCACGTGCATACGCACGGTCTGCTCGATAGGGTGAGATGAAGGCCGTCAGCACAATCACGCCCGCCTCCATAAACAGTTTAGCCATCTCGCCGATCCGACGAATGTTTTCGTGGCGATCATCGGCTGAAAAACCCAGGTCGCTGCACAAACCATGACGGACGTTGTCGCCATCTAGCACAAAGGTGCGGCAGCCGTGCCGGTGGAGCACTTCCTCGACCGAATACGCAAGCGTAGATTTGCCGGCCCCGGACAATCCGGTAAACCACACGATCACACCACGATGTCTGTTTTGCGCCTCCCGGCGAGCACGCGTGACAGAGGCGGGATGCTGAACGACATTGGGCCAGGCCTGGGATCGCGTACTCATGTTTGACAATACCGGCATACGTCTGTGGGGCATCTTGATGACCGGCTGATGGACCCTCGGATCTGCTGCGAGCCACGCGTGACAGACCTCGATACCGATCTATTGGCGCTAACCCGCTGCATACACGGCACTTGATAGTCTTTCCGCATCGAGGAGAAGCACCCGCTGGTGCCCCTACCCTCTAGTTCGCAATCGTCGATCGCACCGGAGTCACCTCAGGACCTCGCCATCGCTAGTCAATTTGAACTGTGTCAGACATTGCCATAGAGTGTGTTCTTGATCATGGTGTACCCCTTAATAAGGTCGCTGATGCCCATATCGAGTGAATACATCGGCTTAAAACCCGTCGCTTCGATCTTGGCGTTGGACACAATGTAATTGCGCTGGTCCGGGTCCTTCCCTACCGGAGCATCGAGAAAGACGAAATCAGGGACCTGCTTCTGGATGCGTTCGCACAGTTCCTTCTTCGAGACGTTGGCATCGGACAGACCAACATTGTAGATCTGCCCGTTCATCTTGTCGAAATTGGCGATGGCATGCTGGAACACACGCGAGACGTCACGCACATGCACATAATTTCGCTTGAACGAGCTTTCGAACAGCACGACGAATCGATCATGGACGGCACGGTAAGTGAAATCATTCACGAGCAGATCAATCCGCATTCGAGGTGACATCCCGAACACCGTGGCGAGCCGGAAGCTGATTGCGTTGTCACGTTGCAAGAGTTCCTTCTCGATCCCCACTTTCTCCTTCGCATAGAGCGAAATCGGATTGAGGGGGGATTCTTCCGTACAAAAGTTATTCTTGTCGCCGGTCCCGTAGGCGCTATTGGTGGTTGGCATCAGAACCATCTGCTGCTTCGACAACAACTTCAACATGAGGGCAATCGCGTCATGGTTGACAGTCGTCGCGCCCACAGGGTCCTGACTACACATCGGCGCCCCTACCAGCGCGGCCAACGGAATCACGATATCAGCCTTCTTGATCAAAGGGCCCATCACACTTTCGACGCGGATATCGCCCTTGACGACCGAAAAGTTGGTATGGTGGCACACATGGTTCAAACTAGTCTGCTTGTACATGAAGCTATCCAGCACCGTGACCCTATGGCCTAACTGAAGAAGATCCGGAACCATGGTGGAGCCAAGATAGCCGGCACCACCGGTCACGAGAACGTTATAATTCATAGAAATTACCTTTTCTGCTGATCGAAACGTTAGGCAGCGAACATCGCCGCTTCGACACACTCACAGAGCGTATGGGTCAGGACGATATGCACCTCCTGAATGGTACTCGTGGCCGCGCCAGGCGCGAGGATATAGTAATAGGCAAGGGCCTTGGCCGCCCCACCCTTCCGCTCGCAAAACACGGCACTCCCAGTTCGCCATCAAATGACGCTTGGCCTCATTGGATGTGTGTAGGTTGTTCTTGAGCTGCTCAATTGGGTCCACAACCCCTCCACGTTAGACCGCCAACAGGGTAGCGGCTCGATGATAATCATCGGGCACCCCGATATCGATGAACGTACCAGTGAACTCAATACCGAACAGACGCTGGCCGGAAGCAAGCGCAGCAGGAAAAATGTCATCTTCAAGGGACGCCCTTTCACCTGGGGCAGATCGACCTCCACGCAAGGCTCGCGGATGAACCCAGTACACGCCGCCGTTGGCTAGGCGAGAACCATGTGTGCTTCCAGATTTCAGCGACGTGATCTGCCCTTGAGGTGACATCTCAATGCCCATGTACCGCCCCTTCTCACTTGTCCGGAAAAGAGAGAGGCACCAGTCTGCATCATGTGCCAGAGCATAGGTGCTCAACACCTTCCAGTCTGCCGCAAAATAGGTATCCCCATTCAGCAGCAAGAACGGTCCACCACGGCCGGCTTTCTCCGCGGTGAGAAGGAGCCCTCCACCAGTCCCCAACGGCTTCTCCTCAATGGCATACTCAAGTTCGACGCCTTTGTATCGAGGCCCAAAGTACTCCATGATGGCTTCGTGCCTGTAGCCGACGGACAGCACAAATCGGCTGATCCCTTGGGCAATCCAATAATCCAGTTGATATTCAAGAAACGGGCGGCCCCCAATCGGCGCCATCGGCTTTGGCAGGTCGGACACCGCACTGCGCAGCCTGGTTCCGAGCCCACCGGCAAGAATCACGGCTGAGGTCATGACCGCCTCATACCGAGTTCAGAACCCCACACAGCTGATCAATCTCTGCATCGCACAGATCTGGGAAGTTGCCAATGTAGAAGCCGTAGAAGTGAACGTGTTCGGTTTCAGGGAATTCACGATGGTGATCCTTTGGAACAATGCCCTTCAGATACGGCTGGCGAATCTGATTGCCGCCGCCTGCGCTTCCGCGCCGGAACTCGATTCCCGACTCACGCATTACCTTCATGAGACGCTGGACGAACTCGTCGTCCGGGCGTTTGAGAATCAGATTGAACGCATAATTACTCGACCCCTCAATCTTGAAATCGGTTTGGTACTTATTAGAATCAATCTGCCTGAGAAAGCGCAGCAGGTTTTCAGTCCGTCGCTTCACATTGAGATCCAGACGCTTCAGCTGGCTGCGGCCCATAATGCCGCCAATCTCCGTGTTCCGAGTGTTGTACGCCGGGAAGGCGAAGATGAAATCAGGATTTAAGTCCGGGTTCGCCGACCGATAGGCCGCATGGACAGCAGGATCGTTGGCCTCACGAACCATGCCATGAGAGCGCAGCATGCGAACCTGCTGATAGACCTCCTGATCATTCGTGCACACCATCCCCCCTTCAATCGTGCTCATATGATGCGCGTAATAGAAGGAGAAATTTGAAATCCACCCAAAGCTCCCCAGCTTCTTACCATTGTGCGTGGCGCCATGAGATTCACACACGTCCTCGATCAGCGGAATATGCCGCTGCTGCAACTCGCTCAGCAACTGATCCGTCAACCCATTGAACCCTTGAACGTGGGTTAGGAATACTGCTCGCGTCGTATCCGTGATCGTCGCAAGAATTTTCGCAGGATCCATCCCCAGCGTCCGGGGATCGATATCCACAAATACCGGCTTGAATCCATTCTGCAGCACCGAGGCGATATCAGAGACCCATGCCAACGGCGGCACGATGACCTCTCCTCCTTCTGGATAGCGGATTTTGAGGATCGCCATGGTCAAGAGATTCGCCGACGCACCGGAATTGACGAAGACGCTGTGCTTCACCCCCAACCATGCAGACCATTCGGCCTCAAAGGCCCGCACATTAGCACCATGCGTCAGGATCGGATCCTCTTGGTTAAGATGTTCGATCACTGCGTTCAGATCCTCGCGAAGAATATTGTTGCGCATCAATGGATATTTCATGGATTCCTACCCAGTCAGTGGCTTATTGGTCTGATGCCATTCGTATTCGTGAATGATGCCGAAACGATCAGCTCCACGGACTCACCCTCTCCTGGTCAAGTCGGCACTTATTTCTCGCCATAATAATCACCGTACTCGACCAGGATTGTGCTACGCCCATCATCGCGGAGCAGCGCGCGCTCATAGGCTGGGTAAATATCTGAGGGTTCTTCAAGGCGAATGACCTCAATCGTGGTGCACATGGCGCGTAATGCCTCTGTGTAGTCACCCACATGCTGATGTTGGGGGTGCAATGGGCGCTGAGAGCCAATGCCCGTACGAATGATGGCCTTGGTCTTATATCCATTATTGGACATCACTTGAACTTTGTCCAAATGGTTCACCAGCTGGTTGATGGCACATAAGAGAAAACTCCATCGTGGGAAAATGCTGACGGGAACGAGTCCGGTCAGGGCCATACCCGTCGTCATCCCCATCTGCATTTCTTCGAAGACAGGAAGTTCGATGAGGCGATCACGAGGCACATCCTTCAGCGTATTGGTCATGGCTGTCCCGGCTACCGCCACAGCTTGCCCGATAAAGACCGTTCGGGCGTCTTGCGCTAGGAATGTCATAGACCGTTTGAGCTCGTCAAAGTATTTCATCACCCCCACCTTAGAACTGAACCCGTACGCCAGCACCGGCATGGGGATATTTGGTTTCATAGCGATAGTAGCTGATGTACTCATCGGCCGCGCCTTCGAAACTCAGACAGGGCTGATTCCAGACCTCCCGGGTATCAGTACACACCGATTTCGCATTGTCTTCGACGATGAAGTGGATGGGCAGGTGGTGGTTTCGGCTGTACTTGATCGCCTCATGAGCAATCCCCGTCTCAGCCGTCATGTCACCCAAAAAGCAGTACACCTTGGAGTCCTCGCCTCGCCGCTGAATCGACATGGCCGCCCCGACCGCAATCGGCAATACACCGCCGACAATGGCCGAGGAGTAAATGCGATGCTCGGGGAAACACAACGAGATCGACCGGCCCGCTAAGATCTCCTCGCGAACAAGTTCCTTGGGTACACCCTTCAGAAGACATTGATAGTGAGACCGCCAAGAACAAAATACCCAATCCTGGGAACGAATGGTCCGAAAGATACCGATCATCTGCTCTTCATTGCCGAAATACAGATGGACGGGCGCGCGAATTTTCCCAGTGTTGAACAAGGCCGCAATCTCTTCCTCAAATGCGATGAGCTCTTCTTTCGTCATCTCACCATCGTTCGCATGCTGCGCAATATTGCACAGACGGTTGTCCTGTCAGATTCGACCGCCGCATCTTGCTTGGAAGCGGTGCACCCCCAAAGGGGTTCTGCAACGGCAAGACCAAACTCGATCGTCATATCTTGGAGACGGGAGCGCTCGAGCGGCTGGCTAGACACGAGCTTCGCGTGCGCGTGTTGTCTCGATCCTGGCATTGCGCACATACCATTGGTAGGTACTAGATAGACCCTTGGCAAGCCCGACTTTGGGCTTCCATCCAAGAGACTGAATCCGTGCACTAGCGAGGAGCTTACGCGGCGCGCCATCGGGCTTCGTCAGGTCCCATTTCAGACGCCCCTTGTATCCCACAACTTCGGCAATCAATTCAGCCAGTTCCTTGATCGACACATCAGCACCAACCCCAATATTGAGGGGAGGCTCGAGCGTTGCGGTATCCTGGGTCAAGAGATGCGCGCACGCATCTGCGATATCGTCTGCATGGATGAACTCCCGTCTCGGCGAGCCGCTTCCCCACAGCATGACAGATTCGGCACCGCTCACCCTGGCTTGATGAAATCGTGCCATGAGTGCAGACAAGACATGGCCGGATTTCGGATCAAAGTTGTCGTATGGACCGTAGACACTATTCGGAATAACAGGGATGAATCGGGTGTCACGATCCTGCTTGTTATAAGCCAAACACATATACGTCCCTGCAAGCTTGGAAATGGCATACGGCAGACTCGTCGGTTCTGGCTTGCCGGACAAGAGGGCGTCTTCAGCCATCGGCTGGGGACATTCTCTTGGATACATGCAGGAGGAACCGAATAGAATCAGCTTTCGCACACCAACCTTGCGTGCCGCCTTCAACACATTCAGCTGAATGGTGATATTCTCATCCATAAAGTCCGCAGGGAACGTCTGGTTTTCTACTATCCCGCCAACTCGACCGGCAGCGAGGACCACATATTCTGGATGAACCTCGTCGAAAAATTCGGCGACCCGCCCGCCATCCTGCAGATCCAGCTGACTTCGTCGTCGCGTGATAAGGGCTCGATGGCCATCACGCTCCAGCCGTCTGACGACCGCCGACCCGATGAGACCGGCATGGCCCGCAACATAAATTGTGGCATCGTGCTTCATCGTCACAATCAGGAGAGTCCATTAGGCTGGTACAACACAACTCGACTGCCCGAGTTTTCGAACTGAAACGGCACATGGATCAGATGCTTCAGCCGCTCCCGGACTTTTGGCTGCAGGTCCGGCCTCACAAACAACAACAAGAACCCGCCACCGCCGGCTCCAAGAATCTTCCCTCCAACAGCACCCACCCGCAGCGCTTCCTCGTACAGATGGTCGATCTCGGGCGTCGAGACCTTGTCGGAAAGGCTTCGTTTACAGAGCCAGCTTTGGTGAAGCAATCGGCCGACTTCCTCGATTGGCGTCTTCGTATTCTGGAGGATCTGGATGGCTTCATCGACCATCTCTTTCATGCGATTCAGCTCGCTTCCTCGGCTCTTGAAGTTCTTAATCATAGACTTGGCTATCTCTGATGCGAATCTTGAGAAGCCCGTAAAACACAACATCAAATGCGTCTGGAACTCATGCAACCGCTCTTTGGTCAAGATGATGGGCGAGACTTGGAATGTATCATTCGTCTCGAAGTCGATTCGATTGAACCCGCCAAAGGCGGACGATATCTGATCTTGCGAACCGACGTTCTCTTTGATGATGTGCTGCTCCATGTGGATCGCTTGCGCGGCAAGGTCGTCTTTTGAAATGTACTTCCCTCGCAAGGCCGCCAGCGCATGAATCAGTCCAACCGTGAACGACGAACTGGAGCCAAGCCCCGACCGTGCAGGCAAGTCTCCGTCATGATGAACTTCGAGCCCCTGATCGTCGCACCCTGCCCAACCGAGAATGGCGCGGACGGCAGGATGCTTGATCTCTTCGACACGCTGCACATTCTCGATAAGCGAATACACAATGCGGTGTCTGTGCTCGAAGAATGGGGGAAGATACCGACAGCTGATGGTACAATACTTGTCGATCGTCGTGGCCAACACCACCCCGCCGTGCTTCTGATACCAAACAGGATAGTCGGTCCCGCCGCCAAAAAATGAAATGCGAAAAGGGGTCCGGGTGATGATCATCTCGGTATCCCGTCGCTATAGTGCCTGTCCACGGGCTGTCTCCCTCTCTAATCGCCGAGCAGTTTTCGGCGCAGTGGCACTTTGGCCATGCCTTCGACGTTCGCTCTTTCTTTTTCCCCAAACTTGGCTTCAACCAATTTCAAGTATGCGGGGTTGGAAAAGTACTTTTGCCAAGCCTCATCTCGAAACTTCAGCACCCCCGCCGCCGTGACATACTTCGTGGGAAGTGGCTCACTGTCGTACGACAGAAACGCATAGCCGCTATAGCTCTCTGGCAACTTCCAACTCTTTTGTCTGGCCATGTGATACATCGGACTTCCCGGAAGCGCCTGACAGGGGTACATATTGGCCATTTCCGTATTCAGCTCCAGGGCCAAATCCAATGTCTCGCCCATCGTCTCCAGGCTATCGTCCGGAAAACCAAAGATGTAGTTACTGATGATGTTCATGCCGCCGGCCCGCACCTTCTCGCACACCGCTCGAATATTGACCTCTTGAAAGGAGCCTTTTGAAACCTCCTGGCGCACGGCTTGATTGCCGGCCTCGATGCCGATCGCCAACCAATTGATGCCGGCCTTTTTGAACAGTTCAATGTATTCATGACGCACGGTATCGACTCGCGCATAGGCCCACATCCGCAACCGAAGATCTCGCTCGATAATGTCTTGCAAGAGGGGCTCATAATACTTGCGATTCAGAAAAAACATCTCATCGCTGATTCGGACGGTCTCAACCCCCATTTGAGAAAGTGTCTCAAGCTCTCGGGTGATCAACTTGGAACTCCAGAACCGCATCCCGCGGGACTGTGAGGCATCGATCCCGCTCCCGTTGTCTGCCCGATTCACGATGTTGATCATGCAGAAATCGCAGGCGAAGGTGCACCCCAGGGACGTATAGATCGATGCGAAGGGAGTGCGCTTGTCATGATCGAACTCGGCGTGCCAAAAATGCGCTCGATACAAATCGAGCGGACGCGACCGGTATGGGAGGAGATCCCAGGCGTAGCCGGGCATATCGATATCCATACGGTCTTGGGGCACCACAGACTGCGGCTCGTTCAAGATCGGTCGTCTCTTCCCGGAAGGATCAGCCGCCTTATATCCAATCCCCTTCACAGCCTCCAGACCAGAACAGAGATCGGTCCGCAGAAGATTGTGCAGCGCATACACGCCTTCATTCAGTAAGACCAAGTCCACAAAAGGGAGTTGCAATACATCGAGAGGCAAGGCACTTGTATGCGAGCCTACGAAGCAGACGGACAATTCCGGATGCTGTTGCTTGAGCTCATTCGCAAGGGCACTCGCCCCAATCATTCCCGTCGTCCCGGAGTTCGGGTTTTGCCCGTACACCACAAACACGACCAGTCGAGGATTGGCGCTGTAAATTCGACTCACGGCATTAAACAACGATAACTTCTCTGCATCACAATCCAGAATCGCCACGCCAAAACCCTTCGCTCGGCACGACTGTGCCAGCAATAGAGCCCACGTGGGTGGCTCTATTGCCGAATAGGTCTTTGCCAATCCTTGATAGGCCTGCAAGGAAGAATCGGCATTGACGAAGAGAACATCCAGCCTTCGGGAAGGCATGCGCGGCGTGGCCATCAATACCCTTACCTGGCCTCTGATTTAGCCAGGAAACCTTTTAAACGAATTTTCATGCGCATCATGCCAGGCAGACGACACAACTACAACTGCAAAAGGGTGCACGTGCCACAGAGCGGCCCGTCCTCTCTCACCTGAGTATTCGTTCCTTGAGATTCAACGCGAGCGTATACGGATCAACTCGGAACAGACGGGAACGGAGCAACCAATGTCGCCAAATATTCTTCCCCAGCGAAGAGAGCGCCTGTGGCTGAATCTGGCATATCACCTGCGCGCTGGCATTGCGGAAGTGATGAACCACACTTCCCCTGAGGATGCTCTTCCCGTACGCTTTCACGGCCTTCCAGTAGGCGACCTGTCCAGGCTTCTCAATACAGCTTAAGCGTTGACTGCGCTTATCATGATGCGTACGGCCGAAATTGGCGACCACTGGAATAAAATACGGCTTGAGTTCTAAATCAAAGTGCAACACTTAACATCAACTGGCTCTGGATCGCCCAGGCAACCAAACCAAGAACCGGCGTGACAACCAGAACAACGAGATGATATAAGCCAAGCCTTCGACTCAATGTTCTAGTATCCATCCACTCAAGACACCCTCGACCGATATACGCCGCCGCGGGTGTCAGTACGACTGAGGTTCCTAAGACCGCAAGACTCATCAGTTGGTTCCTGCTACCGACATCGCTCGGCGACGACAGAGTCGTCGCGGTCTTGATTGTGACAAGGCCAGCGAGAACTTGGAGACCTCGTCCAAGACTAAGAATAAGGAGATCCCGGGATGGTGTCATTACGCGTCCATCCTGGCGCAGGACACCACGCTGGCCTTCGAATGCGTCGGCAATCGGTTGCGCGCCGGAGGCACAATCTCTTCAGGCAATTGAGATGGGAGGAAAAACCTTACTTCTTCACTTTCCTGACTACACATAAGACTGCCCGACAGTACTCGCGCTCCAACGACGACATCGATAAGTTGAAGAACATCGCCATTGTCTGGACAGGTCACTATGCGGCCACGGGGGGCTGAATACACGCCGATAAGATGCGTGACCTCCACAGCCAGGCCAGTCTCCTCAAGCACCTCTCTTGCGGCAGCATCTATGAGCGACTCTCCCCGCTCGACCTTTCCCCAGGCAATCCCCACCATCCACAATCGCGGCGCTTCTCCAAGAGTAGGGTTTCTCCTGGCCCCCGAATGACCACTCCCACTCCCACCCGCATTCCCTCCACGACGGCGCTTCCATACATAGAGCGAATTTCTGGTTTGATCATGCGGCTTCGTTGGGTATCACGTTCACTCAGCTTTCATAAGGCTGACCACATACTCCGCAAATGGCGCAGACGAGGTAAACGCCGGGGACACGGCGTTGAGGACGTGGGTGGACCGAGGCCCTGGCTCAATCACAAAATCGCTGAGCAGCTCGGCAGTTCTTGTGTCGACCAGCTGAGCACGAATTCCCGGCTCCTTGCCGGGAAGCAGATCGCCCGGCTCAAACCCCACAGCCAACCCCTCTGCTTCTCGATAAAATCCAGAGCGCGAAATTTTTGCCAGCTCCCTCCAGGCGACGGATCGAAAATGGTCTCGGTTTCTGCCGAACAGTCTCAGCAAATACTTAATCATGGCCAGTCCATCTGACACATTGGCCCCGGCCAGGCCTCGGTATTGTTCCCGTCCTAGTATTGGAAGCGCTGATGGCCCTACCGTCACTTCTCCCTCGGGCCGGCGGGTGAAGTGCACACCTAAGAACGGATTCCTGAGATCAGGCACAGGGTAAATATTCCCACGCACCTGGACCTTCGACTCTGGCCTGAGCCGATAAAATTGTCCGCGAAAGGGCAAGATACGATACTGTCGCCCCACGTCGAACTGATGAGCGATCTTGTCTGCAAACAATCCCGCACAGTTCACCAAATGCCCGTAGGCGATGCGCCCCTGTGAGGTATTCGCGACATCCTGCCCCTCTCGCGCCCGCCATGCACAATCGAAACGAAACTCAATCCCCTCTTGCACTGCGTCCGCCACAAGCGCTTCCATCACGCGTTGAGGATTCACGACAGCGGTGTCCTTCACATACAGCGCTTGCTCAACGGTCTTGGCGCAGGGCTCAATGTCTTTCAAGGCGAGAGTATCGACGAGCTCCACGGATACCCCATTCGATTGTGAACGTATATACAGTTCCCGTAATGACTGCAACTCCTCAGGGCTCCGCGCGACAATGACCTTTCCGTTCTCGTTGAGGGGGATACTCTTCGCAAAACAGTACTCACGCATCCGGCGATTACCGTCAACGCATAACCGTGCTTTCAGCGTCCCCGCCTTGTAGTAGACACCGGCGTGGAGCACTCCGCTATTCCGACCGCTCGCATGCCGGCCCGGCGATGGTTCCTTTTCGATCACCATTACCCTGGCCCTATGTCGTCGGCGCAATTCCCGCGCAATAGACACTCCAATCACTCCGGCTCCGACCACTACAAAGTCCCACACTAGGTTGTTCCTAATTCTGCCCAGCCTATTAGCCGAGTGCTAATCACCCGTGGTGAAAGGATAGGGTGGCGAGGGCGCACAAAATTTGGTTTGGCATGACTATTGACTTCGAACTATTGACTTCGACTTGTGTTGAAAGTGCGGGGCAGCCGGACGATATAGATGAGAGCCTTCATGGAAATGGTTCGTGGTTCAAGGTTCAGATTGAGCCTGAGGTTCAGAACGTACGAGGTTCAACGTTGCTGCGACATGAGCGACACGCGGGGATTGCGCCACCGAATCTTGTTCTCGTCACGCCGGCACCATATCATTCACATCAATCTCCCCGGCGGCCGCTTGCTGAAAGAGGCGAACACCCAGCACCAAGCGGTGGCGCTTTTCTTTGCGCAAGAGAATCCCGTGAACTCCTTGCAGCGAACCTCGGACCACTGGGATCCGTTAACTACTCTCAGGCCTTGGCGAATGGTCATCGGGGTAATCTGGCGGCAATGACCTTGGCGAATTCCCTGAAATCACTTAAGTGATGCAGAGCAATACCATGGACAATTGTCCAGTCAATTTCTTCGTAGTGATGCACGGCAATATTCCGAAAGCCCACCGCCTTTTTCAGTTGCTGGGTCAGGTGTTCAGGGATGACTCCGGCGTGAGCCAAGACATCGAACGTTTGGCCCATCGTATCCGGTGGCGACACATCCAGGTCGGCAATGAGGTGTGCGCCAAGATCCACACACAATTGCACGGCCCTGCTTAGATTGAGGGTGACGATATCCTGGAGATCAGGGTCACGACCCAGCTTGTCCGGATTGGACGGACATTTCTCCGCGACGCGCTGGAGACAGCGACGCAGGGATTCAAGCTTATGCTCGATTACTTCCCGATCCATGCCCGCCTCCTTTCAGTAAGGATTCTTGTGCGATATGGGAGGTAGTCTGCCTGATCGAAAAGGTGCCTGCGGATGAGCTCGGCGTAGCACGTCTCGCCCCCTAACAGTCTTTTCCCATGCCGGAGGATCTGGCCTAGAAGAGGTTCGCCAACGGCTTGGAGATCTACCAAGTCCACCGGCCGACCCGTTTGTTCCGCCAACTTGTTCATCAGGGCCAGTTTCTCCCCAGCCGTGAGGCGGTGTCCGGCGTCTATTGCCAGGTCCAGATCGCTGTCCGCCCGCTCTCGGCCAGCAGCCAGCGAGCCAAACAGAATGACCAGTCTGATCCCAGGCTGTGTGTTGATGGCGGCCAGGATCGCTCGTGTGAGATTCTCGTCTTGATTCAGCATCATACCTGTCTCACGGTTACAGGATACGCGGGGATTTCACCACCGAGTCTTGTTCTCATTACGCCAGCACCACATCATTCACATCAATCTCCACGGCCGCAGCCTGCTGAATGAGGCGAACACCCAGCACCAAGCGGTGGCGTTTTTCTTTGCGCAAGAGAATCCCGCGCACGCCTTGGAGTGGCCCTCGAATTACCTCGACCATCATGCCTTCGTGCAGATACGGGTGCGAATCGAATGGCAGCACACTCGTCATGAGGGTCTTGATTGCCGCAATCTCTTCATCCTCGATCGGCTCCGGGCAATGACTGGCCCCAACAATATCGACCACACCGATCGTCTTAAGCACCGGCAGCTTTTGCTCCGATGCAAAGCGAACGAAGCAGTATCCTGAGAAGAGGGGAACTTCAATTTCTTTCTTTCGATCCTTCCATTGACTCATACGCTTAACCGTCGGTAATAATGGCTCAAGACCTTGATTGGCAAGCTGGTCGCGCACGACCTTTTCGTGACGCGACCTCGTCCGAAGGGCATACCAACGAAGACCGTTTGTCTGGTTGAATTGGTTCATCTGGTTTGTCTGGTTCATTTCGTTGATTTGGTTTGTTTGGTGCGTAGGTATTTAATGAGGCCAGAAATGATTCGCCCCGCTTTGTCGGCCTGCGCATAAATCGACTCAAATGCGTCCTTGGACAGATATCCTTGGTCCACCGCGATATACAGATGGCTTTGAACTTCGGCAGATGACGACATAGCAATGAACAGGAACTGCATGAACTCTTTGTTCGAGCGACGCACAAACCCTTCCGCAATATTGGCCATCACCGAACCTGCAGCTCTCTGAATCTGACTACAGAGGCGCGCATCTCGTTTCCATGCAGAATTCTGTTCGATGGCTTCGTAGACTTGCCGCGTCAATTGTCGAGCTTCTTTCCAGCAGTCTAGATCTTCAAAACGAGTCAACTTCATGGTTTATCTCGTTTGTTTGGTTCATCTGGTTGGTCTTGTTAATTTGGTTGATCAATTGCAACGACTCTTCCAACCAAACAAACCTCCTCGACAAAATAAACCAGACCCCGGAGACAGCTCCGCCCTTTCACTTACAGATCCACATGGCACGCACCACACAAAATTTCAGTCACGCGCGGAAGCGCCACGCCTTATTCGGGCAGGCCGAGTTTCAGTACCTTTTCCCGTGGCACTCCCGACCGTACCAATTGTTCTTCGCACGCTGCCGCATGATCGAGATCAGTGATCAACACCCGATCAAATTGCCATCGACTAATCTTGTCAGGTGAAGAAACGGGACAAGAAAGAAATGACTCACGCGAACTTCCATCGATGAATCCCACACAGTCGATATTCATCTCTCGAAGCGACAAGTATGCGAGTTCGGCTAACTCACTCGTCCCGTAAATCACAACTCGCTGGCCATGAGAGGTGTCGAACGTCGCCATCATCTCTTTTAACCGAGTACGCATGTCACGGTAGTACGAGAGGGAATACTGCATGTAGAGATAGGTCAAGCGCGACTTTTCCGTGAAGCCCTGTGGCGTCAGGAGATATCTGATTCGACTGCGCGGGATGGTCGTGATTTTGATGTAGCCCTTGCGGGCGAGGCGTTTGAGATAGAGATTGGTCAGTCCGAGTGCGACACCAAGCTTGACAGCAAGGGTGCGCTGAGTGGCCCCGCCATCTCGATCGAGCTCGCTGAGGAGCTGAAGGTCTCGTTGACCTTGTAAATCCATGAATTATACAGATAAATTAACAACCTGTTCACAACATGAACACATAAACCTCTTCTGTCAAGCAAAAAATACGTCGCCCAACCTTCATCGCGAACCTTGGGTGCTTTAGTCGAATGTGTTTTCTGATAAGTATGTAGGGCAAATATTGCCGTTCGTCTTAAACCCATAAGAATTAGGGTAATCGAACTGCACAGCCCTGACCTCGGTGGTTACGCACACAGAGGCTCAACGATATCGTGCAGATATACGGCCGTCACGCTAGGAGCAGCAATGGAAGGCCTTGTTCGAAATCGCAGGTAGGACTGACAACGGAACCGACGCCACGTCAACGATCTGAAGAGCTGTATAAGGCCGCGCGGGCCGGCTTCCCGGCGAGGAGAAGCCGCTGGGCGGCAGCAAACACCTCATGAACCGCAATTAACCTCATGCAATTCTCCTCACCTCTCGTACAGGTTGGGTGAAAGCAACTGCGGCAATCGAGATCCTTATAGAGCACCTCCACAAGGCCACCACGAGGACCCCATTCGCGAGGGCTCGACGGGCCAAACAACGCCACCACGGGAGTGCCCACTGCGGAGGCAATGTGCATCGCGCCGCTATCGCTTCCAATGAAGAGTGCTGATTTTTTGGCGACGGCTGCGAACTGTTTAATGGTTGTACGGCCTGCCATGATGATGGGTCTACCCTTTGCCATCTGTCGAATCTGTTGCGCGAGATCGATGTCTTGATCACTGCCTCCGAGCAACACTTGGCAATCATACTGGGACATGAGACGATCGGTCAGCTCCGCGAACCGCTCAGGAGGCCAGGCTTTGAACCAGTAGCGGGCGCCGGACTGCAGGATCACAATCGGCTGCGATCGCTGAACGCCGAGTTGATCCAAGAGCTGATCCGCACTCTTCGCCTCTTCTGGCGTCAGCCAAAGTTGAAGATCCTTTGAGCCGGCTTGAATGCTCATAGGCTTGAGGGTTTCCAGATCTCGGTCAATCCGGTGCCGCACACCTGGCACAGGCTCGATCACCCGTGTATAGCACTGCCCTCGCCAACGACGCTCGTCGTTGAATCCAATCCGAACCGGCGCCCCGCTGATCCAACTCAAAAACGCCGACCTGTCTCCATCCGTCAAATCGATCACCGTGTCGAATCGCCGGCGACGCAGCCCCGCAATGAGACGCCATTGTGCCGCCAGAGATCCTTTGTCGAGGACCACAATCTCGTCCAGATCCGGGTTTCCTGACAACACGTCTTCCGTCCCGCGATTTACCATTATCGTGACCCGGATGTCCGGTCGTGCAGCTTTGATGGCACGGACGGTCGGCGTCGCCAACAAGACGTCACCGATGTAACGAAGTTTGATGATCAAAATGTTACGCATGTGATGCTCAACGACAACTCGTTCGAAGTTCGAGGTTTTAGGACTCTTAGACTTCGGACCCTGAACCTCAAACTGTTACCCGCTGCACACTTCTTTATAAACTGCCAGCGTCTGCCGCGCTGCCTGCTCCCAGGAGAACTGCTTGGCATGGTTGAATCCTTTGACCTTCAAGGCGGCTCGAAGCGGCTCATCCTCAAGCGCACGGATCATCGCCTCTCCAAGCGCCCGCGGGTCTTGAGGATCTGCCAACACCGCCGCATCACCCGCCACTTCCGCCAACGCGGTCGAATTGGACGTGAGCACCGGCGCCCCACAGGCCATCGCCTCCAACACAGGCATCCCAAACCCTTCGTACAACGAGGGGAAGACGAACAGATCGGTGGAGGAATACAACAGCTGCAGATCGCTCATGGACAACCGTCCTGGGCAGAGCACCTTTTCCGTTAAGCTGCGCCTTCGAGCCGTTTCCTCATAGTTCCCAAACGGATGGATGGGCGAGCCGACAAGGACCAACATTCTCGATCCCAGTTTCTTCCGCACCATCTCCGCCGCTTCCAGAAATATCTGGTGATTCTTGCGCGGGTCTGCCCCACCAATAAATAAGATATAGCGCTCGGCCGTCAGACCGATCCGTTTCCGCAATTCCGCCATCGCCTGATCATCCCGACGTGGCACGAATTCCTCCGACACTCCATTGGGAATCACCCTGATGTGTTCGCGCTTCAAACCATAGAGTTCCACGAGTTCTCTGGCGGAAAACTCGGACACCGTTATGGCTTTTCTGGCTCGTAGAGCAGTCTGTCTCGTCTTGAACGACGATGGCCATTGTCCCAACATCTTCTTCGAGTACTCGGGATGGCGATCGAGCCAGAGATCGTGAATGGTCACGACTCCCCCATAGCGCCCAACGGTCTGCATCTTAAAGTTGGTTCCATGGTAGAGATCTAACCGATCGGACGAGCCCCGTTTCCCCATTCCCCATCGGCTCGAGTTCATCCACTGGAGCCGCTCAGCGCCCGACCAGGCCCCCACAGACTCAGGCCGGCCAGCGCCCGGCCTTGCATAGGCCACAAAGTCGATTCCCCCTTGCTGTGCCAACATCGTACGGAGCAGGTGGTAGGAGTGCCACCCCACCCCGCCCTTATCGCCCACCATGGGATTGGCATCAAAACCGATTCTCATCCTCACCCCTTCCAACAGGATGCTCAAAAAGTCCACCAGCATCGTTCTCGCATCGCTCAAAGGCTCAACGTACCGAAGCGTACGCCTCGCCTTTTTGCTCGCTGCGGCCTTGCTGGACGGCCTTTTTGAGCATCCTGTGCGCAGTTCTCCTATTGTCGCCGTGTCAGCCAGTGAGATTCCGACGTACTACAAAGTTTTTCTACAGCCTTCTAAGCTCCCAAAACCTCACCATAGATTTGTTCCATGTGCATGACGGACGCATCGAGACTAAATCGCTCGTGCGCACGCGTCTTCCCACAGAGGCCCATCCGCTCTCGCCGGACTCGATCCTGCAGAAGGGACACTACGGTTGCGGCCAATGATTCGGCGTCTCCTGGAGGAACTAGTAAGCCAGTCTCTCCCTGTGCCACGACTTCGGGAAGTCCCCCTGTCGTGGTCGCAACCACGGCCTTTCCCATCGCCATCGCTTCGACCACCGCGATCCCGAACCCCTCCATGAGTGCCGGGTGCACATACAGATCGAGCGCAGCCAAGAACGGCTGAACCGGGTCCTGAAACCCGACAATGTGCACACGATCGGCAATCTTCAGCTCCTGAGCGAGCCTCTTCAATTGATCGCCATAGTCGTGATCGTCACTACCCACGATCACGTAATGCACCATAGGAACCGCATGGACGATAGCCGGAAGGGCCCGAAGCATGACCTCATAGCCTTTTCGTGGAAACAGATTGGCGACGGTGCCTAATAAGAGGGCCCCGTTCGGGAGCCCGATCATCCGACGAATCGCCTGGTCGTTGCGAGTGAGCAGTCTCTCGGAAAGATCGATGCCGCTGTAGAGGGTCCGGACATTTTTGACTGAAACCCCGCCGGCAATCAGCGACTGTTCAATCTGTCGAGAGATCGCAATGACAGCCTCTACACGATCAAGCCCGTAGCGTCGTACCTTCGCCGGCTCGATTTCCTGTCTTACATGGGCCACGATAGGCACGGGCTTGGACGTACGGCTCGCGATCGCCCTCACGGTATGGGGTACCCACCAAATGTCGTTCACATGAATCATGGCTGGATCGAGTCGATTCACGAGAGCCTCCAGACGCCCGACTGCCGAGCGTCGCTGCAAAACTGCGAGGGGTTTTCTCCAGGGGGGAAGGCTCAGCGCATGAGTGGGAATTGCGATCGCGTGGAGCTGCTCTCGGAACGGGCCCGTTCCGGGACAGACCACCTGCGGCTCCCACTCGCGATGATCGAGTGTCTTCAGCAATGCGATCAGATCGCGTTCCGCCCCGCCGATGGCTTCAATCCCGTGCACGTACAGAATTCGCGTGCCCACTACTTGGCATCCGGGTGAGAGGCGGCCTGCCTCGTTGCATCCCACAGCTTGGCATATTTCACAAAGGTGTACATGCTGGCGAACACAGAGACAATGAGTCCGCGCACTCCATCGCGAAATCCTTGCCTTCGGAAATAGTACTTCCAAAAGGTAAACAGCGGACGCACTGTCAGGTCCGTCCATCGAACCGTCTTCTTTGTTTTCCCCCGCTCTCTCGCTGCCAATGTCGTAAAATTATTGAACTTCTTAAAGTGGTCATCGATCGTCCGTTCTGTGTAATGATCGAGCGCATTGGTCAGATATCCGTGCTGGCCTTCAAACACAAACCGGTTGTGAGGCTCGCTATCATCTAGCCGACCGACACCACGCCGGAACAATCTGAGCTGATAATCCGGATACACCCCTCCCCATCGAACCCACTCCCCATAATAGTAATTCTTCCTCGGAAGCGAATAGGCCACCGGGCCTGCTTGGTCGGAGGCCTCTAACACGCGTAGGATTTCTGCACGGAGATCGTCACTGACGCGCTCATCGGCATCCAGAATGAAAACCCAGTCTGATGTAGAATGATCGATCGCGAAGTTTTTTTGTTCACCAAAACCATTCCACTTGCGCTGAGAGACATGCGGCGTAAACTCCCGGCAAATCTCAACGGTTTTGTCGGTACTGTAGGAATCGACTGCGATGATTTCATCCATCCAAGCAACCGAGTCGAGAGCTGCACGAATGTTCCGTTCTTCATTAAACACGACAATCGCGCAAGAAATCGATTGAGGCATATCGGCTCCTTCAGGCAAATCTTGTCAGGAGGCTTCCTTGGAATAGGGCATGATCATTCCCCATGCCCTAATCGATTGAAGTCTTCCGGGAGAGACGCTCGGACGACCTCCCATGCTACCCGCGAAACCCGCGTCGAAGGACTTCACGATAAAACTGGAGATTCAGCCATCGATTGCGGCGAGCTGCCCAGCGCCGAGAGGATCGGAGACGATCCGCCATCACAGCCGGATGTGATCCACTGAATTCCTTCAACATGGCATAGTCTTCAAACTGAAAGTGTTCGTGAGCAAGCTGCTCGGCCTCTGCAGTAGGAACATGACCTCCATGATAGACCGTCACTTGCTCCCGTTTTTTCGCCAGCATCGTTTTCGGGTCCTTCACCCACCCATAGTGAAAGACTTGCCCACCCGACGGGGCAATCCATTCCTTCGGTCCGCTCTGGAGATACTGCTGTGTCGCCTTCAGATGAAATCCGACGGCATCGCCGCAGGACTCGACTTCACCGTTGTTTCGAATGATCCGCACGGCTTTGTGGTAGAACCAGGGATTCGTCGACCAATAGTCCGCGATAAAATGGAGATACCGGAACAAGAGCCCTTTCACTTCGGGATTACCAAGATGGCTGCGCATCGCCTTCTGGATGATCGGTAAATCGGCTTCGTGCACGATCTCGTCGGCTTGAATGTAGAATGCCCAATCGCCGGTACAGTGTGACAACGCAATGTTGGTCTGTTGGGCGTAGATCAGTCCATCTTTTCGCAGCGTTTCGTCCCAGACCGACTCGACGATTCTGATCTTCGGGTCGCCGATCGAGCGAATCAGCTCAAGCGTGCCATCGCCGCACCGCCCAATATTCACGATAAACTCGTCGACCACCGGCAAAATGGAACGGATCGACTCCACGACCGGATAGTCGTACTTCACAACGTTCCTCACAAATGTAAACCCGCTGACTTTCATAGTTTAAAGGGTTGAACACGGTTCATGGTTTCGAGAGCTCCCAGAGCTTGGCATATTTCATGGCGGTGTAATAGGCATAGAGTCCGGAGAGAATCAAGCCAGGCATGCCGTCGAGGAAGCCGGCCCGCTGCACATACATCTTGAGGAACGCGCCGAGCGGATGGGTGATTAGTTGATGGGGGGAGAATCGACGGCCTTGCTCCGCCATGCGACGCGCCATCAAATCCGAATATCGACCCTGTTTCGCCACATAGTGATCGATGTTTCGAAACGGATACTGCAGGGCGGGGCACTTGAGAAACCCAACTGTCCCGTCACAATCAAAACTCTCATGGACCAGTTCTTCTCGATAACGAAACCGCTTCTTTCGGAACAACTGAGGTTGCCGATAATCGGGATACCAGCCGCAATGTTTGATCCACCGGCCTAAAAAATAGTTCTTTCTTGGGACAAAGTAGGCATCCGCCTCAGGTCCGCGGTCGAGCAACAGTAGAATCTCTTCCCGCAACTCGGGTGTCATCCTCTCATCGCTATCCAGACTGAAGACCCATTCATGAGTCGTGAGTGCGACTGCTTGATTACGCAGATCACCGAATCCTTTAAAGTCAACTTGATAGACCTTATTCGTAAACTCACGACTGACTGCAGCCGTCTTATCCGTGCTGTGGGAATCAACTACGATCAACTCATCGCCCCAGCCAGCCACAGACTCAAGGCAGTCCCGCATATTAGGCTCGTCGTTGTAGGCGATGATGTAGACAGATACTTGGGGAGCACCAGTTTTCAAAGTTTCTTTCCGAATTCTTTCCATGTCCAAATCTTGTTTTGATTGAGAATCATGTTGGAACTGACGTACAGCGCCAGCATCCGTCGGTAGCGAAGCGCGATCGTCGGATCCTTCGATTCGACCGGCACGGCAGCTCCTTTCAGGTCCAAGTCGGCCTGGCGCAGTACTTCACTCCGCAGGGAGTAGAGAAGAAGTCCCTCGCGATCTGCCAACCCGATGAGATCATCGTAGACACTACTCAGAAACGCTATATTGTCTTGTACGCAATCCGACACCAATAGGCAACTGAGATCATGGCCCACCGACGGGGAAAGGCGCGGAGCTACACCGTTGAGACCAAGAATCGTCGGAAGCAGGTCCACCTGACTGGCGACGGCCGTCACCGTTCGAGGGCGATAGGTCCCTGGCTCCCGTAATGTGTCGTCGACCCAGAGAAACAAGGGAGTCATGAAATGTCCCGCCTGTTTTTCAAAATCTGTCTGCCCGACCTTTTCATGACGGCCATGGTCACCCAGGATCAATACGACCGTATCCCTCAAAAGACCATCCCGCTTCATGCCCGTCAGCACGCGTTCAAGTTCGAGATCCAAGTATCGCAGTGCTGCGAGGTACCCATCCGGCTCGGCCTTCAGGCTTTGTACGTCAGGGTGGGTGAGTGGAACTGCAAACGGGTGGTGCATCCCGATCGTCATGGCCGCAAGAAAATAGGGATCCCCCTTAGCCCGAAGAATTTCGACTCTTGTCCGCATCAGATCCAACAGTGCCCCATCTGGTTTGCCGACGCTCGCCGACATCCCGATCTCCTCAACACCTGGAGGGAAATCATTACGATCAAACAGTTGGTGGAGACCGTTCCGCGACATAAACAAATGTAGACGGTTGATGTCCCGGTGGTAGCCGATCACCATTTCTGTCCGATAGCCATGCTCACGCAGCAGCGACGGAATACAAACATAATCATGCATGTAGCGCGTCTTCATCGCTGCAGTGCCTTGCCGAGGGTAGTAGGAACAGAAGGTCGAGAACAGACCTCGCGCTGTTTGGACACCATTGGCAAAGAAATGTTCGAAGTAGAGACTGTCCTCTCTCAAATGATCGAGAAAGGGAGTAAGAGGGATGTTTGCGACCGTCTTGTTGAGAAATCGTCGATCCAACCCTTCAACCAGAATCATGAGCACATTGGCCGGGCGCCTGAACTGGACGCCCGGGGCCGAAAGTCTCTCATGCACAAAAGGGTATTCTGGGTATGGAAATACGGCACCTTGCCCCAGAACCTCCTGCGTGATTCTTACGGCTTCCTCCAGCGGCATCGCATCCAGCTTCGTAGATCCCTCGGATTGCCCACTTGCCTCTAATGCGGCTCCCAGGCCATCACTTGCATAGAGAATCGGATTCTGCGCCAACATGTAATAGGCCGAACTGCTGATATCTGTTAGGCGTATCGCGTATGGACCTTGATGATGAAACCCGGTCAACCCCCCCACGAATCCCACTAACAGAATCACATTGGGCGCGGGAACTCTCCCTCGACTTACCCAACTGAGCGCCGGTCTCACCATACGTGTGAAACAGAACCACCACGTCGCGATGGCAATCGTTTCGAGGAGGATAAAGCCCACCACTCTCCCGACCCACTTCCCGCGATCGTGAAGCTCTGCGCCCGTTTGCTCCGCAGCCTGAGAACCTCGAAGTCCCGTCTCCGTCAATTGAGTCATGAGATCTCCGACGTATTCGAAGAAGACGAAGTTCAAGCGCTGCTGGTTGAAGTGGTAATACCCAATATCCACGAGCAGCAGCCCAACCAGAAAGAGGCCCATCACAGTCCCGGTAATGACCAAGGCCCAACGATACCCTATAAGTCCCTGCCTCGGCCCACGTTGCCAACGTACCCATGCCCACCACAGTGTCCCCACCATTCCTGTGAGTACTGAAATCAACAATACGGCAATGCTGGCCGTGATCAGATCTGCTCGAAACCCTGTCGTGAACGTCTTCACGAATACGCCCGTTGAAGGCACTTCAACAGCCATGACCTCCGGAAGCAAAAAGACGCGTTCCACCTGCTGGATAACCAGAAATAATAGCCACCAAAACACCCCACTCTGCTTAAATGACCACTCGAACATGCGTATCCTTCACACAGCCTCTCGCTATTCCGATTCCGGCATGCTTTGCGCTGGTCATCAGTGACCTTGCCCGCCGTAGACACCAAATGGCGTCCTTCATGGCGCCCATTCGTCATTCAAGACCATGCAGCAGTTCGAACGCACTGACCGGATCTTTTGGGCCAACATCCTGTTGGACACGAAGTCGAACCTACCCCACGGCAGTCCGGTTAAGGCAATCCCAATAGGGACAAGTTTCTCACACACACCCTTCACATGTCGGCACATCAGGCTTGAGGACAACTTCTTCGCCGAACGGCTTCCACTGTACTGGTGGCTGATTGCAGCACAGATCGAACAGAGTAAGTGTCGAGATTCTTGATGCCTGGGCAATATGAGCCGACCCAGTCGATCGGTCCTATGGGAATCGACAACAAGCAACTTCTCTCCCCGTCCTGCCACAGGCTCAAGGGAGTCTCGCATGTTGAGTTCGTCTTTGTAGGCAATCAAGTGGACGACTTGGCCATGTCATGTCCGGCGAGCATGAACGAGGCTTTGGTAAACCGCCTCCATTCGATCCAACATCTTGTCGATTGAATAGGACCGTTCTACCAAGGCCCGTCCGTTCGCGCCCATGCGGGCTCGAAGTCCGGCATCGTCAAGCAATGGGAGAACGCGGTCGACGAGCGCATGTGCGTCGCGCGGAGGAACCACAAACCCAGTCTCTCCTTCGATGACGACGTCGGGAATCGAACCGACTGTCGTTGATACGACCGATAGTCCCATCGCCAGTGCTTGCATGAGCACTTGCGGGATGGTATCTCCTTCCACCGACGGGATGACAAAGACATCCAGCGAGCGAAACACGTTCAATAGATCGTCACGGAATCCCAGCATTCTGATCTGTGCCGTCAAACCAAGTTCCTCAATGAGCCTGCGGATCGGCTGCTCTTCAGGGCCTTCACCCACAATAATGAAGGTGACGTCATCCCGCTTCGCCAAAATCTGTCTGGCTGCTTCAATAAAATATTCATGCCCCTTATATGTTCGCAGATACGAAATCAAACCGACCAGGAGCTGCTTATTTGGCAAACCTAACTCCAGCCGCAGATTGGGATCGGCTGGGGCAGGACGAAAGTATTCCACATCGAGCCCGATCGGAAAGGCAGCGACCCGATCCGCAGCCAGCCCATCTCGATCGATGAGCGCTCGCCTGGTCCGTTCTCCTCCCGTAACGACCACCATATCGACCAACCAGCGATAGAGCAGGCGCGTCGTCAGATTCTTGTTCAGCGGAGTGGAGATGTGGCGGATACGAATGACGGTGGGTCTCACGCTCACGAGTTTGGCCGCGATGCTTCCGATCCAACTATCCCGGGAGCTGTTGACTTGAAGAATCGCCGGCTGTTCTGACACGAGCATACGCCTGAACGTACGGATAGCGGACGGATATTGCGACCGCTTCATCGGGACTTGCCGGACCGGCAACCCCTTCGCCAAGGCCATCGCACAGATGGGACTCCCCGGTTCAAGGATCAATTGGAGCTCATGCCCTCGTTTGACCAACCCCTCGGCATGGATCAGAATTGCAATTTCCTGTCCCCCAACGGCTGTACTGGATTCAGAAATGAAGATTTTCACGTGGGCTTATGCAACGAATGGGATGTCGGCTTATCTCGCACCGCGGCGAAAACTTGCGCGGGACTAATACGAGTGAGGCACTCCAGCTGAACCGGGTTCTGACAGGTACGGCTCAAACAGGGACGACATGAAAGCTCGGTGGCCAGTACGCGATGACCGTGCCCATAGGGGCCGGTCCGAACCGCACTCGTCGGCCCGAACAGGGCTACGACCGGTGTACCCACCGCCGCCGCCACGTGCATCGGACCTGAATCGTTGGTAATCAGCAGCGACGCCCTGCTCAGGAGCGCCGGCAGCAACCCCACCGTCGTGGCTCCGGCCAGATCGATGGGAGGGGTCTTCATCATCCCTCTTACCGCGGCGACATCAGCTCGTTCGTCGGGACCACCGATCATCACCACCGCACCACATCCTTCTTGCTGCAGCCGATCTGCGACTTCGGCAAACGACGCTGCCGGCCACCGCTTGGTCGGCCAGCGGGCAGAGACATTCAGCGCCACCCAACTCGTCTTAGGCGTCACACCGGATTGGCTCAACAGCCGATCGACTTCCTCATAATCGGTTTGCGAAATGCGGAAACGGAACTCCGGCGCACCGGACGCCACAGCCCCCACAGCCTTGGCCACAAGCAGGTAGCGATCGACCGCGTGCATCTCCAATTGAGGAACCGGCACGCGCACCGAATAGAACCAGGGACTCCCCTCTCGCCCATTGGCAAATCCCACAAGCAGGGGAGACCCGCTGAGTGACCCGATGGCGGCACTCCGAAAGAGACCCTGAAGGTCCACGACGAGATCGAAGCGCTCTGCACGAAGGGAAGACACCTGGGAAAGCCACCCCTTGAGCGTCGATTCCACCGGCCATACCCGATCTACCCCGTCGATGCGCTCGACGAGACCAGCCCATTGGCGCTTGACGAGCCAAGTTAGTCGAGCCTTGGGATAAGCCCGGCGAATTGCCGCACAGGTCGGCATCGCATGTACGATGTCGCCCAGTGAACTCGGCTTGATAAACAGGATGTGGCGATAGTCTTCCATGAGCGTTAATCGCTATTGGTTAACCGTGAATCCTAAGACCTAGTCCGCGTATTGTCACCGATTCACGGTTAACGGAGGATGCATTTTCACGTCTTTCAGAATCCAGTCAACTGCCTCAGTCATAGACTTTGCCACGGTGTCCGGCATGGCCTGTTCAACCTTGAGCCTATCCAAAGACTGCGCGTCGACCAGCGCTGGTGTGAGGAGAATAGCTTTGGCACCCACCCTGTGTGCCAATTGTATGTCGCGCGCGTGATCGCCGATCAAATAGGAACGTCGGAGATCCAGTTGCAACTCTGACACAGCCCGTTCCACCATCCCGACATTCGGTTTGCGACAACGGCAGCCATCGTCAGGATGGTGCGGGCAGAAATAGATCGCGTCCAGGGCCGCATCCTCCTGTTCCAAAAGACCTTGCAGACGGGCATGGATCGCTTCCAGGTCCTTGAGGCTAACAATTCCACGGCCAACACCGGATTGGTTGGTCACGACCACTAATTTTGCCCCGGCCCCTTTCAAACGCGCCAGGGCCGGCCCGACCCCCGCTAACAATTTCAGCTCAGCGGCGACTTTCAGATAACCTGGATCGTAGTTCAAGGTTCCATCTCGATCCAGAAACACGGTGACACCATCGAGAATGTTCCTTTGGTCTGTCTGGTTTATTTGATTCGTTTGGTTGGTCTGGGTTAAACCAGAGGAACCAGACAAACGAGATGAACCAGAGAGACCAGCTACTTGTTTCGTCGCCGCTTCATAGACTTGATCCACCGAAACCCGTGTCATGCACCGATGATCGATGGGACATTCACGCAACAGGCAGGGAGCGCAATCGACCGGCTGCCGCACAATGGCATGAGCACTTCCAAAGGGCGACGTGGTGCGCCAATCGGTCGGCCCGAAGATCGCGACAACCGGAACCTGGAACGCGGAGGCGATGTGCATGGGACCGGTATCATTCGTGAGGAGCATGGCGCACCGTTTCACCGCCGCCATCAATTCACGGATCGTCGTCGCCCCGGACAAGACCAGGGATCGGGACGGCAGACGCGCAGCAATCTCATGGCCCAAACGCTCTTCCCCCTTGGCCCCAAAAATCACCACACTGACTTGCTGTTCACGAGATTCGCAAATCGTGCGGCAGAGTCGCTCCGTGACCTCGGCAAACCGTTCAGGCAACCAGCGTTTAGCCCCGCCGTAGGTCGAACCAGGGTTGATCCCGACGACGACATCCGTTGTGGTCAATCCACCCTGCGCAAATCGCCCCGCCATCGCCTGTTCCTCTTCAGGAAAGACAATGAGTTCCGGTGTCGGGGGATCGCCTGTAAGGCCCAGAGGCCTCAACAGATCCCAATAATAGCGGACTTGATGGACTAGCGTGCGGCGATCGGGCACAGCGACTGGATCGGACAATAGCAGACTTCGCCCGTCTGTCGCGTACCCATAGCGCCGAGGCACACCTGCGAGGAAAGTCAGGAAGGCCGCCTCGAATGCATTCTGAAACAATACTGCCAGATCGAATCCTTGCCGCCGCAACTGCCCAGACAGTGCCCACTTACCGGACAGCCCCGCATGACGCCCTTTGGTGTCGTAGGTCAGCACGCGCGTCAACGCCGGATGGCCCGCGAACAAATCGGCCACAGCCGGTTTGACCAACAGCGCGATTTGAGCGTCGGGGAACAGCCTCCGTAATCCGCGGAGCGCAGGTTCGCACATCACCGCATCGCCAAGCCAATTGGGTCCACGCACAAGAATTCGTTTGATGGTTTCTCTATCCACAAGCCTCCGCAGGGATGCAGTTCGGTTGACTCAACACGAGTTGTTTGAGCCGATCTTCTCCCACTATCACGTATGTGCTCAGTCGGACTGCCCACCAGCTATCGGTGAGGTGGAGCAGCGCGGCCAATTTGCAGGCATCTTTCTCCGTCGTCACGACCAGCTCGGCCCGGAGTTCAGTCGCTCTGGCTCGCAGTCGCTCGACATCCTGGCTTGTATAGGCATGATGATCTGCATAGGCCACTTCATCCAGAATCCTGATCCCTATTCGCTCGACGAGGGAGCGAAACGATCCGGCATGTCCCACGCCGCTACAGAGCAGCGCTGTCTTTCCCTTGGACCAAGAGAGCAGCTGTGACGCTCCGGTCATCACCGACACGAGACTCTCCGGACGAAAGACCACCTGAATCGGGTCCGGCATCGTACCGAGTGTTGCCTGTAACTTGTGACATATCTGCGTCACCTGAGCCGGTACGTCCGCTCTCGTGACCACGATCGCGGTCGCACGCGCCGCCGCCTGCAGCGGTTCCCGGAGCCGACCGGCCGGCGCCAGAGCAGCAAGTCCCTCCACATCCGTTGCATCGACCAGCAAGAGATTCACGTCACGATAGAGCCCCAGGTGTTGAAATCCATCGTCGAGTACCAGGCAATCGATCGGAAATCGATTCAAGACCCAATCACCGAGCTCATAGCGATCGGCGCCAACGGCAACGATTGCCTTGGGACAACGCTGAGCAATCAAGAATGGCTCATCGCCTGCCTCATTCGGGCCGACCAGCAGGCGCTCGCCATTCGACACCAACAGAAACGGATCCGTACTCGTCCGTCGATAGCCCCGGCTGAGAATCGCCACCCGCTTCCCCTGTGCCAGGAGCCAATCGGCAAGCACAATGACCACCGGAGTTTTCCCCGTCCCACCCAGCGTGAGATTCCCGACACTCAGCACTGGGACCGGTAATCTCCGCTGACCGAACCAGCCCCAGTAGTACAGAAGTGCGCGCAGCCGCGCAACCACCCCATAGGGGGTTGCGGCCCATATCAGCCACCATCTGACCTTTGTTCCAGGATTCAACACTCTTCTTATTATCGTCCAGCCATGAGGGGAAGCGGCCGGTCCGCGAGTGGAGACCCGCTGGTGCCTTGCTGCGGCGTCAGTAGCCTGTCGATAGCCTCCAGCGTCTGTTGCAAGGCTCCCTGATTCTGTTCAACCACCTGACGAGCCGACCGGCCCATCCGCTTCCGTTCTTCGTCATCAGAAAAGAGGGCCATCATTTGTTGTGTGAGGTCTTCCGCCTGGAGAACCCTACGGCCACCTCCGGCCTGGATCAAAAGGTCTGCAATCTCCGCACAGTGGTCCGTGTAGGGACCGAACAACACCGGCTTCGCCCACTGAGCAGGCTCCAACAAATTGTGTCCACCAATCGGAACGAGTGTGCCTCCGACAAAGGCCACCACCGCTTCCCGGTAGATCGCAGCCAATTCGCCACGCGAATCGAGCACCACCACACGGGGGCCGGTAGACCGCAGCGCGCCGGCCTGCCTGATGTTACTGCGTCGCTGTACGGAGAGCCCGCGCGCCCGAATCATCGCCTCCACCGATTCCGCTCGTTCAATGTGCCGAGGAGCCAGCAGCAAGACCGCTGAGGGATACTGTGTCACGAGCGACCGATAGCATTCCACGAGAGTCTCTTCTTCACCGGGATGGGTACTGCCTGCCATAAACAACTGTTCCGTCTCATGAAGCCCAAGATGAGCCCTTGTCGTCCCACGCTCCGTGATAGCGGGTATCGGCTGGTCGAACTTAATGTTCCCTGTTCGCCTGACTCGCGAGACCTCTGCTCCCAGCGCGATGATCCGGTCGACGTCCCGATCCGACTGCATTAGGCAGAGACTGAGCGCCTGCAACATCGGCCGGTAGAATGAACGCACGGGCGCCCACTGCTGCCGCGCAAACGATCTGGTCGAGAGCCGGCCGTTCACGAGGACAGTCGGCACACCGCGCCGACCGAGATGCCACAAGAGATTCGGCCAGAGTTCGGTCTCGACGAAAAGATAGAGGCAGGGTTGCAGTCGTTCGATGAACCGGGAGACAACCCAGGGGAAATCAAGCGGCGCATAACAGTGGTCTGCCACGCCGGCCAACCGCTGCTCCACGGCTTCCCGTCCAGTCTCGGTCACCGTCGAGACCACTAGGCGGCACTCGGGATGACGGCGACGCAGCTCGTTGACGAGCGGTGTCACCGCCACCACCTCACCGAGAGAGACCGCGTGAACCCAGATGACTGGTTTATCTGGTTTGTTTGGTTGGTCTGGTTTATTTAGTTTCTTTTGTTCGAAAAAACCAACCAAACCAAATAAACGAGACAAACCAGATGAACCTTCTTCTAATCCGAGACGTTGAAGCAATCCACGACGGCACCGTCGCTTGGCTAGCAGAACCGCCACGATGACCGGCGAAACGACCAGCAATACAATGTTGTAGAAGAGACGCCACATGGCTTTGCGCCCTAGACGTGATACGTGAAGCGTGAAACGACGCGTCTAGACCGCTTATCTCCAACGTCTAACGCCTCACGTTTCACGTTTCACGGCCTCTTCCGCGTGATCCGTCAGTCGATTCAGGACCGTCTCAAGCTCCAGGCATGCCGCCTTCAGCGCCTGTTCATCGGAATCTCGCGGAACCCAGATGGGGGCGCCCCACAGATAGAGACCTCGAGACCATGGATACGGGACCATGAACCGATCCCAGCTCGCAAAGAGTTTTTTTTTGAGCAGCTGAAGGCCAGCGGCACAATCGGAAGCCCGGTCGCTTTCGCCAACTGAACCACCCCGAGTTTCACGACCTGGCGAGGCCCCTTGGGTCCATCGGGCGTCACCACGAGATCCGCGCCGGATCGCCCAAGGCGGATCAACTCCCGTAAGGCAAGCGCCCCACCCCTGGTACTCGATCCACGAACCGCCCAATGCCCGAATCGAGAGATGATGCGCGCGATGATCTCACCATCCTGATGCTGGCTGATCAACACGCTGGCTCCTGTTCCACGATAGCCTGTAGGGATCATAAGCTGCTGCGCATGCCAAAATGCGAGGATGATATGGCGGCCCTGACGATACAACGCATCGACCTGCTCGTGGCCCTGCGAATCCATTCGCATCGACCACCCCAGCCCTCGAATCACTGCAGCCCCGATCGGAGGGAGCACAGAGAGCTTCAGCCACTTCTCGACTCGCTGCAGGGCGGGGTTACGCATCGGCCACATCTTGGAACTGCATCGCATGGAGCCGCTGATACTGTCCCCCGCGGCGAAGCAGTTCGTCGTGTGTCCCCACTTCGACAATCGAACCTCGGGCCAGGACCATGATCCGATCAGCCCGTTGAATCGTGGTCAACCGATGGGCAATGACGACGGTTGTCCGATTTTTCATCAAATTGGCGAGGGCCAGCTGGACGACCCGTTCGGACTCGGTGTCCAACGCCGACGTCGCTTCATCAAGGATGAGCAAGGGAGGGTCGCGCAAGATCGCGCGGGCAATGGCCAAGCGTTGCCGTTCCCCGCCGGAGAGTTTGACCCCTTTCTCTCCTACGACCGTCTGGTACCCCTGCGGAAGGCGCTCGACAAAATCATGGGCATAGGCCAATCGCGCCGCCTGGAAAATGTCTTCGTCGGTCGTGCCCTCCCGTCCAAAGGCGATATTGTTGCGAATGCTGTCGTCAAACAAGACTACATCTTGCGACACCATGCCAATCTGCGATCGGAGCGAGCGGAGGGTGTACGACTGAATATCGACCCCGTCGATGAGAATGCGACCGGCTGTCGGCTCGTAAAAGCGTGGGATCAGATTGACCAGAGTCGTCTTGCCACTGCCACTGCTGCCCACGAGGGCCACCATTTCTCCGGCGCGAATCGTCAGGTTGATGTCGTTGAGTGCCGGCACTGCCTGGCTCTCATAATGAAACGTCACATCGTCAAACGTCACCGACTGCGCAATCCGCGGCAACTCCAATTGGCCCCGCTCCGCATCCTGCTCGGTCTTGAGGTCCAACACGCCGAAGACCCGTTCCGCCGCGGCCAGCGCCTGTTGAATCAAATTATTGGAACCGGACAGTCGGCGAATCGGCGTATAGGCCATGAACATCGCTGTCAGAAATGAGAAAAACGCCCCCGGTGTCATCGAGCCGTTGATCACGAGGAAGCCGCCATACCAAATAATCGCTGCGACCCCCACGACACCGATCACTTCCATATGCGACGATCCGAGGGAGGAAACCTGAATTGCCTTCATCGTCGTACTGAGGAACGAGCGGTTGCTCTGTTGAAATCGCGCCGACTCTGCCTCTTCGCGTCCATAAGCCTTCACCATGCGAATCCCGGATAACGTTTCCTGAAGTGTGGAGGCCATATCCCCCATCCGCTCCTGGCCGCTTGCCGCCAACGCCCGCAACCGTTTCCCCATCCGCACCATCGTAAACACGGCCAAGGGAATGACAATCACCGAGAGACCGGCCAGCCGCCCATTCTGATAGAAGATCACGCCCATCATGGCCAGGAACGTGAGTCCCTGCTGAAAAATATCTTTCAGCACTCCCGCCACCGCGTTGGCCATCAAGGTGACGTCGTTCACGACACGGGACACCAACCGCCCTGACGTATTCACATCATGATAGGGAACGGGCAGCCGAATGAGTTTCCCGAACAACTCCTGTCGAATGTCGGCGATCACTCGATTCCCGACATAGTTCATGAGATAGTTTTGCCCGTAGTTGAAGACGCTCTTGAGGACCGCCACGACGAAGAGCGCGAGCGGAAGGACGAGCAAGAGGCTTTCGTTCTTGTTGATGAAAATCTCGTCGAGGACTGGTTTGACGAGCCAGGCATAGGCGCCGGAGAAGGCCGCCACGAGCCCCGAGCATACGAACGCCGCACCCAACCGAACCCGATAGGGCTTCAGGTAGCGAAACAATCGTATTAGGCGATCTAGAGTCGACATTCAGACAATGCCACCTGCGCAGCTCGGCTGGAGGCGCCGGGCTCCCCCAACGATTTCCGAACCTGTCGCAGCCCTTCTTTCATATCATTATACGCCGACGGATCGCGCAGGAGGTGCAGGACTTCCTGACACAACCGCTCGTCCGTCGCCTCAGCCTGAATCAGTTCCGGCACGACCGATCGGCCGGCCACCAAATTAACGAGCCCGATCCATTTCACAGTGATCAGCCAACGCGCCAGCTGATACGTCAACGGCGACGTCTTGTACAGCAACACCATGGGAGTCCCCACCACCGCCGCCTGCAAGGTCGCGGTCCCCGACGCAATAAACAACACATCGGACAGGGCCATCACCTCACTGGCTTGATCGTGCACCACACGGACCGGCACAGGGCTGTGCTGAAGCAGGGCCTGAATCAGATTATCGTCAATTGAGGAGGCCTGCGCCAGAATAAACTGCGTTCCCGGTTCGGCCACGACCAGTTGAGCAGCCGCCTTCAGGAGCACCGGCAGGAGCATTTCGACTTCGCTCACTCGACTTCCCGGCAACAATCCGACGACGCGGGTGGATTCGCCCAAGCCGAACTCCCTGCGAAGCTTGGCACGATCATAGTGCGGCGCCACCGTATCAAGCAATGGATGGCCGACGAACGTGCAACGAACTCCTGCCCGGCGATAAAGTTCCGGCTCAAATGGGAGAATGACGACGACATGATCGACCCGGCGCTGAATCCACTTCATGCGCCCCGGCCGCCAGGCCCACACTTGCGGGGCAATGTAGTAGAGCACACGTCGACCGGCGGCTTTGGCAACTCGAGCGAAATGAAAATTCAGCCCTGGATTATCGATCAGCACGACAAGATCCCAGGCCTCTGTCTTCAGCACCCGCCGGATGGTGCGCACGCGCTGGACCATAGCTCGGATAGCGGACAGCCCGATCAATCCCATCACGTCCAGCTGCGGGACACCCGGCACAAGGCTCACACCTGCGGCGCGCATCCGAGGCCCACCAATTCCGACCAGCTGGGTCGTCGGGTCGAGCGCCATGATCGCTTTGGCTAAATGGGCCCCGTGGAGATCACCCGAGGCTTCACCTGTTACGATCAGTATCCTCATGGCTTCGGGGACGGGGTAAAAAGGGGTAGAGAGATAACGGGGTATAAAATGGTAAAGGGTCTGTAACTTCTATCCCGCTGTCCCGACTACCCCTTTGTCCCATTATCCCTATACCCCGCTACCTCCGTATACCGGTATCTCGACTACCCCCTTCTTCATGGCGAGCTGCAAAGGCCGCAATGGCCTGCAAGACCTGATGCGCCACGTCCACTGCCGCCGCGCCATCCTCACCCGACACCACCGGCCGCGTACCCCTGCTGGCTGCTTGAAGAAACGATTCAAGTTGGAGCTTCAACGGTTCTTCATCTCCACCCTGCAGCTCCTCGACCTCGACGGTCGGCCGCTCTCCTGCCTTGGCGTTGCGTCGGCAAATCATACCTTGCCTGGTCTGGAAATCGATCGACAGATAATTGTCTCGTTGGAAGAGACGCAGCCGACGCATCTTATTCGTCGACACGCGGCTGGAGGTCAAGTTGGCCACGCAGCCGCTCCGGAACTGAATGCGGGCGTTGGCGATATCAATCGAGGAGGACAACACCGCCACCCCCGCAGCGCGCACCTCTTCAACGGGACCTGGATTCAAAGACAGCACGAGATCCAGATCGTGAATCATCAGGTCCAACACCACATCCACGTCGGTCCCCCGTTCACTGAAACTGCTGAGACGGTGACATTCGATGAACACAGGTCTCCCGATATGGGGACGCATCAGCGCCATCACCGGATTGAACCGTTCGCTGTGGCCAACCTGCACACAACAGCCCCGCTGTTTGGCCAGCTGCACCAACTCTTGTGCCTCTCCGGGTGTAACGGCAATCGGCTTTTCGACCAACACATGTTTGCCCGCCTGCAGACAGGCTTTTGCGACGGCATAGTGGCCTGACGTGGGCACCGCCACACTGACGACATCGACATGCGGCAACAATTCATCAGCCGTTCGAAAGACGCGTACCCCATGCCGATCTGCGACCGTCTGCGCCCGCTCAAGCGACTGATCCGCCACACCAATGAGCTGCACTCCAGGCAAGGAGGCATAGAGCCGTGCATGGTGTTGCCCGAGATGTCCGACGCCGATAACCCCTGCCTTCAACGGTGTCATCCTTGGAGGCTCATTTTCCGGTCGGTTCGAGTGTCATGATTCCGACAATGGCAATACGGGCTGACCGGGCCTTCTCCAACATGATCTCGCGATCCAACAGGATGGTCCGACCGGCTTCGATCGCCAATACGGAAGCCTTGACCGAGGCCATCACCTCGATGGTCCGAGGCCCCACGGCTGGGAGATCGAACCGCAAGTCCTGCTGCGGCTTCGATCGCTTGACCACTACCGCACCCTCCTTGGCCAAATCGCCGCCGCGCTTGATAGCTCCGTCGGTGCCTTCGACCGCTTCGACGGCCACGACCACGCGATCTTTGATCACGACACACTGCCCGATATCAAGACGCCCGATTTCATGCACCACTTCCCAGCCGTAACGGATGTCCTCCCACTCTTTCTCCGATGGGGCCCGCACGGTCAATGTCCCTTCTTCCACGAGAATCCCCTTAAGCCCGAAGGTCGATTCACAGATCACGATGCCTTCCCGTTCAATCTCTGCGGCAATTTCACGCAGAATGTCATCATCTCGCCACAGAGCCACCCGCGCGAAAAGGGCTAGTGCCCGGAGGTCCGGACGGACAGTCGTGAAGACATGCGTCTTCTTGACGCCGCCAAGCATGACGGCTCTTTCAACGCCATCGGCCTTGAAGGCGTTTATTAATTTGTTGAGCTGACCGATCTTGATCCAGTGGATACGATCGACATGCTGTTCGAGTTCCGGCTCTGCTTCGCCGATGTGCGCAACCGCCGAAACATAGTATCCCAGTTTTCTGGCATTGTCCGCGAAGATGATGGGGAAGCGGCCGTTACCAGCAATGAGCCCAATCCGCTCGCCATTGATGACGTGAGGCAGTGATGCCACGGTGCTTACTCCTCGTCCTCGTGATCTTTGCCGACCGACCGGCAGATGCCACGCTTCGTTCCCTCCAGGAACTCCAAGACCGTCATGACATCGGGTTGGTCTCCGAATTCGGCCTTGGCGAGCCGGGCCGCTTCAGCGATTCGGTGCCCCGAGCGAAAGAGCATATCGTACGCCCGTTTCAGTACCGAGATCCGATCGGTAGAAAACCCTTGACGGCGCAACCCCACCGAGTTAAGACCATACATCCGCGCACGATAGCCACCCGCAGCCCGCATGAATGGCGGGAGGTCTTGCACAATGCCGCAACAACCGCCGACCATGGAGTACGACCCGACCCGCACGTATTGGTGGATGCCGGTCAGTCCCCCGATGATGGCATGGTCGCCGATGGTGATGTGGCCGGCTAAACTTGCGGCATTGGCCAGGATGAGATGGCTGCCGAGATGACAATCGTGGGCGACGTGCACATAGGCCATCAAGAAGTTCTTGGAGCCGATGGTAGTCGTCCCACCGCCTTGCACCGTCGCGCGGTTGATCGTGACATATTCACGAAGAATATTGTCATGGCCGATGATGACCTTGGTCGGTTCCCCCTTATAACCGAGGTGCTGAGGCGGTCCGCCGATCGAGGCAAAGGGATGCAACTCATTCCGCTCACCAATCTCCGTCCATCCGTCGACCGTCACATGAGATAATACTCTGGTTCCCTTTCCGATCGTGACATGCTCACCGATCAGGCAAAACGGCCCGACCTCCACATCATCGGCAAGACTCGCCTTGGGATGAACTATCGCTGTTGAATGAATCTGCACTCTTAACCTCCAGTGAGACACAAATTGTAAATCGTTATTCGTAAACCAAAAGTACAGGTGCCGACCACATTTCTTTTCGCTTCACGCCTCACGCCTTTTCCTCGGTCACCATCGCGGTCACTTCGGCTTCACAGACGAGTTCCTCCTCGACAAAAGCCTTGCCTTGCATCTTCCAAAACGGCACCCGTTTCTTGACAACGTCGATCTCAAACCGCAACCGATCGCCTGGCACGACCGGTTTTCGAAACTTCGCTCCATCGATACCGGTCAGATACACCACCGGACGCGTCGCGTACCCCAGCGACTTAAACGCCAAAATCGCACCAACTTGAGACATGGCCTCGAGAATCAACACCCCCGGCATGACCGGCCGTCCGGGAAAATGCCCTTGAAAGAAGGGTTCATTGATCGTCACGTTCTTGAACCCTACGATCCGCCGGTCGGGAGCCAACTCCTGAATTCGATCGACCAGGAGAAAGGGATACCGGTGAGGCAAGAGGGACTGAATTTCGACTTGTTCCATCACGGACATCGGCGGAACCTCCTCATAGGCAAGACTTCGGTTGTGTGCATTCTGAAATTATGGCGACACTAAGAATGCTCCCTCCAAGCTCGCTTGCTTTCCTTCTCTGGGGGCGACATGGTTTGGCCCCTACTGCGCACGTCGAACGACTACCATCTCATCGTGGGGGTTCCGTGGGCACAGGGGCCAACCAGGTCGCCCCCACTTCCACTACTTATTCTGTCGATCGAACTCCTTCACTACCTGATCGGTCAAGTCCAACGCGGGCTGATGATAGAGCACAATCTTTATCGCTACCTCGACCCCCTTGTCGATGATTGCGACGAACCCGTTCTTTTCCACCACGGCCTGCGCGGCCGCTTGCACTTTTTTCGAGTATTCCGCCACCATTTCACGCTGTTTCTGTTGAATCTCGCGATTGAAGTCGGCCAGGCGACGTTGATAGGCCTCCATCTTGGCCTGGAACTGACCTTGCTTCTCTTGCTTCGCGCTGTCGGTCAACTTCCCGTCTTGAATCGCCTGTTGCAATTCCTTCAGTTCTTGATCGTCGGCATTGATGATCTTTTGCCTGGTCATGGAGTAGGCCTTGAGCTCCTCCAAGGCCCGCTTGCCGGCCTTCGACTGTTCGATCACCACTTGTTGGTCCATCACCGCAACCTTGAAGGTTTCATCCGACAACCCCGGCGACACCATCGCCAGCCACAATGCCACTGCACTGATCAGACTAGTCGCTCTCGTTCGTTCCATCGAATCCTCCTCTGCTCCTTACGAGTACCACACTCTAGCAGGATGCTGAAAAAGTCGCTCTTCTCACCCGCCCCACCCCGGCGCGCCGAAACGCGCCTTTTCCCATGCGGCGTTCTCGTTTGACTCGGAAGCTCAACGTACCGAAGCGAACGCCTTCGCTTCTTCGCTCGCTACCGCCTTGCTGGATGGCCTTTTTGAGCATCCTGCGCGACGTGCTCCTGTTGTCCTCGCTATGGGTACCATTCATTTTCCACCGTGCCACAATAGTTTTTCCGCAACCTGCTAGGCATGTACCTCGCCCGCATGATTCATGAACGCTTTTGCTGCGATCACGATCCGCTGCTGCGTTCCTCGTCCCTCTTCGTTCGTGAAGCGCGGGGCGGAATGAGTGCGTCTGTCTCGTCGTATAAGCGATGCAATTCACAAGGAACGTGCTCTCGGGCTATATCGCCATGAACCGTCATGGATCATGCGGGCCAAGAGCCTGTCTGACATTGCCATTCGTCACGAGGCGAAAGAGAGGCAGGCAGATGCGCAGTCGCAGGACCCGAAAAACCGGAGGCGTATTCGCTGGAATACGTTGTGGATTTTTCGGGACCGAGAGGAACGTAGATGCCCGGCCATCGTTCGTCGCAGTAGAGTGGTCATGTCGGACAGACTCCTATGGATATTCACGATTAAATTCATCTATCACCTGCCCTGTAATATCGAGTCCTTCATCGCTATATAGGGTGGGACCGCCTTTCCCCTTATCCATGACGACCTGTAATCCGAGACGCTTCGATACTTTCCCCACGATGAGTCCCACCTTTTCACGGAACCCTTCAAGCACGTCTTTTTGCTTTTCCTGAACCTCCCGGTTCATGTCTGCCGCCTTCTGCTGATACTCCGCCACCCGACGTCGAAACTGCTCTTCGCGCTCCCGTTTCGCAGGCGCGCTCAACACACTGGCCTGCCTCCCAAAATCTTCTTCCATGCGCCGGAGCTCTTTTTCATCCATCTCGATCACCGCCTGGCGATTCTTGGAGAATACACTCAAGGAATCCTTGGCCCTCTTGCCGGTGTTCGTCTCGTTTAGGACACGGGCCGGATCGACGACTCCGATCTTCCCCTCGACTTTGGCCCCGCCGGCAGCACAGCCGGAGACAGCGAGGAGCGCCGTCAATAGACCTCCTGTGCAGAACACCTTCCGTATGACGACACCTACCTGGATCACACCGCACCTCTCACTCATGTTCAAAAACCCGCTCCATTAGAACAGCGAACCGATGGTAAACTCGAAGGCCCCTTTGGCTTCTCCTGGTCTGGGATCCAGATTAATCCCATACGCGGCGCGGAGGGGGCCAAATGGTGAAATCCATCGCCCTTCTAATCCAACCGCTTTCCGCAACTTAAACGAGAGGGGTTCATCGTCGTCAAAGCCTTTCCCGTAGTCAAAGAAGATCACCCCGTTCAATTTAGCATCAGAGGAAATCGTAAAGATAAAATCGTTATTGAAGATCAACTGTTTGGTTGCGCCGAGTAAGGAATTACTGGTGGTCACCGGCCCCGCGCGCCCAAACTTGAACCCGCGCATCGTATTGATGCCGCCGACAAAATATCGTTCGGTCAATGGAATGGGGTGCCCCTCGATGCCGACTGCAGCGCCATAGCGAGCACGGACCGCAAACCGCGTATCGTAAGGCAACGGCGTATATTTAATAACATCCAGATAATATTTATAGAAGTTGTTGCTCCCGCCCAGGTAGGGCGTCCCCAAATCAAAGCCCACAGCGGCTCGCCAACCGCTGCGGGGATCCATATAGTAGTCTCTCGTGTCGCGAGACAGCGTGGTCCGGAACCCAGTCGTCGTCTGATTCCCAAGTTGACTACACACAAGAGGAAATCGATCCGGGCAAATGCCTACCGCCGGATTTTTGAAATTCAACTCCTCCGCGAATAGGCTCACGCTCCCGGAGGTATACTCAGAGAGATAGCGACCTACCGTCACGCTGGCACCGGATTTCGTTTCAAAATAGGTGATGTAGTTCGTCGCAGTGCGGTAGACGTCCAGCTGCATTGAGGTCAAGGAGTCGTTCACATAGGGGTTACGAAACGTGATCAATCCTATTGTACGTTGCTGACCCAACTGGCCACGGATTCGTCCCATCCAACCATTCCCACCGAGATTCCCTTCCGTAATATCGGCGATCGCGACCAACTGGTCCAATGTGCTGAATCCGCCTCCGATGCTGAACTGGCCGGTCGGTTTTTCTTTAACGCGAACATTCAGATCGACCTTATCTACATCCACCTGCGCCGGAAGGATTTCCACCGTCTCGAAAAAGTTCAAGTTGTTGAGACGCTGAAAGCTCCGTTTCAACGAGGGGGTATCGATGATATCCTGTTCATCGACACGGATTTCACGACGAATCACATTGTCTTTGGTCTTCTCGTTCCCATTGATGTTGATCTGACGGATCCGCATCATCTCCCCTTCCTTGATGGTCAGAATGATGGATGCGGTCCGGTCCTCCATGTTCGGATTCACATTGGGCGAGACATCGGCAAACGAATAGCCCCTGCTCCCATAGAGATCGTTCAATCGCGTAATCTCGTCACGGAGTTTCTGGCGCTGAAAAATCTCTCCTTCCTTTATTTTGAGCCCCTGACGAAGTTCCGGATCTTCGAACACCGTATTCCCACGGAAGCCGATTTCGCCGATGGTGAACGGCTCTCCTTCCGTCACCGCGTACGTAACGACAAACCACTTCTTATCGTCGCTGAGTTCCACAGTCGGCAACCCAACCCGGGCGTTTAAATAGCCTTTGTTGAGCAAGATCTCTTTGACCCGCTCGACGTCGTTGTTCATTTCTTCCCGCTTTAAGAGGCCGGCATCCGAGAGAAACGACGGCAACTTCAGTTGTGTGATCAGACCGTACCAGGGAATCCATTCCCGCGTTGCCATCACCTGGAACATCTCGTTTTTCGTCGCTGCGTGCAAACCATCAAACTTGACCGTTTTAACACGCGCCTTGTCTCCTTCTTTCACGAAAAACGTCAAGCGCTTCCGATCCTCGTCCAGGGTCTGCACGACCGGGATCACCCGACAATTGAAGTAACCGTCCCCCTGATAGGCCAGGCGAATCTTCTCCGCACTCTCTTTGGCCTGTGGCTGATCGAGAAAGGATTGGCTCTTGATCGTGATCTTCTCTTTGAGCTTATCGTCGCTGAGCTCCTTATTCCCATCGAACACAATCTCTGTGATGAACGGTTTCTCGCGGACCAGAAAGGCCAGGGCGACCCCGCCCGCCCCCGATTCTGTCTCCACCTGCACGTCTTCAAAGAACCCGGTTTCGTAAAGGATTTTGATTTGTCCACGGACATTCTCAGGGGTGTAAGGATCGCCGGGCTTCAACGTCAATCGGCCGGCAATCGCCGGCAATTCGATCCGCTTGTTCCCTCGAATCTCTATCGCCGTCACTTTGACCGCGGCCTGCTCCGCAGCGACCGCAAGCACCGGCACTACTCCCCAGGCCAGGGTGACGAGGACCATGACGAAGAGCCAACGAGGTGCGGCTGAACAGCAAGTTTCCCTCACCGGATCTGAGTTCCATAAGAAGAAGAGGAGGATAATACCGGCATCATGGGTAACCCTAACTTAGGCCGTGAGCGTACACCCTGCTCTTCTAGTCCCATCACACACGACGCATCCGGGGCGCGTGTGACCATGGCGGCAGAGGAGGTTCCTGACCTGAGAGGTCCAGGCGATAAGCGCAAACGTATCCCTCACCGCATCATGCGTGTAAAACTTCTGAATTATATTGGGCAAGTATTTGAATGTAAAGCTGACAGCTCACACTATTCGCGCAGAGTCATCGCAAACCGGTATAAAAACCCGCAAGGAACCCGCGGGGAGAGACAAGGAAGAATAAGGATCTTTGACGATTTTTTCCTATCACCTCCAGCCCCTTGCCCCTCACCTCTTGCCCGTCTCACCCGATGCAGCAGACACGTCATGAATCATCATGAATCATGCGGACTGCGGCTCGGTTGCGCGATCGTCTCAGGCCGCTTCTACGCTCCTGCATTCCTTGACATCGCCTACCCCATCACATAGTATCGAATCATGTCACGCTTCGAAGTGCGCAAAGCCGTGATGCCCGCCGCTGGCCTTGGCACTCGCTTCCTTCCCGCGACGAAAGCCTCTCCCAAAGAAATGTTGCCACTCGTCGACAAACCACTGATTCAATATGCCGTAGAAGAAGCGGTCGCCTCAGGAATCGAAGACATTATCATCATCACCGGGCGGGGCAAACGTGCGATCGAGGACCATTTCGACCGATCCGTCGAGTTAGAAGAAAATCTCAAGGGCAGCGGCAAAGCGCAGCTCTTGAGCCAGATACGGCACATCTCCACACTCGCAAATTTCTGTTACGTCCGTCAGTCGGAGGCCCTCGGACTGGGCCATGCAGTCCTCTGCGCCCAACGGCTGATCGGTGACGAACCCTTTGCGGTCATACTCGGCGACGAAATCATCGATGCCCCGGTACCTGGCCTCGCCCAACTCATTCATGCCTACAAGAAACGACACGGTGCGGTTCTCGGTGTACAGGAAGTGCCCCACCATGAAGTCAACCGTTATGGGATCGTGGCGTCTCGAACCATTGCAGCGGGATTGCATCGAGTCGAGGGCCTCATTGAGAAACCGGCGCCGGCCGAAGCCACGTCCAATCTGGCGGTCATCGGTCGCTACGTCCTGCCGCCGGAGATTTTCTCCATTCTGCGAAAGACCCAGCCGGGTAAAAATGGCGAGATCCAATTGACCGACGCACTTCGGGAGTTGGCAAAGAGGTCCCCGATGTATGCGCTGGAGATACAGGGACAGCGCTATGATGCCGGGGACAAGTTAGGATTTCTCATTGCGACCGTCGAATTCGCACTCAAGAATCCCTCCCTGGGACCAGACTTCAGCGACTATCTTCAAAATCGGATGCGGTCTTCCGGAGAACGCCGCACGACACGATCACGAAAAGCCCAGTCACGGCACTCAAAGAAGGCATGACCTCATATCTCATTCACCACTAAGCACAACAGTGAAACCACACCGATGAACGACACGATCGAACAAGACTTACAGCCACCCCAGAACGTCGAAATCCCCGACCAGCTTCCGCTGTTGCCGGTCCGAGACATTGTCGTCTTCCCCTACATGGTCCTCCCCTTGTTTGTCGGGCGAGAGATGTCGATCAAAGCGATTGAAGCCGCGTTAGCCGGCGATCGAATGATCTTCCTGTCGACGCAAAAGGCCTTGGACGTCGAGAATCCCTCACCGGAGGATATCCATACCATCGGCACGGTCGGCATCATCATGCGGATGCTGAAATTGCCCGATGAACGCATCAAAATTCTCGTGCAAGGACTCTCAAAAGCCAAGATCACGGGCTACATTCAAACTGAGCCCTATTATTCCGTGCGCATCGACAAACTCACCGAACACAAGCCGGCGAGTGCCGCCCTTGAAACCGAAGCCGCCATGCGGACGGTAAAGGAGCAGATCGAACGGATCGTGAGTCTCGGCAAAGTCTTGATCCCGGACGTGATGATCGTCATCGAGAATCTCGAAGACGCCGGACGTCTGGCCGACATGGTTGCGTCCAATCTTGGCCTCAAGGTCGAAGTCACCCAGGCAGTCCTGGAGGTCATTGATCCGATCAAGCGCCTCCGGCACGTCAGCGAGATCCTCGGTAAGGAGATCGAAGTCCTCTCCATGCAACAGAAGATTCAAGCACAAGCCAAAGGGGAGATGGACAAGACCCAACGCGAATACTTCCTGCGCGAACAACTCAAAGCTATTCAAAAAGAGTTGGGCGAACTCGACGAACGTGCGGAAGAAATCACTGAGTTTCGCAAGCGGATCGTAGAACTGAAGATGCCGGAGAAGGTGCTAAAGGAAACGGAAAAGCAGCTTAAACGCCTTGAAAAAATGCACCCGGATACCGCTGAGTCTGCGACCGTCAGGACCTATATCGAGTGGATCGTGGAACTGCCCTGGTCCAAGAAGTCCAAGGACAACCTCGACCTCAAGGCCGCCGCCAAAGTGCTCAACGAGGACCACTACGATCTGGAGAAAGTGAAGGAACGGATCCTTGAGTATCTCGCCGTACGGAAGCTCAAAGACAAAATGAAGGGTCCGATTCTCTGTTTCGTCGGACCTCCGGGCGTCGGGAAGACCTCGCTCGGAAAGTCAATCGCCCGCGCTCTCGGTCGCGAATTTGTCCGCATCAGTCTCGGCGGCGTCCGTGACGAGGCCGAGATCCGCGGTCATCGACGTACCTACGTCGGCGCGCTGCCCGGCCGCATCATTCAAGGCATGAAACAAGCCGGCACCAACAACCCTGTCTTCATGCTGGACGAAGTCGACAAGGTCGGGATGGATTTTCGCGGCGATCCCTCCGCAGCCTTGCTCGAAGTGCTAGACCCGGAACAGAACAACTCGTTCACAGACCACTACCTGGGCGTGCCCTTCGACATGACCGGAGTGATGTTCATTACGACGGCGAATCTGATCGACCCCATTTTGCCCGCCTTGCGCGACCGGATGGAAGTCATCGGGATCCCCGGCTATACCGAAGAAGAAAAGTTAGGCATCGCCCAGAAATACCTGATCCCTCGGCAACTCAACGAACACGGTATCACCGAGAAACATGTCCGCATCGCCGAGCCGGCGGTACGTCAAATCATCGCCAACTATACGCGTGAAGCCGGTGTCAGGAACCTCGAGCGCGAGATCGCCAACGTCATGCGCAAGGTGGCAAAGAAAGTGGCGGAAGGCAAAGGCGTAGGGTTCCCAGTCAATCCCGCCAACCTGCACAAATATCTGGGCGTCCCTAAGTTCGTGCCCGAAGAGGAATTGAAAATAGACGAAGTCGGCGTGGCAACGGGATTAGCCTGGACGGAGTCCGGCGGCGATGTACTCTACATCGAGGCCACGGCGATGAAGGGCAAGGGGCAATTGACTCTCACTGGCCAACTTGGCGACGTCATGAAGGAGTCCGCGCAAGCAGCCTTGAGCTACGTCCGGTCGCGCGAGCGCACCCTCGGCATCAATCCCGATGTGTTCACCACTCAGGATCTCCATATCCATGTGCCGGCCGGAGCGATTCCGAAGGACGGGCCGTCGGCTGGCATTACCATGGCCATCGCCATTGCATCGACGTTGTCGCAAATCCCGGTGCGCCGCGACCTGGCGATGACAGGCGAGATCACGCTCCGGGGACGAGTGCTCCCGATCGGAGGATTGAAGGAAAAACTTTTGGCGGCCAAACGGGCCAAACTCACCACCGTGATTCTTCCGAAACGCAACAAGAAGGATCTCGATGAAATTCCCAAGCACATTTTAAAGGGCATTCACCTCGTCTTTGCCGACACGATGGATGATGTCATGAAAGTGGCTCTCCGGCGTGGCTCGAAATCCACACGTCTAACGGGCAAGCCCCACACGCCGCAGCCGCACTCAAGAAAACACGCCACGCGTGTGAAGTCCGGGCGAGCCGCTCGCTCCCTGCCGGTGCATGCAACCAGCACGGCAACACCTCTCCTACAACTCCACTAGCAGGATGCTGAAAAATCTCGCCAGAGGCTGTGGCGCGTGAAGCGCGAGACATGCGAGAAAGACGCGAAGTGGACAGATTGGTATTCCACACCGTCTCGCGCGCCCCTCCAGACTCGCTCGGTTATCCTGCAGGGGGGATGCTTCCACATCACTTCGGACATGCTGGTCGTTGGTTTCGAAATAACTCAGAATGGTTTTTCAGGAACCTGCTAGCATGACCTCCACGGTCCGCACGAAGGCCCATCCCACGATCCACGAATTCGATCTCATTCGAGCTCTCCACCGGCGCCATGGCCGCCACGCTCCCTCGGTGATTCAAGGGATCGGCGACGATGCCGCCATCATCACGTCACGGGCCGGCCAATGGACTGTGCTGACGACCGACCTTTTAACAGAGGGGGTCCACTTCGACCTCCGAACCGCCACAATGGCTGATATCGGCTTCCGCGCCGCAGCATCGAACCTCAGCGACATCGCGGCGATGGGAGGAACTCCGCAGTATCTCCTCGTCACCTTGGCCATTCCCCGCACCGGCACCAGCCGCCATGTTCACCAGCTGTACCGAGGGATGATGGGCGCCTGCCGCCCGCACCACGTAGGACTCATCGGCGGAGATACGTCGGCTTCGAACGGCGGATGGTTTCTCAGTGTGGCGCTGATCGGGATGGTCCCTTCCCGCCAGGCCCTGTTTCGGAGCGGTGCACGAATCGGGGATCTCCTCTATGTGACTGGCACAATCGGCGACGCATTGGCCGGCCTAAGACTCTTGAACGAACCACCGTCCCGTACGAAACGTTACCCGTGGAACGCAGCACTCTCGACCAAGCACCGGCAATTTCTGATAGGACGGCACCTGCGTCCAACCGCGCGCGTTGCGGAAGGCCAATGGCTCAATACCCATCGCTTCGCGACCTCCGCGATTGATATCTCAGACGGCCTCTCCGGCGACCTCCGCCACATCTGCGAGGAAAGCCATGTCGGAGCGGACCTCGATCTGGCCGCGCTTCCGTTATCGCCGGCCTGCAACGCCTATGCAGCTTCTCGGGAGCTCGACCCGGTGGACCTCGCGCTGACCGGAGGAGAGGATTATGAATTGCTCTTTACCGTATCACCACGACAACGCTTGCGACTCCAACGGGCAGCCCTCAAGCGAGGATTCTCCCTGACCTGCATTGGGAAAATTCACCCCCTTCGCTTCGGAATACAGGGCGTCTCCTCTCACGGCCAGCGTCACAGGTTGGCGAACACCAGTTACGAACATTTCACATAACCATCGTCATCCACGACAGCCATGGCCACGATCCCTTCATTTCGATCGCTGCTGAAACAGGTTCTCCACTTGCAGGAGTCGCCGCAGCGAACGGCGCTGGCCTTCGCCATCGGGGTCTTCATTGGCTTTTCCCCGGTCTACGGATTACATACCGTCATGGTGCTCCTCTGCGCCTGGGCATTGGGCCTCAACCTTCTCGCGCTCATGGTAGGCGCCTATCTCAACAATCCCTGGACTATGGTCCCTATCCTCGGTGCCACCTACTGGGTCGGTGCGCTCTTGCTCGGCCGATCGGACAGTCCCTCCTTCGACTGGCATGATTTGAGTTTCGGTGCGATCTATGAACAAATCATGCCCTACGCCATGCCCTTCTTTCTTGGCGGATTTGTCTTGAGCTTCCTCGCTGCCGCACTCGCCTACCCACTCGCTTACTATTTCGTGGCTAGATATCGGCAATCGCATCCGCTAGACCGCATTATTCATGACGATTCGTCACGAAATCTCTGAGTGGCGCGCGACCAGCACAAGAAGCGAGAGTCGTCTGACGTCTGACTCCTATCCACGCCAGTTGCGAGGCGAACGAGCTGCCGGCAGCTGCAAGGCCGCAGGTCCCAAGAAACCGGAGGCGTATTCTCTGCAATACGTCGAGGATTTCTTGGGGCCGAGAACGACGTAAATGCCAGCAGATCGTTTGCCGCAGTAGCCGTTGCCGCCCCCGTAAGATATACGCTAAGATGATCGCTCGCCATGTCTGAATTCGGTCCTCCATCCAATGCTCCGTATGACGGGTCGGCGCTGATCGCCGATCCGATCCATCAATACGTCTCCTTCACCGTGCCCTTTTCCACTGCGGACCCGCGCGAACGGACGGAAAAGGACCTGATCGACTCCCCCTGGGTCCAGCGCCTCCGGTACATCTATCAACTCCAAAGCGCCCGCTGGGTATACCCCTCAGCGGAACACACCCGCTTCGTCCATTCGCTCGGTACCATGCATGTTGCAGGCCGCTTTGCGCGACATCTCTATCCGTTTCTCAAGAAAGCGGTAAAGGAGGTCCCCTCGGCGAATTATGTCGAAGAATTTCTCCGTGTCACGGCGCTCGTGCACGACATCGGCCATGGTCCCTTCTGCCATTTCTTCGACGACAACTACTTGCACGCCTTCCATGCCAGTCACGAAAGACTCGGGCAAATCATCATCCGCGACCATCTCGGCCCGATCATCCGTAAGATCCGGCGCAGCCCGTCCGGCCCCTTCGCCAAAGGCGAGGAACTCAACCCCGACCAGATCGCCCATGTGATCCTCAAGGAAAAGGGCAAAGACAACTCCCGCATTCCGCGATGGCTCAATATGCTCCAGCCGGTCATTTCCGGCAGCTATACCGCAGATAACCTCGATTATGTCCTGCGCGACTCCTATATGTGTGGCGTTGCGGTCGGCCCTGTCGATCTCTCCAGACTCATTCACTACACGATTATCACGGACAAGGGATTTACGATTCATAAGACGGGTCTTCCTGCCCTGCAGATGTTCCTCAATACCCGCATGTACCTCTATTCCAACGTCTACTATCACCGGACCACGCGCGCGATCGACATCCACCTCCGTGACATCTTCGGCGACACCATGAAGCTGCTGTTTCCCCACGATCCTCGCAAGAAGATGGACGAGTACCTGACACTGACTGACTGGTCCTTGCTTGAGCAGGTACGGGGATGGAAGACCTCACGCCATGCCACAGAGCGGCGGCTGGGTACAGAATGGCAGCGGATCCTCGTCCGTGACGTGAAATGGAAGATGGCCTACAGCGCCGTGCTCAAGGAAAAGGGCCAGGAGCGCGGCATGGACTTCCCCAGCCACGAACACTTCGAAGAACAGATCAAAAAAGAATTGCCGGCGCGCCTTCAAAAAGTCGAGTTCCGTGTCGACATGGCGCCTCTCGACCCACGGCCAGACCCGAAAGACCAGCGCGGTAATCCCCTCTATGTGTATGACCCCAGCACCAAAAGCATCTCGACCGACCCATTAGAAGAATTCCTCGACCTGCTGCCTACCCGCTTGGTCCAATTCCGCGTCTATACCCACGACCACGCAAACGACGAAGCTCTCTCACGCGCCACCGCCACAGTACTCAACAAGACGCCGTCGAGTCTCGAGTCGAACGACTAGACTGCGACGCGTGAAGCGCGACACGAAGTTCGAAGTCCTGGGTTTGAAGTTCCGAAAATTTCGAGCCCTCCTCCGTCTCGCCAGTCCCGCCCGTCCCGCGCGGCCATCATGCGGGAATGACTATATTGCTGACAGGCTGCCATCGTGCTGCAATACTGTCAGCAATGGTGCAGATTGTGGCACCGCCCACTGCACGGAGGACGACCATGCGGACACTCATCAGGCTGCTATTCCTGGGGCTCTGTCTAGGATTCAGCAACGCTGGCCTGGCACAAATGCCGATCGACGGACAGAGCCAAGCCGAGGTCCTGAAACTTCTAGGCGAACTGCCGCCTGAGACGATGAAGAACGTTGAAGCCCTGGGGAAGATCCTGCAACAGGATTTGAAGGAGGGCAAGCTGACCCAAGCACGAATCCAGGAAGAACTGAAGTCTGGCACTTTCGAACGGACGTTGAGAGACCTAAACCCCGAAGCCGGCCCTCTGCTCGACGACATTGGTCAGCAAATGAAGAACCATCCCGACGCCGACAACCTGCCGAATTTGCTCGATGGACTGGTGGGGGGTGACAGGTAGGGCCTGTCGGCTCAGCGCGACCGGCAAGACGGCGTGGTGGGATCAGGAAGTCAACCCCTACGCTGCTATATCCATCATCCGCTCCAAAGTGTCAAGTCAAGCTACGACCCCAGTGAGCCCCCTCGCGCGGACACGCGGACGAGACATCTATGAGTGAGGTTCATTGCGTTCTGCATTTTTTCTCAGCTCCCACAAACGGCTCTTTGCCTTCTGAAGAGCCCCTTCCAACTCATTCACCTTGAAGCGCCATGGCTCCCCGTCTTTCCTGGAATGCAACTGTATATCCAACGAGTCAAACCCAGCCTCTTGGCTAACGAGAGCAACAAATTCACCGTCAAAATAGATCTCTGCAATGAGATCCTCGTACTCCGGATCATCTGCAAATAGGAAATCAAAACCTTCTTTCACCACACGATTCCTCCGAATGAAAAGTCCATTTATTTTAAAGGTTCCAAGAAGTTTCTAAATCTTCCGTCGGGATTATAACGAACACCAATCCCACTAGGTCCTATAACATCTTCACCACTCAACCTATTGAGCTTGCATGTGCAACCGAGGTTAGGAACAAGATGCAAAGCTACTTTTTCGCACGAGCCGAGTCAAAATCTATCAGGGAGGTGTGCCAGAGCTTGGAGCAAACGTTGATTGAAGGAGCGGGGACCCAGCGAGATGCGGCGGGGAAGGAAAGCTTGAACTGACTGAGACACCACGGTCGAAGACCGTGGCCGAAGGAATTCCAGAAGGATTCCGCCCCGCCGCGTCCGCAAGGGTCGCTCTGTAGGTGCGTGAGCGGTTGAGCCCTGGCACACCTGTCTCTTAGACTATTCTTTGATGGGTACGGCTTGCGAGTTCGGCGTGGCTTCAGGAGTCGGCGTGGCAACCGTCGCCGCTGGTGTCGAGCCGTTCTTGAATGGTAAATCGAGCAATGAATAGGGATTTACGCGGGCGCCGTTGAGTTTGACGCCCCAATGGAGATGCGGGCCGGTAGCGCGGCCGGTCGCCCCCACCTTGCCGATGATTTGCCCCGCTGTGACCAAGTCACCGTCTTTGACCAACACGTCCGACAGGTGGAAATACATCGTATAGAACCCCAGGCCGTGATCGAGGAAGATGCCTTTGCCGGAAAAGACGTGATCCACGGTCAATCGCACCACACCGTCATTGCTGGCTGCGACATCGGCCCCCAGCGGCGCGCCGATATCCTCTCCATTGTGTGGATTGCGCGGTTTGCCGTTCATGATCCGCACGCTGCCGAAAATGCCGGTGCGCTTGCCATTCACCGGTTCCACGAAGTTACTATGCCATAACTTCAGACGCGAGTTCTCTGCGAGCGCCTGCTGTACTAATTGTTGCTCGGCTTTCCAACGTGCCACGCTCTTCTCATCCAGATCGACCTTCCCTTTCGGCAATGTCAGATGCTCGACGGCAAAATTCTCTTTGGCCACTAGGACATTGAAGCTCAACTGCTTCGCCTGTTCGCCCTGCTTCACTTCGACGGCAAGTTCATAGGTCCCCGGATTGTCCTGCATGTCGATCCCGAGCAACCCGATATAGCCGGCCGGCTCCCCAGGCCTGAACTCCCGGAAAAATGGAATCGTCCGACTCAGAAACGTACCCTTCACCTCCGTCGCCTGTTCTTCGCCCTTCACCTTGACCACCAGCACCTGCCCCTGCTTGCCGCTGTATTGCCCATCGAGGCCATTCGGCGGAGGGGGCGTATTGGAAAACAACTCGACGGGAAAGACGCTGGATAGCAACACGACGGCAGTAATCAACGTTCGGTCCAGCCGTGAAATCTGCACATGCGTCTGTCTGAGAGCAGTCATCATCATCATCGGTAGAACCGTAGCCCCGCGACCTGCGAGAGCAGCTCATCCACACGCCGATTCACGGCGCTGAAGGGGTCCATACAGAGAATCGTTTCTTCCCAATAGCCATTGAGTTTCAGATAGGTCCAGTCGACCGTATAGGACCGATTCTTCGCGCGGGCAAACCGGATGAAATCGCCGCGCACCTTCGCCCTCGTGGTCTGTGGCGGAGTCGACATGGCCCGTTGCACCGCTTCCTCCTCCACTACCCGTTCGATCAGCCCCCGGGACTCCATCAGATAGTACAACCCGCGTGTCCGTTTGACGTCATGAAATTGGAGGTCGAGCAGGAACACCCGTGGATCGTCCCAGCCGCAACCCTTCTTGTCGATATAGGACTGGATCAGATGGCGCTTGGTCACCCAATCGATTTCGCGCACGAGCTGCATCGGGTCCTCTTCAAGCTTATCCAGTACCATGGCCCATCGTTGCCACACATCGTCGAGGATCGGATCGTGCTCCTGTTGGGCCAGATATTCTTGCGCTCGATCCAGATAAACCCGCTGAACCTCGACCGCCGTCATCTGACGACCATCGTCCAGCTTAATCTTGCGCTTCAAGATGGGATCGCGCGAAACCTCCCGAATGGCCTTGACGGGGTCCTCGAACTCCATCCCTTGGACCACGTACCCTTCCTCGATCATGGACAGCACCAACGTCGCCGTGCCGACCTTCAAATAGGTCACGAACTCCGACATATTGGAATCCCCGACGATGATGTGAAGCCGCCGGTAGCGTTCCGCATCGGAGTGCGGCTCGTCTCTGGTATTGATGATGCTGCGCGAGGAGGTCGTCGAGGAGGAGGTCTTCTCGTGAATGTGTTGTGCCCGTTGCGAGATGAAGTACTGAGGCTTGCCAGATACTTTTAGAACCTTTCCCGCTCCACTATAGATCTGCCGCGTGACGAAGAAGGGAATGAGTTGCTCCGTGACTTTCCAAAAATCGACGTCGCGACGCATGAGGAAGTTTTCATGGCACCCGTAGGTATTGCCAAGCGAGTCCGTATTGTTCTTGAAAATGTAGATTTCTCCGGACAGACCTTCTTCCCGCAATCGTTCTTCAGCCGCCGGCAGACAGGCTTCAAGCAGTCGCTCACCGGCTTTATCGTGGATGACGAGATCGAGAATGTTGTCACACTCGGGGGTGGAATATTCAGGATGGCAGCCCGTGTCCTGATAAAACCGAGCGCCGTTCACCAGGAAAGCGTTGGAGGGCCAGCTGTTTGGAATGAGACCTTCAAAAATATACCCAAGCACCTTCTCCATCGGCAGATAGACGCGTCCGTTCGGAGAAAAAATGAGACCGTACTCATTCTCCAAACCGAAGATCCGTCGTCTCAGGGGACTGGGTTGCAACATGCGTATACGAACAGAATACCAGCCGGGCCCGGCTTCTTCAACAGAAGGGCACGCTCCGCCGATCCAGAAAGTCTAGCAGGTTGCGGAAAAACTAATGTGGCGCGGTGGAAATTCATGGTCCACACGTCTGAAACAAATCGGGTCTGTCTGGTTATCTGGTTAGTCTAATGCAACAATACAAACCAGACAGACCAACAGACCAAATGAACAAGATAGGCTGGCGGGCTTTTTCAGCATCCTGCTAGGCGGAGAGGAGCTGTTTGGTATCGGCAGGCGAAAGTCGACGAAACTTTCTGCCGTCGCGGGTACGGTCCAGGACCGCCACTTCTAGGCTCTCCAGCGAGAGCTTCTGATTCCCGATTTGTTCGAGTGCGGTGATACAGAGGGTGAGAGCAGCCTGGAGTTCCGGGAGCTGTGTCAACCCTTTCTCTTTTAACAGAGCCTGCACGGCCTCGGACTTGCCTCCGATGACCGCAAAGGTCCGTTCGTCGATGATGCTGCCGTCGAAGGAGATGCGATACATCTCGTTGGCTTGGCCGTTGTGCCCGACCTGCACCACCAGGATTTCCACTTCCAGCGGCTTTAGTTCCTGGCTGAAAATGGTGCCAAGGCTTTGAGAGTAGCCGTTCGCGAGAGAGCGGGCTGTCACATCTTCCCTGCTGTACATGAATCCTTTGAGATCCGCGTGCCTGATGCCGGCCTTCCTGAGATTTTCAAACTCGCTGTACTTGCCGGCCCCCGCGAAGGCGATGCTGTCATAGATCTCGGAAATTTTATACAGCGAGGCGCTGGGGTTTTCCGCGACGAGAAGTATCCCGTTCACATATTCGATGGCAATGATGGAGCGGCCTTTGGCGATGCCTTTCTTGGCATACTCCGCCTTATCCTGCATCATCTGCTCGGGCGAGACGTAATAGGGCAACGGCATGCTTAGTTCTCCTTGGAACGGCGGGTCGCAATCAACCCATCATAGATGCCGCGGATCTGCTGGTCGGAGACATCGGTGATGCCATTCGCGTTGACGATCTTCGCGGTGGGGTAAATGCCCCGCACGAGATCCGGCCCCCCGGTGCCAACGTCATCGTCTGCCGCATTGTACAGAGCCAGCAGGGCCAACTTCAGAGCATCCGGTTCAGCCAGGCCTTTGAGGAAATGCTCACGCATCGTATTGCGTGCATCTTTCCCACCTGACCCTATGGCATGGTAGTCCGACTCTTCGTAGCGGCCACCAGCGAGGTCGTACTTGAAGATGCGGCCTTCTGCGCGCTTCAGGTCGTAGCCGACATAGAGCGGCATGACGACTAATCCCTGGAAAACCATCGGCAGATTTGCCTTGACCATCTGTCCAAGCTTGTTGGCCTTCCCCTCACAAGACAGTTGTACACCTTCTAACTTTTCGTAATGCTCCAGCTCGACTTGGAACAGCTTGGCCATTTCGATGCAGGGGCCGGCCGCGCCGGCGATCGCCATCGCGGAATACTCGTCGATCTTGAACACTTTCTCGATCCGGCGCTCAGCGATTTGAAATCCGTCCGTCGCCCGACGATCTCCGGCAATCACCACACCCTGTTGATACTTGATCGCCAGCACTGTGGTGGCATGGGGAACGCTCATCGAGCCGGCCCCGCGCATCGGCTCGACCGCGGCCTGGGCCTGCAGGAATCCGCTACGACCGGTCGGGGTCAGCGTGGGATGGTGCTCAGTCAAAAAGTCGAAGAAACTCGGCTCATCGTAATTGGGGAGAAATGGCAATTTCATAGTGTAGATCGCGAGGGGCCCTTGTTCATCAGGCCTTGAGCTTCGCCAGCAATTCGTCGACGGTTTCAACCTGATCGAGGAGGTCGCTCGTCAGCGAGGCGGTGCCTCGGAGCGGGTCCATCAATGGGACCCGTTTGACCTGGTTGTTGCCGACATCGAAAAGGACCGAGGTCCAGCTTACCCCATAGAGCGACTTCGCAAACTTGCTGACACATCGTCCACGGAAATAAGCGCGTGTCCCCGAAGGCGGGGTGAACTCCGCTCGCGCGATCTCGACCTCTTGCACGATTCGCTCGATCAGGTGGCTGCGTTCGAGAGTAAAGTAGAGGCCTTTGTCAGGACGGACGTCGTGATACTGAAGATCCATCAGACGCACCCGCGGATCGTCCCACCCACAGCCCTTTCGCTCCATATAGGATTCCATCATCTGCCGCTTCGCCACCCAATCCAACTCACGCACCAAGAGCCGAGGATCTTGCTCCAACTTATCCAGCACGTCTTCCCAACGGACAAGAATATCTTTTGTGACTTGGGAAAGATCGCGACAGGTATAGTATCCCATGGCGGCCTTCAAATAGGCTCGTTGAATCGCCACCGCCGTCGTCGAGCGGCCCCCCGTAAGTTTGAGCGTCTCCTTCATGCCCAGGTCGCGAGAAACCTGCTTAAAGCTTCGGACCGGATCGTCCAACTCGAACTGCGGCAGATCTGCCCCGGCGTCGAGAAGGTCCAGGATAATGGCTAACGTGCCGACCTTGAGGTAGGTCGACAGTTCCGCCATGTTGGCATCTCCGACAATCACGTGCAACCGCCGATACTTGCCATACTCCGCATGCGGCTCATCGCGTGAATTGACGATGGGACGTCTGACCATCGTATTGAGATCGACGAGGCACTCGAAGAAATCCGCACGCTGCGAGATCTGATAATCTGTTGGGCTGGTCTGATTCTCTGCACCGACCTTTCCTGCCCCTGCGAAAATGGGCCGCGTCACAAAGAACGGCGCCAAAACCTTTACAATGCGCTCGAAGGGAACCGCGCGAGACATTAAATAGTTTTCGTGATAACCGTAGCTGTTCCCCTTGCCGTCGGAATTGTTCTTATACAGTACACAATGATCTCGTCCGGTGGCGCGCGACATCTGTTCGAGACACTGCGCAAGAATACGGTCGCCGGCTCGTTCGAAGGCCACAATCTCTCGCGGGTTGGTACACTCAGGCGTGGAGTATTCCGGATGGGCGCCGTCGACGTAGAGGCGCCCCCCGTTAGCCAGCACCTTATTCAGCTGACGATTGTACTCGGGATTGGGCCGCTCCCGCTCCCCCTCGACCTCGAATCCACGCGCATCGAGCAGCGGGTTCTCATTTTCATAGTCCCAGACGGCCAGAGGAGCCGCCAGGCCAGGATAGTGCCCGATGACGGCGATGGAATTGGAGACGGGGTCTGCGGCGGTAGGATCGCGTGACGCAATGCCGAATTCTGTTTCTGTTCCCAGTACGCGGGGAGTCGTCAATACGGTAGATTCCTGCATGGGTGCGACGTCTTAGCAGGATGCTGAAAAAGTCCGCCAGCGGCGTTCTCGCTTCGCTCAGAGGCTCAACGTACCGAAGCGTACGCCTCGCCTCTTGACTTGATGTGGCCTTGCTGGACGGCCTTTTTGAGCATCCTGCGTGGACTTCTCCTCTTGTGCCACACGTACAAACCTGTGACGTCCTGGCCTGCCCACGGAGTTTTTCCGCAGCTTGTTAGAGATAGTGCCCTGTCGTAACAGTTTCGATTTGACGCGAGTCGCCCGGGCCCCCGCTAATTGTCCGAAGATGCACGATCTTTTCGCCTTTTTTCCCGGAGATCTTCGCCCAGTCGTCAGGATTGGTCGTATTGGGCAGGTCTTCGTGTTCCTTAAACTCCTCCCGAATGGCGCGGATCAAGTCCTCGGACCGAAGGCCACGGCCTTCCTTCGCGATCGCCCGCTTGACGGCAAACTTCTTCGCGCGCGACACGATGCCTTCGATCAGCGCACCGCTCGCGAAATCCTTGAAGTAGAGCACTTCTTTTTCACCGTTCGCGTAGGTGACCTCGATGAACTTATTCTCTTCCGAGGAAGCATACATCGCCCCGACCGTGAGATCGGCCATCTGCTCGACCAAGGCCTTGGCGTCTCCGCCATGACGTTTCAAATCTTCCTCGGCAAACGGCAGGTCGATACTCAGATACTTCGAGAAAATATCCTTGGCCGCCACCGCATCGGGACGACCCACCTTGACCTTCACATCCAACCGTCCGGCTCGAAGGACAGCCGGATCGATGAGATCCTGGCGATTGCTGGCTCCGATCACAATCACATTGCGGAGCCGTTCCATACCGTCGATCTCCGAGAGAAACTGCGGGACGATCGTCGATTCGATATCGGAAGAGATCCCGGTGCCTCGCGTTCTGAAGAGCGCATCCATCTCGTCGAAGAACACGATGACGGGATTACCGTCCGCCGCCCGCTCTTTCGCTTTCTTGAATACTTCCCGGACTTGGCGCTCGGACTCACCGACATATTTATTGAGCAACTCAGGACCTTTCACATGCAAGAAGTAACTCCGTACCTCTTTGCCGGTGAGATGCCCGAGCTTCTTCGCGATCGAATTTGCAACAGCCTTGGCGATCAAGGTTTTTCCACAGCCCGGCGGCCCATAGAGCAAGACCCCCTTGGGTGCGCTCAACTTGTACTCTGAAAACAGGGCAGGCTGGAGAAACGGCAATTCCACCGCATCCCGTACTTGCTCCAACTCGTGCTGCAATCCGCCTATGTGCTCATAGTCGACATCAGGCACTTCCTCCAATACCAACTCTTCAGCCTCGGACCTCGGCAACTTTTCGACGACATAGCCGGAGCGAGGATCATAGAGCAGATGATCGCCGACGCTCAATCGTTCGGCTAGCAGCGGGTCACCCAGTTCTGCAACCTTTTCTTCGTCGAAATGGAGCGTAACCAGGGCACGGTTACCTTCCAGCACATCCTTGAGCCGAACGACTTCGCCCTGGATATCGAAGCCCTTGACCTCAATGACGTTCAACGCTTCGTTCAGGATTACTTCCTGCCCCTTACGCATCGCTTTCCCATTGATCGACGGATGCACGCTGACCTTCATCTTCCGTCCGGACACATAGACATTTCCAGTTCCGTCAGCATTGAGACTGGAAAAGATGGCGTAGGCTGAGGGAGGGGCGGTCAGTTTCTCAACTTCTGCACGCAACGCTTCGATCTGAACCTTCGCTTCCTGGAGGGTGATGACAAGCTTTTCGTTCTGTTTGGTCGCTTGGTCGAGCTGGTAGCGGGACTGATACAGTCGGCGGATTTCTTCTTCCATCGACTGGATCTGCACTCGAAGCTTTTCAACCTCGCGAACATGTTCGTCGTTGCGTTGTGCCACGCCCGTTTCTCCTTCAGTCAACCGCTTCGTGATGTGCGAGACGGAATCTCGGAGAGACCGGAATCGACTCGGACTTTCTTTCTTGCCATCCATGGCGCCACTCGAAAAAAGCGAAACCCCTAACTGAATCGAGAAGTCCTTGTCTGCGCGGATTCTATCATCCGTTCCTGGGGTGGTCAACCGGACGACGGCATCCTGCAGCGTCATGGTTGTGCGTGACGCACATCACGGTATGAGCGTCACGGCATCGAGTAACTCGCGCACCGCCGACTCTACATTGACCGCGCCGAGAACCGCCGTAATCACCGCCACACCGAATGCCCCGGCACACCGCATCTCACGCACACGCGCCGCCGTTACTCCGCCAATCCCAATAATGGGGATGCGGACCAATCGACAAGCCTTCTCAAGAGTTTGAATGCCGAGAGGCGGACCGAACATCTGTTTAGTTGGCGTCTCGTAGATAGGGCCAAGGACGATGTAGTCTACCCCCTGCGATTCCACTTGCACCGCCTCTTCTACCGCATGTACGGAAATACCCAGGAGACGCTGTGCCCCCAGCAACTGCCGTGCGACCGAAACAGGCAAACTATTGCTGCGTAAATGGACGCCGACTCCTTCCAGCGCCAATGCGACATCGATCCGATCATTGATGAGGAGTTGGGACCTGTGCGAGGCCATCATGGCCTGCACCTCACGCGCAAGCGTCACGAGTTCCTTGGCTGAGAGATCACGCTCACGGAGTTGAATCGCAGGTACCCCAGCTGTGAGTACCCGCTGCAGAAGGGGAACCAACGGACGCCCGTTGGTCTGATGGCGATCCGTCACCAGGAACAGCCGGGACTCAAGCTGTGGCATAAGAAAACGGTCGGCGGGCAGTCATCACTCAGAGCATGCCCTCGATGGGACTACTGGCTGTGGCATACAATTTCCTCGGGATTCGTCCGGCCTTATACGCAAGCCGACCGGCATAGACCGCAAATTTCATCGCCTCGGCCATGGTAATGGGATCTTGAGCCCCGGCGATGGCCGTGTTCATGAGTACAGCGTCTGCTCCTAATTCCATCGCAAGGGCGGCATCGGACGCGGTCCCGACGCCGGCATCGACAATAATCGGCACCTTGACCATTTCCATGATGATTTTTAAGTTATACGGATTGCGGATACCAAGTCCCGACCCAATCGGCGCCGCCAACGGCATGACGGCGGGGCACCCAATATCGACGAGCTTCTGGGCCACGATGGGATCGTCGTTTGTATAGGGCAGCACGATAAAGCCTTCTTTGACGAGAATCTTTGCCGCTTCGAGTAATCCGACCGTATCGGGGAAGAGGGTCCTCTCGTCACCGAGCACTTCCAGCTTGATCAAATCAGATACGCCGGCGGCCCTGGCCAAGCGGGCATAGCGCACGGCATCTTCTACGTTGTAACAGCCAGCGGTGTTGGGAAGAATTGTGTACTTCTTCGGGTCGAGATAATCGAGAAGGTTCTCTTTGGAGCGATCGGTAATATTGACGCGCCGCACCGCCACTGTCACCACGTCGGCTCCCGACGCTTCGATGGCTTTCTTGGTTTCGGTGAAGTCCTTATACTTCCCCGTCCCAACCCACAGCCGAGACGTCAACTCACGACCAGCGATGATCAACCGATCATTCTGCATGGACGAAACCCCTCCCTTTGCCGTAAACATCCACTGGCGCACCGCCGCCGATGAAGCTCAATATCTCCACTCGATCCCCCTGTTTCAAACTTCGGTGATCGAAGTCCCTGCGATCCATGATTTCCAAATTCAGCTCAACCGCCACGCGCTCGGTCTTGATGGCGAGTTCACGCAGCAAATCCCCAACGGTGGCATCAGCCCGACAGCCTCGCTGTTCGCCGTTCACCTGAATCTGAATCGTCTCCGCCATCGTTCATCATCCTAGGGGACCAGAATTCTGGTTGTCAATAAGCCCTGGCCTATCCCCTTGCCTCCGCATCCATGACCACGTCAGAATAATGCCACCACGGCCTATGATGTCTACCTCTCAATACAACCGGCAAGTCGCAACCATTTTTCGTTCGATCGCGGAACGACTAGCTGCCCAGCGAGCGAACCCCTACCGGGTCAGAGCCTATCGGAAGGCAGCGGATTCCATCGACGCCTTGGAGGAAGACATTGCAGACGTCGCTTCACGGCAGGCGCTGGAAGATATTGATGGAATCGGCAGGGACCTGGCGGATAAGATTGAAGAATATCTCAGAACTGGAACCATCCAGGCTTATGAAGCCTTAAAAACACCTCTCCCAGAGGCAGTGAAGGCCTGGTCTCAGCTCCCGGGACTGTCCGAATCGCTCGTGGCCTACCTCTACACCCGCCTGTGCATTACCACCTTGACGGATCTGGAGCAGCTGGTGCGAACGCACCTGCTGCGCACGGTACCCGGGTTCTCAGGATCGGAAGAACGGCTGCTGGAGGCAATCGCCGCCTCACGACAGCAGCCCCCCATCAGGAAGCGCGAGGAAGCTCCTTAAAGATCTTCCAGGTCTTCAGCATCTCGACCGCCTTTTGGAGCTGAACATCCTGCTCAAGCGAGGGATCGCCCGAGACTTCAACGGACGGAACCTGAGGCATGGTGCCGTTCTTCGGAGTGCCCTCTTCCTGTCCTTTGCCATTTTGAGCCGGTTGATCTTTCCCCGGCACAACTGCAGGCTTGGCCTGCTTCGGCTCCCCTTCCCTTTCACCGGGTTTCGTCTCGCCCGCCTTGGCGACAGTGGTCGGTGGTTGGGATTTCACGACAATATCAGGCGTAATACCGGTTGATTGGATCGAGCGCCCTTTCGGTGTATAGTATTTCGCCGTCGTGAGGCGGAGCCCGGACCCATCCCCCAGCGGGAGAATCGTTTGCACCGACCCCTTGCCGAACGAGGTCGTACCGACAATCACCGCCCGTCCGTAATCTTGCAGTGCACCTGCCACGATCTCAGACGCACTTGCCGATCCTTCATTGACCAGAATGATCATGGGTGAATCGTCCATCTGATCTTTCCCCTTGGCGATCCACTCGTCCTTCTTGCTTTCACGTCCTTTCGTATAGACCACCAACTTGCCGCCGGGGAGAAACTGCTCGGAGACCTCAACGGCCGAGGTCAGCAGTCCACCAGGATTGTTGCGGAGGTCGAGGATCGTCGATTGGAGCTTCTGGTCTTTGAACTGTTTGAGCACCTTGCTCAGATCTCGCCCCGTCGATTCTTGGAATTGCGTCAGCCGAACGTACCCGATATTGTCCAACACCTTCGACTTCACGCTCTCAATCTTAATGGTATCGCGGACCAGCGTAAATTGGAGCGGATCGGGAGTCCCATCCCGCTGAATCGTCAAATTGATCTTCGAGCCCTTGGGGCCACGCATCTTCTGTACCGCATCCATTAACGTGAGGTCCTTGGTCGACTCGTCGTTCACTTTGGTAATGAAATCACCTGACTTGATCCCGGCTCGGTAGGCCGGCGTACCTTCGATGGGCGCGATCACTGCCAAACGGTTCTCCTTCACCCCAATCTGGATGCCCACTCCCCCAAATTCACCCTTCGTTTCAACCTGCATTTCCTTATACATGTCCGGCGTCATGTAGGCCGAATGCGGATCAAGGGTTGAGAGCATCCCACGAATGGCCCCCTGGACGAGGTCCTTCACTTTCGTTTCGTCGACGTAACTCTTCTGAACTTGGGTCAACACCTCAGAGAACGTCTTCAACTCTTCGTACGTTTCCGTGGCATGCCCAGTCCGCTCCCACCCCTTGCCGAGCAGCACGCCTAAGACCAACGCCACCACCACCATCGGCCCTAGCATCCAAAATCGTCGTTGGGGATACTGTTCCATAAATTTAACGTCCTTTCCTCTTCCCGTTCCCTACCGCCTCGCCAACCATTGGAGAGGATCAAGTGGCTCTGCCCCCTGACGTAACTCAAAGTATAGAGTATTTTCACCCGTCATGCCTGTGTCGCCTGTTTCGCCGATCGCTTGCCCAGCTCCCACCTGCGCTCCCACCGTTGCTAGTATCTTCGAGGCATGGGCATAGAGCGAAAAGAACCCGTTCTCATGGTCAAGGATTATAACGAGTCCGTATCCTTTCAACCAGTCTGCATAGACAACGGACCCCGGCATCACCGCGTGGATGGCGCTTCCTTCGACCGTCTTGATTTCGATGCCTCTGCGCTGCACATAGGTGTTGAAGGTCGGATGTTTCTGACGGCCGAAGAATGAGATAATGCTGCCGTCAGCCGGCCAAGGCAGTGCACCCTTCACCCCACGAGGTGCGATCCCCCCGGTCGGAGGCCGGACCGCTGCTGCACGACGGCGCTGCTCCAATTCGCGCAACAGACTGTCGACGCGCGACGCGGATCGTTCTAATTCTTGGAGAGCATGCTCGTAGGACTCTTTTTCATGAGTGATCTTGGTGAGATAGACCTTTTTTTCTTTCTTGACCGACTTCATCTCAGCCAATTGCTTTTCGGTACTTTGCTTGTACGACAACATCCCGACCCGCGCTTCCTCCCGCTGCCGTTCCGCCTGCTCCATACGGGTCATATCAGATCGGAACGTACCCATGAGGGTATAATCCCGTTCGGATACGGCCGAGAGATACTGGAGCCGGCGCTGGAAATCACCGTACGAGTCCGAGGCAAGCAAGGTTTTCCAATATCCAAAACGGCCCTCCATATACTGAACCCGCAACCGAGCCAGAATGGCGTCCTGACGTTCTCGTACACTAACACGCAACCCTGCTAGTTGTGTATTGATTACCTCTATCTCTTGGTCTTTCCTCCGCAATTTTCGGCTAATCTCCTGATGCGCTTGTCGGTAGTGCAACACCCGCTCATCGAGTGTCTGAATCCCCTGCAAGAGAGACTCTCGCTTTTTCCCTGCCTCATCGGCCTGCTTGCGTGTCTCTTCGATCTGATCTTTGAGTTGGCCGAGGGCCTTGCGTTCTTTCTCAATCTTGTCGGTGATCGGATCGGCAGCCGCAACCGTTGGCCAGGAAAGACCCAGCAGTCCCCAGATCATGACTCCGACTCTGAGCCCCGTCCCACCCCTCATGCCTTGGCCTCGCCGAAACGCCGTATCGACACGAAGCTACCTGCAAATCCGAGCCCCATCCCCACCGCAACCAGGGCAAGACAGACTGACGGGGGAAAGAATGCCATGAGGTTGTCGAGCCCCGCAAATCGCCCTGTCGTTCGCATTTGCTGCCGAAATAATTCATACATGAACTTGAGCATGACCAGCGAGAGTGTGCTGCCCAAGGCACCAAGCACCGCGCCCTCGAGCAGATATGGAATACGAATAAAGCTGGTTGTGGCTCCGATGAGACGCAAAATAGCAATCTCATCCCGTCGGGCGAACAGTGTGAGGCGAATGGTATTGGCAATAATGGTGACGGCAGCTGCCGAAAGAATGACGCCGATGCCGATAGCGACCAACTCAATCGATCGAATCACCGTCGCCAGGGCGTCGATCCAATCTTGATTATAGTCAACCTTGGAGACGCCGGCGACCTGCCTGACTCGTTCAGCCCATCGCTTGACCGCGTCCGGGGAACGGAACGACGGGCTGAGTGCCACTACGAAGGAGGCCGGTAAGGGATTCTGGCCCAGCCCCTCAAGCAAGTGAGACTCCGAAGGGAATTGCGCCTTGAACTCTCCCAGCGCCTGCTCTTTCGAGACAAACAGCAGTGACGCGACGGCACGATCGCCCCGCAAAAGCTGCTCTACTGCAGCGACCGAATCGGAGGCGAGCCGCTCATCAAGGTACACCATGATCTTGATATCGTCCTGGAGCCATTCGGCCGCCGCACGCAGATTGACAAAGAGCAGCAAGAAGATGCCGACACAGGCCAATGTGAAGGCCGTGGTCAAGATGGCGACCATCGTCGTCGTCCGGTTGGTCCGCATATTGACCCAGGATTCTCTGAGAAGATACGAGAGCGTCCTCACACCATCACCCGCTGTTCGGGCAGCAACCGGCCCTGTGACAATGTGAGCACCCGCCGATTCACCTGCGTCATGACCAGAGGATCATGCGTCGCCACCACGACGGTTGTGCCGCGCGCGTTAATGAGTTTAAACAATTCGATGATCTCGGACGTCAGGGCAGGGTCTAAATTTCCTGTCGGCTCATCCGCCAACAAGACGACCGGACCATTCACAATCGCACGCGCGATGCAGACCCGCTGCTGCTCTCCTGTCGAGAGACCCGCAGGAAGCTGATCTCGCTTGTGCTCGACACCGACTGCCCGTAACGCCTCCGTGACTTTCCGACGAATGTCAGCAGAAGAAATTCCTTGCACGAGCAAGGGGAGCGCTACATTGTCGAAAACAGACTTCTTCGGCAACAGCCGAAAGTCTTGAAACACCGTTCCTACCTTGCGGCGCAGATACGGAACGTCAGACGGCTTGAGCGTCGTCACGTTTTTCTGGTGGACGAAGATCTGTCCCTCATCAGGCCGTTCGGCCCCGATGAGCATCCGTAACAACGTCGACTTGCCTGCTCCGCTGGGTCCCATGAGGAGGACAAACTCTCCCTTGCCGATCTCGAGGGTGACGTCCGAAAGCGCCGAACGCTGATCGTACTGTTTCGAAACGTGGATCAATTGAATCATCGTCGGTCTACCAACGGAGATCGTCTCCAGAGACTTCGAAGGCATTCTGAATATGCTCGATTTGCAGGGGGACGGCGTCCGTTCCTTGCAGCAAGACAACATCGAATCTGCACAGCCGATCTTTGATGTGGTGGCGGGCCAAATATTGAGCCGCCACCTGGATCAACTTCTTCTGCTTCCGTTGATGGACGGCATGGATGGCTCCGCCGAACACGTTGCTCCGACGTGCCTTCACCTCGACAAAGACGAGTACCTGTCCGTCTTCGGCCACTAAGTCCAGCTCCCCTACCGACGAACGCAGATTGCGTGCCACAATCTGATACCCCTTGTGCCGCAGATACTGCTCAGCCGCCGATTCCCCTTCTTGACCGAAAAGCCTCCGGGGATCAAGGGTGGTCACTGATTCATCCGTGAAGATTCGCCCTGGCCAGTACGCGCCAGGGGCCACCTACCGCTACTGCCACTCAAGAGCTGCGCGACTGGAGCGAACGTGCGCCGATGAATCGCGCAGGGGCCATGTTGAGCGAGCCGCTGCAAATGCTCTTCCGTCCCATACCCTTTATGGGAGAGAAAATTATAATCGGGATAGGTCCGATGGTACACCGCCATCATGCGATCGCGCGTAACTTTAGCCACAATCGATGCGGCAGCAATCGAAATCGACAACGTATCACCCTTAATGATAGACCGTGAGGGAATGGCGAGTTGCGACAATGTTACAGCATCGATCAAGAGGCAGTCCGCCGGGGGACTTAACGATGCCAGCGCGCGACGCATGGCCAGGCGAGTCGCTTCTAAAATATTGAGACGGTCGATCTCCTGCCCTGTGGCGACCCCTACACCGACACCACGTGCCCGCCGGACAATAACCTCGTAGAGCTGCGCGCGTTCGGACTCAGAGATTTGTTTGGAATCATCGACACCGACCAGGCGGCAACGAGTGGGCAGGATCACCGCCGCTGCGACGACAGGGCCCGCCAGAGGGCCCCGGCCGGCTTCGTCCAGACCGGCGATACAGCGATAGCCGCGCCGCCGGGCTTCCAATTCAAATTCGTCGGTAGGTCCCACGATGTGGCCCCGCGATGCGTCCGTTGAAAGGGCACCTGACAGTCGTGGTTGACGGAACCAGGGAATGAGATTAGGTCTTCGAAGCCGAGGCGGCTCCGGACGGCTCTTCGGCCTTACGGGTAACCCCGGGCTGTCCCTTCACACTCGCGACGAACTCCCGATCTTCGACCTTGGCAAACTTGCCCTTCTTCCCTCGGAGATAATACAGCTTGGCCCGACGCACCTTGCCTTGACGCATGACCTCGACGCGCGTGACAATCGGCGAATGGAGGGGGAATATTCGTTCCACGCCGACGCCGTAGGAGACTTTGCGCACTGTGAAGGTCTCCGTGTTCAGTAATCCTTTACGAGCGATCACCGCACCTTCGAACACCTGAATCCGCTCTTTTTCCCCTTCTACCACTTTCACGTGCACTCGGACGGTGTCTCCAATTTCAAAACTCGGCACCGACTTCTTCCTGAAGGACTGTTGTAACCGTTCCAACCGATTCATGAGACTAGCCCTCCTCCCCACATCGAACAGGCATGCCCGGCACGCCTTCACGAGTAAGTTCGCTTAACAATTGTTGATCTTCGAGACTTAAGACCCGATCCTGTAAAAGATCCGGCCGTCTCTGATAGGTGCTTCGCAGGGCTTCCTTCCGACGCCACAGACGAATGGCCTCGTGATGTCCTGAAAGCAACACCTCTGGCACGGGCATCCCCCGAACTTCAGCCGGTCTCGTGTAGTGCGGATATTCGAGCAACGTATCCATGAACGACTCTTCCACAATCGACTCAGGATCACCCAACACGCCGGGAACCAAACGGACTGCGGCATCGATGAGCACCAGCGCGGGCAACTCGCCACCGGTCAACACATAATCCCCAACGGAAATCTCTTCCGGGTGCAATGCGAGCCGCACTCGTTCATCGACCCCTTCGTAGTGGCCACAGAGAATGACGAGTCGACGTGGGTCGGCCGCCAGATTTTTCGCATAGGCCTGCGTGAACGGACGACCGTGCGGGGAGGGAAACAGCAAGCGAATCTGTTCACCAGCCCGTAAATAGTCGGCCTGAATCTGTTCCACTGCGTGCAAGATGGGCTCGGCCTTCATCACCATCCCAGCCCCTCCGCCATAGGGCACGTCGTCCACCACCTTGTGACGATCGAGCGTATAGTCCCGCAAGTTGCGCACGTGAACGTGCAGCAGACCTTTTTCTTGTGCTCGTTTGAGAATACTCTGGCCGAACACCGGCGCTACCATGTCGGGAAACAGGGTCAGGATGTCACACCGCATGGCGATCCTCAACCAAGTCGTCAATCCCGCGAACCATCATCCGGCGTCGCGCGAGATCCACCGAGGTCACAAAGCTCTTCGCGGCCGGAATGAGAACTTCCTCCGCCCCTTTGCGAACGACGAAGACGTGATTATCCGGTATCTCTAAAATCGTCTCAAGCACACCGACCTCATCGCCCCGCTCGTTCTCGACCGTCATCCCAATGAGATCACATTCAAAATAGACATCTGCAGACAACGTCGCCGCCGGAAAACGCGGGACTTGAATCAGTCCCCCACGCAGTATGACGGCTTCCTCCGGCGTCGTCACACCCGCAAGACCCATGATGTAAGTCGAGCCGGCACGCCGAACATGAGTCACGGTCCTGTCAACCATCTGTCCCGTCGGCTCCAAGATCTGCACCTGCTTCAGCTGGTCCAATCGGCCAGGCACATCGCTCAACGAGCGCACCTTGAACTCGCCCCGCACGCCAAAAGGTCGCTCGATCTTGCCTATCGTCACAAGATCTGCTTGAGCCGTTGTCATGTACTAGGCGCCCTTCTTCTTCGCCGCTTTCTCCGCCTCAAACTGTTTCCATACGCCACACCGACGGAGCAACGTCCGGACCGTAACCGTTGGCTGGGCTCCCTGGCGCAACCAGCTCAAAACACGCTCCTGCTTCAGCTCCGGCACAGCGGGCTCCTTCAAGGGATCAAAAATCCCAAGAATTTCCAGGAACCGCCCGTCGCGCGGCTTCCGAGAATCCGCTGCCACAACGCGGTAGAGCGGTCGCTTGTGTCGTCCTGTCCTCGTCAATCTCAAATGAACAGCCACTAGAGTCCTCCTCCTGTACGAAACACTCGTGATGATTGTTATCGACCCTTACCTGGAGCGCAGAAGTTGCGCAAGCTGCCGACGCCCTCCTGACCCTGCCATGACCTTGGCGATTTTTCTCGCCGAGAGAAACTGTTTAATCAACCGATTCACCTCTTGCACGTTCGTCCCGCTTCCACGGGCAATCCGCTTTTTTCTGCTTCCATTGATGAGCGTATGGTCGCGCCGCTCTCGAAAGGTCATCGAGTCTATCATCGCCGTGACTCGTTTCATCTCTCGCTCCGGTATCTGCCCTTCCATCGCCCCCTTGAGCTTCTGACCGCCGGGCAACATCCCTAAAATCTGGTCCAACGAACCCAAGCGATTGACCTGGCCCAGCTGAGCACGGAAATCCTCCAGCGTAAACGTATTGCTGGTCAACCGCTTCTGCGCATCCTCCGCCTGGTCGCGTGAAAAGGTCTCTTGGGCCTTTTCGATCAGCGAGAGCACGTCACCCATTCCGAGGATGCGCGAGGCCATCCGATCAGGATGAAACAACTCAAGCGCATCAAGCTTCTCGCCCACGCCCAAGAACTTGATCGGCTTGCCGGTCACCGCCCGGATAGACAGCACTGCTCCGCCCCGGGCATCGCCTTCGACCTTGGTTAGAATGACCCCGGTTAGCCCGATACGTTGATCAAACTGGCTCGCCATCGTGACCGCATCTTGACCCGTCATGGCATCTGCCACTAAGAGGATTTCGTGCGGCTTCACGGCGACTCTCACAGCCACCAACTCTCCCATCAACTCGTCGTCAATGTGGAGACGCCCGCCTGTGTCCAGCACGACGAGATCGTACCCCTGGTCTCGTCCCCTTTCCACCCCAGCCTGGCAGATGCGAACGACATCTGCTTGGGAAGCCTGTGCCTGATCGACTCGATGCACGTCGATGGCGAGATCTCGCCCCAGAGTCGCCAACTGGTCGCCAGCTGCCGGACGACGAGGATCTGCCGCAACCAGGAGCACCCGTTTCCCTTGAGCCTTGAAGTACCGCCCGAGCTTGCCGCAAGTCGTTGTCTTTCCAGCACCTTGGAGTCCTACCATCATAACGACAGTCGGGGGATTCGAGGCCAGAGCCAAACCGGCTCGTTCGCGGCCCATCATCTCCCACAGCTCCTCCCACACGACCTTGACGACCTGATGACCAGGGGTCAAACTCTGGAGGACTTCCTGACCAATTGCCTTTTCGCGAACTCGCTCGATGAAGTCCTTGACGATCTTGAAATTGACATCGGCTTCGAGCAGCGCGAGGCGAACGTCCTTCAACGCTTCCGCGATGTTCTGTTCGGTGAGGACCCCAGAACCGCGTAGCTTTTTAAATATATTCTCGAATTTTTCGCTGAGTGAGTCCAGCATAGCGCCACAAAGAAAAAGGCAATCGAAGCCCTAACCCCAGATCTTCGATCGCCTCGAAAACTCTAGCAAAAGACCACCGGGAATTTTAGAGGATGCGGCAGGCTTAAGTCAAGAGAACCGGAGCGTAGGTAGTGGGTCAGTTTGAGTTCTTGGACTGACGAAACTCGCTTGTAAGCGCTTGATGACTGCGCTCACTGCAGACCAATTTCTCTCCGCCTTTTCAGCGTATCCAGAGCCTAGAGGTTTGGTTGCAAGCAGCAGCTTTATCACACCCTCTTTGCATTTCGGACATTTTATCGAGTCCATAATGAACTCCTAGCATTCGGTGAAGTATGACTGCTGGATTCAAATTGACCCGCTACCTAACCATACCGCATACCGCACATTTCATTGACATGTCGTAGGCCTTTCGCTAAGGTCCGTCGAGATCTCCGTAAGACCACGCAGAGAGTTCTAAGGCAGTTGCCGTGAAAAAATCCCCCTGGGTTCTGCTCATTTTCGTTCTCATCGGTGGACTATTGGGCGGAGTCCTGGGAGAAATCCTCCGGGTCATGGCCCCACAGGGCACTATTCAAGCGGTTTTCGCCACTAATTTTACCCCCGGCATCAGCCCACCGCTGACCATCGATCTGGTCCTCTTCAAACTCACCATTGGCTTCATCTTAAAAATTAATCTCCTCAGTCTCCTCGGGATGTTTCTTGGCATCTATCTGTACAAGAATGTCTAGCAGGATGCTAGACCTCTGGCTTCAATTCTAACTCCTTCATCTTCAACGCTCGAATCCGGTTTCGGATGGCTGCTGCCCGTTCAAACTCCAACTCCTTGGCGGCGGCTTTCATTTCCCTTTCCAGCCGTTTGATGATCTGTTCAGTTGCTTCCTCTGCTCCATAGACGGCCGGGGACTCCGCAGCCAAATCCAGTTGCACAGCATCCATATCCGCCGTCGCATATTCGAGTGACAGAACGTCCTTCTTGATGCTCGTGGGCACGATACCGTGTCTGGCATTATAGTCGGCCTGAATCGTACGCCGGCGGCCGGTCTCGGCGAGCGCCATTTGCATAGAATCGGTGACGGCATCACCGTACATAATCACGTGGCCCCGCACGTTCCTCGCTGCCCGCCCAGCCGTCTGGATCAACGATCGATAAGAGCGAAGATACCCTTCCTTATCCGCATCGAGAATCGCCACCAGGGTGACCTCGGGGAGATCGAGTCCTTCACGCAGGAGGTTAATCCCCACCAGCACGTCGAAAACTCCGCACCGCAGATCGCGTATAATTTCAGCCCGCTCCAATGTCTTGATATCAGAGTGCAGATACCGCACCTTGATGCCAAGATCGTGGTAGTACTCGCTCAAATCCTCCGCCATGCGCTTGGTCAAGGTGGTGATTAGCACACGCCCTCCCTGTGCCACTTCAGTCCGCACTTCGCCGAGGAGATGATCCACCTGCCCTTTGGCCGGCCGCACTTCGATAACTGGATCCATCAGACCGGTCGGGCGAAGGATCTGCTCGACCACCTCTCCAGCCGTATGCCCCAGCTCATAGGGGCCTGGTGTGGCGGAGACGTACACCGCCTGAGTGAGACAGCGCTCAAATTCTGCGAACGTAAGCGGTCGGTTATCGATCGCCGAGGGCAACCGGAATCCGTACTCGACCAAGGTGCGCTTCCGCGAATAGTCGCCCTCATACATCCCGCCAACCTGGGGAATCGTTGCATGGGATTCGTCGACGATCAGCAGAAAGTCTTTGGGAAAATAGTCGATGAGCGTCGGAGGCTGCTCACCTGGAGAACGGCCACTGAGATGCCGCGAGTAGTTCTCGATACCATGGCAGTACCCCATCGCCCGAATCATCTCAAGATCGAACTTGGTGCGTTGCGCGATCCGCTGGGCCTCCACGAGCTGATTCTGTTTCTTGAAATAGGCGACGCGCTCGTCCAGTTCTTCTTCGATACCTGTAATTGCCCGCTCATACCGATCCGGCGCAATCAGATAGTGTGTGTTTGGATAGACCGCGACTTTCGGAAGCTTCCTGAGCGACTTCCCTGTGAGCGGATCAATTTCGTGAATCGCGTCGACCAGGTCACCGAACAACTCAATCCGCACGGACACCGCGTCATTCGAAGCCGGAAAAATCTCAATGACGTCGCCGCGGGCACGGAAGGTGCCCCGGTGGAAATCCATATCGTTGCGGGCATATTGAATCTCGACCAGTTTAGCCAGCATCTTTTCCCGCCGAATCTCCATTCCCTCTTCGAGGAATACCACCATCTCGTGATAGACCTCAGGCGATCCCAGACCGTAAATACAGGAGACCGACGAGACGATCAGCACGTCGTTCCGTTGGAGCAACGCGGCCGTTGCTGCATGCCGCATCTGATCGATCGCATCGTTGACGGACGCGTCCTTGGCAATATACGTGTTGCTTTGGGGAATATAGGCTTCCGGCTGGTAGTAATCGTAGTAGCTGACGAAATACTCCACCGCGTTGTGGGGGAAGAACTGTTTGAATTCTTGATAGAGCTGACCGGCCAGCGTCTTGTTATGGACCAAAACCAACGTGGGCTTCTGCACCTGCGCGACCACATTGGCCATGGTAAAGGTCTTGCCGGATCCAGTGACACCAAGCAGCGCTTGGTGTCTCCGGCCAGCCGCAATTCCGGCGACCAACTTGTCGATGGCTTGGCTTTGATCTCCGCAGGGCTTGAATGGGGCTTCGAGTTGAAACGGCGGCATGGGACGACCTTTCGGTCGTTATCTTACCATCGAAAACAGCACTACGCGCAACAGAGAGAACGCAAACCGGACACTGACAGCCCCACGAAACACCACCGAGCCCTTCCAGAGTCCGGTGGCATAACGGTTTCATTAATATCGTGGGCGCCTGGGTCCACCGACTGAGACTCCCTGTCTGTGAACTGATCCCCGGTTCTCGCCTTCGCGGAATCGTCTGCCGGATGGTTCGGCACTTCGGAGTGGCCGGTGGCGAAGAGCCTGTTGCTCGCTGACCGGCATAGGGACCGGAGACGGGAGAGCAACAAACACGGGAAGCGCGAGTTTCTTCGTCTCAATTCTTAATTGTCGCACCATTCGAAGATACTCTCGCTCTTCGGACTGAGACAGAATCAAGAATGTCGCCCCCTCCTTTTCGGCACGACCCGTTCGCCCTGTTCGGTGAACATACGAATTCGGATTGGTCGGCAACTCATAGTGAATCACCTGGGCCACATCCTGAATATCGAGGCCCCTGGCTGCCACATCAGTCGCAACGAGCGAACGGAGTCGGCCGGCCCGAAAGGCACCGAGCGTCCGTTCCCGCTGCGCTTGGCTGTGATTGCCGGTCAACGCACCGACCGAAGCCGGTTCTCCACCCAAATGAGCCGCCAAACGTCGCACCTTATACTTTTGATCACAAAACACCATCGAACGTCCCTTACCCGTCACGGTCTGGAGCAAGGTATGTACGAGTTGCGTACGCGCCTGATCCCCCGGGACGACATAGTAGGCATGCACGATCGTGGTCGGAGTGCTGATCCCTGGGTCGACAGAGATGCGAGCGGGATCGCGTTGCATACTCTGCGCGAGCGTTTGAATGTCCCCTGAAAATGTCGCGGAAAACAGCAACGTCTGGCGTTCAGCCGGAAGGAGACGAATGATCCGTTGAATGTCCCGCAAGAACCCACGATCCAACATCTGATCGGCCTCATCCATCACGAGAAACGTCACGCCACCCAACTTCAAGTGGCCGGAGCCGGCCAAGTCGAGCAACCGCCCTGGCGTACCGACCACCACCATCGGCGGTCGTTGCAGTGCACGGTAATGGCGCTCAATCGGCGTCCCGCCGTACACCGACAAGGAGGTCACAGACATTGGGGCATACTTGCGCAGTTCCGTCTCGATCTGGAGCGCCAATTCCCGCGTAGGCGCCAACACCAAAAACTTCGGTCCTGGAGCGTGGCTTGATCCAGACTTGGTATAGGGGCCAGGCGCGGGCGCAGAGGCCTCCCGTCGCATGACCTGCTCGATAATCGGCAGCAAAAACGCCAGTGTTTTTCCGCTCCCGGTTTTGGCTTGTGCCATAATATCCAGGCCTTTCAGCGCCAGTGGAATGGCAGCCTGTTGCACCGGCGTGGGTGTCGTCAGGCCCGCCTGTAACAGGCGCTGGGCAAGGGGCTGGGACAGATTCATATCAGCAAACGTAGACATAAGACTCCTTGTATGGGCACACTTCCTGGGACTGCACGGTCCTGCCTGGTCAGAAGGCCGAGAACCGCATCGCGTTGATGGGCAATTCTAGGAAGGAAATAGCGGGGCTGCCGGATAGGCAGCCCCGACGTGTAAACACTCGTTACGGCTTAATACCTGTCGCCTCCGCGGCCGCCACGACCACCGCCACCACCACCAGAACGTGGCTCCTGGGGACGCGCTTCGTTGACGGTCAACGTGCGGCCGCCCAACTCAGTGCCATTCAACGCGGTGATCGCCGCCTGCGCTTCTGAATCCGAGGACATCTCCACGAATCCAAACCCGCGGGACTGGCCGGTGAACTTATCTGTGATAATCCGGGATGATGTCACCGCCCCATGAACAGCAAACAGATCGCTCAGTTGCTGCTCAGTTGTGGAATACGGCAAACCCCCGACATAGATCTTCGAACCCATTGGGCTCCTCCTTTGAGAATATGTGTTGTCTTGGACTCGAGAACAAAGTGAGGAAGGAGTGGGCCGAAGACGCAAACACCATAGCGGCTCAAGGCTGGCTTCCGATCAAATTCCCGGGCAGAACCAAAACAACATCTGTCTTAGGCCTTGTCACTTTCTATGGTATCACCACCAGGCCTTTCGCGATGATACACACCCGGCACTCTACTCCTCAGCTCCATCAAATGCAAGCGATGATGCAATCACGCGCGATGCCTTGTGTCAATCTAGTAGGCAGCGGGGGCAGAAAGCGGTCGTTGAGAAAAAAGTGGAATAGCGTGTAAACTATCAAAATTTAGCGCTGTTTGTCCGCGAACCAAGAGTCCAACTTGACCCATCGCCAACGACTGATCTTCAACCGTCACAACAAGCTGCCCGTCAAAGAAGGTTTCGATAAAGTCCTTGCTGAAAATGGTATTCCGCTGGATTCGCAGCGTATGCCAGGAAACCGCCTTGGGCGTAATCGACGACCGCCCTAGTCTCGTCTCCTTTCCGTCCACCACCCGGCTCACTTCCAGTGTCTTCGTCACAAGATCAACCACCGCCGCATAGAAGTGCGCCGCATCATTCACCCCAAACACCACTCCACCCACTCCCCTCACAGCGTCGACGGGAAATCGCATCCTGACTGACACATCTGGATATTCATACTGAAACCCATCGGCAACGATCAAACGGTAACAGGTTTCGGCATGGCACGATGAATTCACGGCAAGAATGTTTGACGCCGAAGGGGCATCGGTATCCGCCTTGATCGTCCAGTCCGCAGCTGGCCCCTCGCCAAACCCCAGCATTGAGAATCCGGCAGGAGCCTCGCCAGACTTCTGCTGGTCGAAGGTCCACCGATTAAACAACCCCCCTTGGGCCTGACCTTTCAAGTTGGCCTCTTTTTCCGTCCGGCTCTCTGTCTGAATAGCTTGAGACCGCTCGACACAGAAACTCCACTCACCGGCGATCACGCCTACTCCTAGTGCGATGGAGACCATGCCAATACGGCCAATACGCCTTGGTTTCATGCATTTGATACGTTCTCTCACATCTATTCTCTCAATCTCTTCTTACTTCGGTGGCCGTTTTTTGATATCGAGAATGTCTTGCTGGAACCGGTCGCGCGCCGCCAAGATGGTCTTCCGCCGTTGCCACCGACCCCAACTCCACCATCGAAGACGATCCTGAAACGTGACGGTTGGTGGTGGAGCGCTCCCACCGGGCGCATGCTGAAACTCATAGCCCTGGTGCGACGCGCGATTCTCGAAGAATCGGCGGTAGAGGTGATCGTACAATCCTTTGCCTGAGTCGCCTACGCCCATGGCACCCTCCCTACAATAACAGTTCCAATTGGTGGCTCTCCGTCACCGGAGGCAAACAGGTTTGACGTTGACAGACATACGCCGTTGGCTGCCCATTCACACTCGTTTTCCCTGCGGCAAGCGCCAAGTCAGGTTCCCCGGCACGACGAGATGCTTCGATCACCAGCACCGCACGATTCGGCAGATAGCGTCGATGGACTGTTGAGAGCAACGCCTCGGTCATCGCATCGCCACGAGTCCCGACCACGACAATCTCTTGTGGCGTCGTCAGGTACCAATCCAGCGCACAGAGCATAGCCGATGAGCCATAGGCATTGTGCTCCATCACGCTCCGGAACACCCGGAATAGGTGCTCGGCCCGGTCATAATACCTCTGCTCTTTTGTGAAAGAGAAAAGCCTCAACAAGACCAAGGCGACAATGGCATTACCGGATGGAATCGCACTATCGGTACCGGACTTCATGCGATGGAGAAGGGCTTCGTGGTCGCGGCTCGTATAGAAACACCCACCCGCCGCCTCATCCCAATATCGCTCCAGCAGATGGTCCGTCACCTCGCGGGATTGATCCAGATACCACCGATGCGACGTTGCCTCAAACGCGTCCAGCAACGCGGCAGCGAGACAGGCTGCATCGTCCAGATAGCCGTTCAAGCGCCCCTTCCCCGCATTGACCGTATGATAGACTCGCCCGTTCTCAACCGCATAGTCCACCAGGAATGTGAGCGCCCGTTCCGCCGCTGCCAGATAAGCGGGAACCCCGAACACATGATAGGCATCGAGATAGGCGGACACCATCATCCCATTCCAGCTCGTGAGAATGTTGTCATCCCGCTGCGGTTTCATTCGTTGCTCGCGTGCTGCAAACAATTTCCTCCTGGCAGGTCGCAACAAGGACTCCACTTCCTCTTGCGCGTCGGGCGCGAGCTGAATCCCACCGAGCCGATTCAACACGTTCTTGCCTTCAAAATTGCCGCTCTCTGTCACCCCATAGTGCCGGCAGAACTCCTCAGCCATTTCGGCGCCCAGCACCGCGGCAATCTCTCCCGGCTCCCAGACGAAGTAGCTTCCCTCATGTCCCTCACTGTCGGCATCCTGCGCAGCAAAGAACGCACCGTCCGGATGCGTGAGTTCACGGCGAACGTACTCCAACGTCTCTTCCACGACCTCACGAAACCGATACTCTTTGGTAAGACGCCATCCGTCGAGGTAGATCCGCACCAGCTGCGCATTGTCGTAGAGCATCTTCTCGAAGTGGGGAATCAACCACTGGCCATCTACCGAGTAGCGGTGGAATCCGCCGCCGAGATGATCGTAAATCCCTCCGGCTGCCATGGTTTTGAGTTGTAAGAGCACCTGTTCTTGATGAGAGACGCCTTTCGTCCGAGCCGTCTGACGAAGCAAAAGGCCGAGCGGAGGGACCGCTGGAAATTTCGGTCCCTCACCGAATCCTCCGTGGACCGGGTCGAAAAATTGCCCTAAGTTCTTGGCCGCCTCATCGAGCATACGATCCGTCAACGGATCGGCCGACGGCTGAGGCGTTCCTACTCGTAGCAACCCGGTTTTCACCTTTTCCACATTCTTGCGGACATCGTCTCGATGATTCCGATAGGCCTCGACGACACCGCGCAAGACATCGGGGAATCCCGGCAGGTTGTAGCGGGGCTCTGGTGGGAAATACGTCCCCCCGTAAAACGGTTCTTGGTCAGGTGTCAGAAACATCGTCAGGGGCCACCCGCCGCCCCGTCCCAGAAACACCTGTGCAGACTTTTGGTAGATGTCGTCCAAGTCCGGGCGCTCTTCTCGATCGACCTTCACGTTGATGAAGTCCTGGTTCATGAGTCGGGCAATCTCGACATTTTCGAAACATTCATGTGCCATGACATGGCACCAGTGGCAAGCCGAGTAGCCGATCGACAACAGAATCGGCTTGTCCTCTGCTTTTGCCCGCGACAAGGCTTCCTCGCCCCAGGGATACCACTCCACTGGATTCTTCGCATGCTGGAGAAGATAGGAGCTGGCTTCTGTGATGAGCCGGTTCGGGAAACGTTCCGCTTGTGTGGTTGGATCTGTCATCGCCTCTTCATCCTCGCAATCTGTCATAGTACCTGGCCCGCAGCCGCTCTGCAACGAACCTGTCAGACTATGCTATAGTTCTGCGCTATCTCGAAAGGCTCACTTTATGAACAGTTCGACGCGCAGCTGCTCTCCCTCCTTCGTTGTGGTCACTCTCCTGGGAATCATCCTCGCTCTGCTCTCGCCAGTGGCCGAGGGTTTCGCGCAATCGGAAGAAGACCAACGGGCATGGCCTCGAGCGCTCGACAGCCTGTCAAGTGAACGCATGCTCGCCGACGTGCAAACGTTAAGTGGCCCGGCCTTCAGTGGAAGGCGAGCCGGATCAGAAGATGATTTGCGCTCAGCCAATTGGGTAGGCGATCAATTTCGCGCGTCTAGAATCGGCCTTGCCTTTGTTCCCCTTGATCGATTGAATGTTCCGCCCGGCGGCAAGGGCGATGTGCCAACGGGCTTCATGTCGAAGCTACTCCAAACTGTCATCATTGCCCCAGAACCAACGCTACAAATCACTACGGCCAAGATTCCAGACAATCAGCGCCTTGGAATGGATTTTCTCCCGGTGCTCGATTCAGCAGCTGCGCATGTCAGTGCTCCGATCGTGTTCGTCGGCTATGGGATTGTCGATGCAGTTGCGGACATGAATGACTATGCCGGAATTGACGCGAACAATTGCATCGTGCTGTTCCTAAGAGGAAAACCGGACCACTTTAAAGGAACAATTACCCACGCGGACAAAGTCAGGATCGCTCGCCAGAAAGGGGCAGTGGGATATCTGACCGCAACTGGAACCGTCCTCAGTCCCTACGAAATGCGGCGAGGCGTGACGGGACAACCCAGCGCCTTCTACGGACTTTCTCCAGCATCCGACAACCTTCCCGGCGCATGGATCAGCAGCTCGCGAGCGGTGCAAATCATAGCCGGAGCCGACCATCGCAACCAAGATCGCCTCCGAAGCTTACAAGAGCAGCTCAATCAAACCTCCGAGTCTCGATCATTCCTAACGGAGTACTTCGGGGCGCTCGAATGGGGGTCTCAGCAAGAGCAGAGCCCCCTGATTAACGTAATCGCTCTGCTTCCAGGCACAGACGCGCAGTTGACGCACGAAGCCATCGTAATCGGGGCGCATCGAGATCACTTCGGCCGCCAAGCAGGACTCTTGTTTCCAGGAGCCGATGATAACGCATCGGGGACTGCCGTCATGTTGGAAGTTGCTCGCGTTCTGACCAAGGCCGGCGCGCATCCTGCACGAACCATCCTCTTCATCTCCTTCAGCGGCGAAGAACAGGGTCTGGTTGGGTCTCGGTTATACGTAGAGCGCCCAGTAGTGCCGCTCGCCTTGACTAGAACCATGATCAACATCGATCACGCCGGGGTTGGAAACGGACGGCTCACGGTCGGCATGACAGGTTTGGAGAAGAACGTCGCATTGGAGGCGGGACAGACAGCAGGGCTCACCGATAAGCTCGACCTGTACGGATTTTTCCCCGGTGGCGATCACGTGCCATTTAAAGAGGCGGGTGTCCCGACCATCACGATTGTGAGCGGCGGCGTCCACTCACACTTTCATCAGCCCACCGATACCGCCGACACGATCAATCCGGAGATTCTGCAAACCGTGGCCCGGTATGTCCTCGCCCTCGCCTTGCATCTGGCAAATGCTCCCTAGCGTGATGCTGAAAAACTATCGCGAGTGATTTGGGGTTCGACAACCAACAGGTCAGGGATTACGAGGGAATGCCCCGCAGGATGCTCAAAAAAGCTGATCAGCACGGCCGCAGTGAGTGAAGGGCCGAAGAGTACCCTCTGGACTACCTTGAGGGTCTGAACGACGCGAGAAAGGCTCCGGCGGACTTTTTCAGCATCCTGTTTTAGGGGATTTCATCGAGAATAGTGGATTGGATCGATGGCAAAGGCGCGACTTGGCGGGGAGGACCGGGAAGTACGAGCGGTGAACCGCTCTGGTTGGCACCCTGGATGAGTCCGATCGATAGTTGAGGCCCGAGCGTCATCACAGCCCCGCTCCATGCTTGGCCGGTCGTGGGATTCAGAAAGCTAAACGATTGAAAATTGTTCCCGGGGTTGTACAGAAACCCCTGCGTGCCCTGATTGTCGATATAGAGGCTCCCTGGGCCCGGCAGTGTGAACAGTGGCGCGACCCCTCCATCGAATGAACGAACACTGGAGATCGATTGGCTCCACACTCGCGAGTCCCACGACAAAAGCGTGAACAGGAGCAGGGCTAGCACCGAGACCGTCAGAATAGTTTGCTTAACCCGATGGCGCTGAAATCTCATTGCACTTAGTCCATGACAGGTCCGCATATGGCCATTATAGTATGGAGTAAGATTCCTTGTCGATCAAAGGGAGGGGTTATGGAGCACGGAACCGGAACAAATAGATGGTTGCGCACAGTTGGCTATGCCGTCTGGATCAGCCTGGTCCTGTCACCTGGGCTCAGTTGGGGGCTGGAGATCGACAAGACGCCGCCTGCGGAACGACGGGAAACCATCTCTCTCGCCGACGCGGCCATTCGCGCACTGCAGCATAACCTGGACATCAACATCAGCCGCCAGACGAAAGACAGCCGTCTGGCAGACATCACTGTTGAACAAGCCAAGTTCGACCCGACGTTGAGCGTCAACGGTCAGTACAACCGAACCGCGACCCCGCTTAACAGGCCTGTATTCGGCTTAACACAGGGAGTGCTCAATGATATTCGCATCTTTGATCAACGGAACCACTCCGTTACACTCGATGCCACGACGAATTTGCTGACAGGCGGCAACCTCGACCTGAATTATAGCCCCGCGCGAACTAATGTATCCGGAGCTCAAGGGTGTTTTGGACAACCGCCTAACACCCCTGGATGTAGTAGTTTTGGATCTTTTTTGTTCAATCCGTCCTGGACCGGTGGCCTCGCACTCACCCTCACGCAACCTCTCCTCCGAAACGCCGGCCTCGAGGTCACCAAGACCTTCATCCGCGTCGCGCAGAATAATGCCACCGTGGAAGAACATGTCTTTCGCGATCGTGTGCTCACCGTCCTGGCAACGGTGGAACAAACTTATTGGGAAGTCGTCTTTGCCAATGAGAATCTGAAAGTAGCAGAGGCGGCCTTGAAAGCGGCGCAGGAACTCTTGGCCAGCAACCGCGCAAAGGCGAAGGCCGGCATCATGTCGATCGTCGATGTCTTGCAAGCCGAAGCGGCCGTCGCGTCGCGGGTCGAGCAGGTACTGGTTGCGGATAAGACGATTCGAGACCAGGAAGATCAGCTGCGCAGATTGCTCAATCCTGCGGAAGAGGACCTGCGTCAAGACTTGCGTTTGACTCCGCTCGACCAACCGGTGGTGACCCTCGAACCCATCAGCCTGCAGGAAGCCATCGACACGGCCATCGAGCAGCGGCCGGAAATCGTCCAAGCGAAGAAGAACATGGAGTCGAGCGATCTCAATACACAATTTGCCAAGAATCAACTCCTCCCGACTCTGTCGTTTCAAGGCACGATGGGACTTGCAGGACTGGGGAAAGACTACGGTGACTCCGTGAACCGGAACCTCAGCGGCGATTACTATAACTATGGCGCGGGCCTCATCTTAAGTTACCCACTGGGCAACCGGTCAGCCTGGAGCACCTACAGCAAGCGACAGTTGGAGGCCAAGAACGCCGAAGCGTCGCTCGTGAGTGTGCGACAGCAGATCATTGTGGGAGTCCGCGAAGCGGTCCGGCGCGTTCAGACAGATTTCAAGCGGATTGAGACCACCAGATCGGCCAGAATCATGGCAGAAAAGCAGTTGCAGGCGGAGCAAGAGCGCCTGAAAGTGGGACTCAGCACCACACGCTTTGTGCTCGACTTCCAACGAGATCTCGCGACGGCCCAAGGGAACGAGTTGCGCGCCACGGTCGACTACAACAAATCGCTTTCCAACCTCGCGCGGAACAAAGCCACCACACTCGACCGTTATAATCTCCAACTGAATTGACAACTTCCATGATGGCGCCTGAGCCCGGTCCGCACGCGACACCGGCTCAGGCCGAAGAATGGGGAGCAGCCCTCGCGCTTCTCCCTATTGCCGCAACGCTCGCCTTCTACGCCCTTCCCGCCTCGTTCCAAGAACAGCCGCTGATTCTGTTCACACCCCAAATCCTTGCCTACCTCACCTTAGGATTTTGGGCTGCGCACAACCGCGATATCATATCCCGTCTTGGGCTGGAGAAAGGGAACGTACGGGATGGCCTGCGCTGGGGACTGCTGACAGGCCTGCTTCTCGGCTGCCTGAATTCGTTCGGGATTCTCTTGGTCTATCCGCATCTAGGCTATGACATCAGTTTCCTCAAAACCACGCCGCATGGCCGACTCCCCCTCCTGGTCATGATCCCCTGGTTCATCTGCGGCATCGCTCTCTTCGTAGAACTGAATTTTCGCGGATTTCTCCTGGGGCGGCTGGCCGCACTTGAATCGGGGCTATGGAGGTCCGGCTTGGGCCGACGCCTCTCGCCTATTGCCATCATCACCTGCGCACTGATATTTGCTTTCGACCCCTTCATGGTGAATACTTTCCATCACCTTCATTGGATCGCCCTATGGGACGGTCTCATTTGGGGAGTCATCTATCTGCGTACACGTAATCTCTACATCACGATCTGCGCGCATGCGGTCGAAGTCATTGTGATGTATAGCGCCGTGAGAACGGCGATCGGATAAGAATTGTTTCATTTTTTCAGTGGCGATTGATTTATTGAAATAACTCAATGATCCAATGACCCAATGGGTCAATTTCAATGAATCCCTCCTTCTCCAGTTACCTCGTCAACGATGTCTTCGGTGACCCTGGAGTCTATGTGGAGGTCCGTTGGTCGAAGCGGGCTCTGCTGTTTGACTTAGGCCACAATGACAGGCTGGGACCGACGAGGCTCCTGCGTGCCAACGACATATTCATTTCCCACACGCACTTGGACCACTTCATCGGGTTCGATGCAGTCCTGCGAGTGGCCTTGGGACGAGGCAAGACCGTCCGACTATCAGGCCCCCCTGGATTAATCAACAATGTGCAGGGCAAATTGCAGGGCTACACGTGGAATCTGGTCGATGGCTATCCACTGGCCCTTGACGTCCAGGAGTTTCACCCCCAGGAAATCCGGCGGGCACTTTTCCGCGCAACCGACGGGTTCCGCCAGGTTGAACAACCGATTCGCCCTCTCGTGCCGGAACCAGCCACAGGCCAATTCACAGTCCTCAACGATCCCATGTTCACCGTGAGCGCGGTCTCATTGAACCATCGCGTTCCCTCGTTTGCCTATTCCCTGGAGGAACCGTTCCACATCAATGTGAACAAGCAGAAGCTCCACGAAGCGGATCTGCCGGTCGGTTCCTGGCTCAAAGACGTGAAACAGTATATCTGGCAGGGTCAACCGGATGAATTCCGCTTCACAGCCACACTCTATGATAAGCACCACCGCGAGGAGCGCGAGCTTATTTTGGGCGAGATCAAAAAACTATTCTGCACCATCTCACGCGGTCAAAAGATCGTCTACGTCGTCGATGCTCGATTCGATGAAGAAAATGAAGCGAAAATCATTTCCCTCGCTCACAACGCAGACGCGCTCTACTGCGAATCGCCCTACCTGGACGTTGATGCCGAGAAAGCCCGTAACCGGTATCATCTGACAGCCAGACAGGCCGGCCTCATGGCACGCCGAGCCCAGGTGCGCGACTTGGTTGTCTTTCATTTCTCGCCACGGTATACCGGGCAGGGCGAGGCGTTGAAGCGGGAAGCGATGGAAGCGTTTCGAGGAACCTGAGGAGGACGCAACGTGAACGATTTTGTGAAGTATGCCGTATACTTTCTATTGGGGGGAACCATCGTGAGTCTCTCCACCTACCTCGGGTCACAAGGCAAATCGTTCCTCGCCGCCTTTGCCAGCACCTTTCCCGCCATTACCGGCGCCACGTTCATCCTGATCTATCTGAACGGGGGCAACGACGCGATCGTCAGCTACGCGAAGCACTTGCTGTGGTTCGTCCCTCCCTGGATGGTCTACGTCGTCTCCATGATAGCGGGTGTCCCACGATTCGGTTTCTGGCCCGCCATGATCGGCTCACTCGTGCTGTATCTGGGCTTCGTGGGGCTGGTGAAGATGGTCTTGAGGTAGATCTTTGATTGGAGCTCGCACAGTCGTCTCATTACCAAATGCTCAGGCCGATCCGCTGAAATGGAGCCGATTCATTTCGCCGAGAGCCAACACCATTTGATCGAGGGCTGCGGTGACAGAGCGGCTCGCTGCCTGGGATGGGCCATCGGCCCCAACCCAAATGTTGGGAGGGTTTTCGATCTCTCGCACGTTCTGACAGAACCGGACGATAGTCTGTTTCCAGTGGATGGGACCTGATCCTTCATTAAGAAATTGGACTCGATCCTGCGAGAAGGGCTGGTCGAACTGCGCAGCCCGCAGCTGCCACATGTGCTCCATCGCCTTTTGCCGCTTGGGGCTGAACTCCAGCCCGCTGGCCCGTTCGTTGAGCGCCGCAAACAATCCCCCGACGATGTAGTCGACCTCCGATTCAGGGAACACGCCGACACAAGATTGCATGATCAGATATTTGTGAAGGAGGAACACCTCGGCGCTGATACGTGCTTCGTTCGCGGAAGGATCGTAGGCTCGGGCCAGCTCGCGCAACATGTCGCCCGACGCTCCTTCAAGGCAGGAGCCCAGCAAGCGGGCCAACTGGCGACCCAGCCCGAGATACTCTGCCGGAGGCAGCCGCTGCATGATCCTACGATGGCTCCACAACCACCGCTGTGCCAGTGACGCTGACCATCAACATGCTGCTGCTGGCGCCGATCGTTTCATAGTCGATATCGATGCCGACAATAGCATTGGCTCCCAGATTCCTGGCCTGCTCCCGCATTTCGCCAAGCGCAATGTCTTTGGCCTTGCGCAGCTCGGTTTCATACGCCGCCGATCGGCCGCCCACGATATCGCGAATCGACGCGAAAAAATCCCGAAAGATGTTCGCGCCGAGGATGGCATCCCCGGAGACCAAACCCAAATACTTGACCGCTTTCTTTCCGTCGATACTCGGTGTTGTCGATAAAATCATACTCCCCTCCCGCTGAACGCCCCATCCTCTCACTATCGGAAGGAATCGCCAAGCCTTTCGCCAAATTTCCCGATCTCGAGCAGGGTGTTCAAAAAGGCCTGACTTCTCACCCTCCCGACCCCGGCGGTTATTTCACCCTCCCGCCCTGAGTCTGCCAAGACAGACTCTTTTGCCCTGGGACGCGCCTTGTCCCAACCGAGGCCGCAGCTCCCTGCTGACCCTCGTTTCACGGTTCACGGTTCCTGGGAGCGCCGAAAGAACGCAATCGGCGGACATTTTCAACATCCAGCCAGAAAACTGAACGACAGCCACCCTGCTGGGAAAGGATCGGACGCCGGAGTAGATATTCAAGATTGGTCCGCGCTACGATCAAGTGGTTGTCTCGCTTGGAGCGCGCGCCGTGAAACCCACCCCCCTACTTCAGAGCCAGTCTGCAAGCCTGATCGTCGAAGGAGCAAGGCAAAACAATCTCAAGAACATCTCGCTCCGTATCCCGCACAATCAGGTCACAGCCATCACCGGCGTATCAGGATCGGGGAAATCCTCGCTCGCGTTCGACACGCTGTTCGCTGAAGGCCAATGGCGCTATGTGGAATCGCTCTCCACCTATGCCCGCATGTTTCTCGACAAAGTGAATCGGCCTGATGTCGACCGGCTGATCAACGTCCGCCCCGCCATTGCGATCGAGCAGAAGAACCCCATCCGCACCGCCCGCTCGACGGTCGGGACCACGACCGAGATTGCCGACCACTTGCGACTTCTGTTCGCCAAAGTGGGCCATCCGGTCTGCCCCGATTGCGCCATTGAGGCGCGCAGCTTTCACCCTGGCAGCGTCTCCGACGACCTCCTGAGCCATTGCGGCGACGCACGAGCGATGATCCTTTTCCCCGTCACAGCACCAGCGCCGAAGCAGGACCAGGCCTTTCTCCAATCGCTGTTGCTGCGCGGGTTCACTAGGGTCCGGTGCGGCGAGGAAATCCTCGATCTCCATGAGGCTCACACCCTTCCTAAAACCAGGCCGGACCATCTTCATGTGATACTCGATCGGCTGGTGATCCGGGAAGACAACCAATCCCGGCTCGTCGAAGCGATCGAAACCGCGTTTCGCGAGGGCGAGGGCCTGTGCCGCGTGGAGGTCATCGACCAGGGAATCCGAACCTACAGTACGGACTTTCGCTGCCAACAATGTGGGCGAACATTCGACCCGATTCGGCCTGTCCTCTTTTCCTTCAACCATCCACTCGGCGCCTGTCCGGAGTGCAAAGGGTTCGGCAATATTCTTCGTTACGATCCCGACCTCGTCATTCCCGACCACAGCAAGTCGCTGGCCCAAGGCGCAATCGAACCCTGGAGCAAACCTAGCGGCGATTGGTGGCAGAAGCAAATGTTGCTCTCCATGAAGCGGCGTGGAGTCGACCTCACCATCCCCTACAAGGATCTGCCACAGAATATCCAGCAGATGCTCTGGCAGGGAGAAGGCAAGATGGAGGGGGTGCAACAGTTCTTCGAATACTTGGAAGGGAAACGCTACAAGTTGCATGTGCGCGTCATGCTCAGCCGCTACCGGACGCCTGTCCCCTGCCCAGCCTGTGAGGGGTCTCGTCTCCGACCTGACGCCCGCTACGTGAAAATCGCAGGCAAAGATATTCATGAGGTTTCTGCGCTTACGATCGAAGAGGCTGCCGCTTGGATCACATCCCTCACCCTCTCTCCTTATGAAGACCAGGTCGCCCGCGACATTCTCAGACAACTGACGGCCAAGCTTGGCTTTCTCCTACGCGTGGGCCTCAACTATCTCACGCTCTCACGTCAGACCCGCACACTCTCGGGAGGAGAGGCCCAACGCGCAGCCTTGGCCAATCAACTCGGTGCACGATTAGTCGGCACGCTCTACGTCCTCGACGAACCGACCATCGGTCTCCACCCGCGTGACACAGCGACGCTCGCCAGCATCCTGCAAGAACTGGCAGTCCAGGGCAACACGGTCGTCGTCGTCGAACATGATCGCCAGATGATACTGGCGGCTGACTATCTCATCGAACTGGGCCCTTTGTCGGGAGAGAAAGGGGGCGAAGTAATCTGCGCGGCACCAAAACAGGAATTCATTGCTGACCGTCGTTCAATCACGGCACGCTACCTACGTGGGGAAGACGAGATTGCGACGCCCAGGTCTCGGCGGAAAGGAAACGGAAAAATTCTTGTCATAGCAGGTGCTTGCGAGAATAACCTCAAGGATCTCTTCGTCAGAATTCCGCTTGGCATGTTGGTCTGCGTCACCGGCGTTTCAGGGTCGGGCAAGAGCACGTTAGTCGAAGACACGCTCTACCGAGCCATCGCCCGTGCCTTTCGTGTTGAATCACTGCCAATGGGCAAATTTCACGCAATTAAAGGGATCGAGCATCTGACCGGCATTAGGCTCATTGATCAGGAGCCGATCGGCCGAACACCTCGCTCGAACCCGATCACCTACCTGAAAGCATTTGATGAAGTTCGCTCTCTCTTCGCCTCTGAGCGCGATGCGCTCCGGCGCGGGCTCACCGCAGGCCATTTCTCTTTCAATACCACCGGGGGCCGGTGTGAACGATGCGACGGGAGCGGCGTTGAGAAACTCGAGATGTATTTCTTTGAAGATATCTATGCCATCTGTGAAGCCTGCGAAGGGCGGCGATTCAAACCGGACGTACTCTCCATTCGCTACCGCGGGAAGACGATCCATGAGGTGCTGCAGATGACGGTTGAAGAGGCGCTGGGGTTTTTTAGCGGCTCGCCCAAGCTAACGGAAAAACTCCGCCTCCTCTCGTCCATCGGGCTCGGCTATCTCCGACTCGGCCAATCCGCAACGACCCTCTCAGGTGGCGAAGCTCAGCGGTTGAAAATCGCCGCCGAGCTCAAAGATTCATCCGCGAAGAATGTGCTCTATATCATGGATGAGCCGACCACCGGCCTGCACGTCGAGGATATCAAGAAGCTCCTGGCAATCCTGCAGAAGCTGGTGAACAGCGGCAATACCGTGGTGGTGGTGGAGCATAATCTCGACGTCATCAAGTCAGTGGATTGGATTATCGACTTAGGACCAGAAGGCGGATCCGCAGGCGGGCAGATTGTGGCGGAGGGAAGACCGGAGCAGGTGGCAAAAGTCATGGCCTCTCATACCGGACGATTCCTAGCAGGCGCACTCATGCCAGCTGCTTACAGCAATGGTTCCTGACACTTTTGTTTCACCGGCCTGGATATAGTGCCCTCGCTTGGGCCCTCTCAGATAGCGCGTGTCATCCATCGTCTCAGAGCCCCGGTCTCGGCTGCGCTACGATGCTGAGTTCCAACGGAGAACCGCCGCGCCTGATTTCGAGTTTCAGTACCTGCCCCGCTTCGACCTGGCACAGTCGTTTGGCTTCGTGATCGGAGGTGACTGTCGCCAGAGCGATGCCGTTACAGGCGACGACTCCATCACCTACCTTGAGCCCCGCTTTCTCGGCAGGCAGACCGCTCCGGAGTTCCCTCACGAGGTAGTAACGAGCACCCGCCAATTCCTGTAACTCCCAATTGACGCCGATCCGTCCGGACCCGAGCAAACCCGTCTGCGAACCGAACCGAGCAAGAATGCGATGGGCGATGACGCGGGCCAAGGCCTCAGGATCATCGGCCGTGGCGTCAGAACTGTGGCCTTCTCCGTTGAATAACACTACGCCGCTCTCGACATCGACCATCCGAAAAGCCAGCGCTACGCGGCTGACCTGCTCTCCCACAGTTCGTTCCCACTGCTGCACTTCACCCACCACAATGGCCTGCGCACCAACGAGTTTCCCGATTCTCAAAACGTCGGCGTCATCCGCGTATTGTAGTCGGACGAGCTGCTCCTTGAACACTTCGTCGAGCTTGGCTCGCTCGACCATATTGACGTCCAAATCCAACAATAAGGTCGTCACAATCCCAGCGACACGCGAGCCGGACCCTTGGGCGGCTGCCGCATCGACAAATGGCATCACCGCCATCGTACGGTAGCGATCGATCGTGTCGCGATTGATCGGGCCGACACCGGTCACGACCGGCTCAGGACGTCCGAACATTCCGCCGGATCCTAAGGCTGCAGTGCCGGACGAGGCACAGGCGCGGCGCCGCTGTAGAATGGCGGAGGGCGTGCCCCACGCACAGAGTTCGTCGTTCACCAGCACGATGTGATGGGGATATTCGCGTTGATGTTCCGCGGCAAGGTTGGTGAAAGGATAGAAAATGCAGCCGCCGACCCAGATCGAGATTGGGCAGAGGGCCAACTCATAGAGCCACTGTTTGCGGGCCGTGAGCGAGTATTCCCAGACCAACAGACGGCCATCGTCACGCAGCACACGGTCCGGCCGACCGATCTGGTCAATCACCTCAGCCTTCGTCATCGGCACGGCCAGCCGGTCCAGCTTAGATTCCGACTTCACAATCGTGTACGCAACCCCGCAAGCTGAAAATATGCTGGCAAGACCAAAGATCACGAGTGCGAGGATGAACGGGGAACTCTGGATGGAAGAAACCGTCTGCTGCATCGGCATCGCTGCAAGCGTAACACTCCGGGAGCGAGGGTGGCAACGCAGAGAGGCGTGGACGGACAGGGATCAGTTCAAAGAGGGGTCGAACGGCATGTCCGCATAGTGGCGATAGTCGTCACCCAGCTTGCTCACGATGTCCGGCCAGATACGTGTGGGATCTTTGTCGAAGACGGCATTGGGATCTGCTGGAATGGTAAACCAGGATCCGGTCTGCAATTCAGACTCTAACTGCCCTGGCCCCCATCCGGAATATCCGATATAGGCGCGAAAGGCCTCGCGCCCCTCACTGGTAGTCAAAATACGATCGACGAGGTCTGTATCCCCGCCGAGACAGATCCCATCGAAGACATGATGAGAATTCTCGGGAAGTTGATCCAATCGATACAACATCATGACCTGGTTTGTTTGCACAGGCCCTCCGGAAAAGAGGACGTGCTGTTGGCCTTCGAGAATTGGTATTTGAGGTAAGGCCTCCGAGACCGACATCGCCGTCGGGCGATTGACGACGACACCCAGCGCACCTTCTGACCCGTGCTCGCAGAGCAACACGACGGTCTGCCGAAAGTTCGGATCGCGCAAGGACGGTGCCGCGATGAGGAAGATGCCTTTCCCGAGTGGAGCTTTCATGTTGTTAATCCTACCGCGCTGGCCTGTGTCGCGCAAGCGGCACGATGAACCGGGCCCTGTAGAATATCCAAGCCAGACGGGCGGGACGGGTTGATCTAGTTCATCTGGTTAGTCTAGTTCAACCAAACACACGAGACAAACCAAACAAACCAGAGCAACCGCCGGTTCTCAGGCTTCACGCGTAGCGCGAACGATGCTGGCAGCCTGTTTCAACACCCTGCTAGCGATAGATAGATTCGCGTCGATCGCGGAGTAGATCGTTGTACGGCGTGAGGGCCTTGTTCCGTGCGTCGGCAGGATCGATCTCGACGATACAGAGTTCTTCCTGATCCCGTGGCGCACGATGCAGAATCGCCCCGCATGGAGCAACGACTTCGCTGTTCCCGATAAACGTCAGTTGATCTTTGTCGCCTCGTGCTTCGCTCCCTGTGCGGTTGCAGGTCACGGCAAAAACACGATTTTCCAGGCACCGAACCGGCATGGAGTCCGGGCAATTGGGTAACACGAGATTCGAGGGATGGCAAATGATCTCTGCCCCCTTGAGCGCCAACGTGCGAGCAGCCTCCGGATAGTACCAATCGAAACAAATCATCACGCCGATTTTGGCCGTTCCGATATCCCACACCTGAAATCCCGTGTCGCCTGGCGTAAAGAACAGCGTTTCCTCAAAGAACAGATGTGTCTTGCGATAACACCCGATAAATCCCGACGGGCCGACAACCACGGCGGAGTTATAGCAGGCAAGCCCAGCGCGCTCCGGGAGACCGGCGACAATCACCATCCGGCGCCGCTTCGCAAGGTCGATCAGCCGTTGTGTGGTTGGTCCATTCGGCACCGACTCTGACAGCGTGATCGCTTCTTGCTGCGACAGGAACTGATACCCGGATGCACACAACTCGGGCAAGACGATCAATTCAGCATCAGCCCGGTCGAGTGTTTCCACAACCTTATCGAGATTGTGCGACACCTCGCCGAACCGTGGGGTGAACTGAAAAAATCCGACACGCATGATCGTCTTGGCCCCAGAACAAATCGGGCAGGGTAGGCCCTGCCCGTTCAAGAAAAAACTCTGACCGAAAGGTTTACTTCACTTCGGACAAATGAGCGACCGCCTCTTCGGCATGTTTGGTTGCTACATCAGCATGCCCCTGTTTGCCATGGGCTACGGCTTCGTTGAGATGCTTGATCCCTTCATCCACATGCGGATTCTTCGCGGCTGCCCCAGCATGCTTGAGTGCCTCTTCAGCATGTTGCACCAGGACATCGGCATGCCCCTGTTTGCCGTGCGCCACAGCTTCCTTGGCATGTTCCAAGGCTTCAGCCGCATGCTTGTCAGCGGCAAGGGCGAGCCCGCTGAAGAGCGGGAAACCAACAAGCGCGGCAACTGCCGCCACAACCAGTGCTCCGCGATGGATTCTCATTTGCATGGGTTCCTCCTCAGTGGTTAAGGTTCATTCGACGGATGAACGGTATCCGCGGCATTTTCTACAGGCTTTACCTTACACAGCCATTTTTTCACTGTCAAGAAGGCCTTACCTGTGGCTCGACGTTCAGGATTTGCTGCAATCCCTTGGCGTCTTTTTCCACCGGACAGGCAAAATCACGACTCCACTCCCACCAGGATCCCGGATAATTGCGGACCTTCCGATATCCGGCGAGTTTGAGGACAAAATACAGCCAGGCTGAACGGACGCCGCCGGTGCAATAGCAGATAACCTCGTGATCCTTCGTGAGACCTTTCTCGGCGAGACTTTCTGTGATCTTGTGCAGATCTTTCACCGTGGCGTTCGCCTGAAGAAATCCAGTCCAAGCCAGATGAATCGCGGAGGGAATGTGTCCGGGTCGCGGTATCCCCGACATCTCTTTCCCAAGATATTCTTCGAGGCTGCGCGCATCGACGATCACGGTGCCAGGATGCGGCTGCTTCACGAGGTGCTTCAGTTCGTCTTTCCCGGCGATCACGGAGGCCACCGGCTTGACGGTGAAGGTCCCCAGCTTGGGCGTCACGCACCCATGCTCGAACGGCCGTTTTTCCTGCACCCACTTGACCCACCCGCCGTCGAGAATACGCAGACGCTTGTGTCCGAGATATTCCAACATCCAGAACATGCGGCCTTCGTCTCCCCAGTTGTCGAACGGATTGGAATAGATGACCACATTGCTGTCCTGGCTGATGCCCAAGGCACGGATCTTCTGTTCCATGCGTCCGCGATCAGGATCGAGCAATCCTTTCGGCACGACATGCGGGTCGCTGTACTCATGCCAGGTCGAATGCACAGCACCTGGAATATGGCCACCGAATTCGTAGGCTGCCCGTCCACGCACGTCGACAACCACCAGGTCCGGCTGCCCCAAGCTCTGTTGAAGAGTTTCGGTATCAATAAGCAATCCGTGTGTCATGGCGTTTTTTGTCCTGAGCCTTCAGCTGTCGACCTTGAGCTCTGCTTTGCAACTTCCTCCGTCTTGCTGACGCCTGACAGCTGAAAGCTGATTGCCCTCGTTCAATACCGCGGCAAGCGCACCGGACAGAGGAAATTCCCGCTCATATACGACGAATCTATAGGGATCGTTCCCCGTCAACCCATATCGAGTCTGTAACATCTCATGTTGCTTATCGGTCAGGATGTGGTACTGCACTCGGGTCTTTACTTTCATGCCCTCTGCCTGAGGCGGGAGTTGGTACACAAACTGGTATTCCCGGCTAGCCAAGGGCAACAAGCGATTATCATACAACTCGACGATGGCCGGTTGCCACATGATCCAGCGGCCCATCGTCGATGTTTGGTGATCCAGTATCCGCCCCTGCTGATCTTCCACGGAAAACTCTACCGTGAAGTATCGATCAGGATCGCCAGTCGGAATCTTATGGCCAGCTCCTGCGTTGATCAACGTGAGCGTAAATGCGACTCGATCGCCCGGTTTGGGCGAAACGGTATCTGCCCTCACCTGCACCCCCACTGCCCGCTTTACCATATCGGGATCGTGCCCGCCGCGCCAGAGATGCTGGCGTCCACGTCGGATCGGACTATTCACCGCGATCGGCCGATCGATTTCAGGCATGTGGCAACTCTGGCAAATGAAGCCCCGCTCCTGCATGAAGTACTTGCCTTCGTATTCTGCGTAAGTCCCGCAAGGTCCCACGTTATAGAACTGGGACGGTCCGGACACAACATTGTGACAGCGATAACAGAGCTGTGCCGTCCTGAAATTCGGATCAAATTTGGTCGGGTGCGGCGCGGCCGAATCTTCGAACGGTCCGTAGATGACTCCATCCCGCACATGACAGGCAGCGCAGGTCACCGACTCTTTCTGATACTCGGGATCGTACTGTGGATTGGGCTGTTGAGTCGCCTTCTCCACCCTCCCTCGCGGTATCTCTTTCACCAATGTCGGTTGTTGGTTTTCCAGTGGAGAGTGACAGTTCAAGCACACCCAAATATTCTTGTCCTTTTTCCAATAGGCTTGAAAGAACGCATCCTCATAGGCATGGGCGTGGATACTCGTCTTCCATTCGTCGTAGATCTCGCGATGGCACTCCCCGCAGGATTCGGCCTTCAGGCTCGTCAAACCCTCCGGGATTTTTTGAAACGGAATCGCATGGGCATAATCCGCCCGCAACCCGAAAATCACGACCGGTTTGATCTCGGTGTAATAGAGATAAACGAGCACACCCGCCAGGACACAACCGACCAAAATTTTGAAAGAGGTATTCATGCGGCTAAGAGCGCCTGAATGTGGCGATCGACTGAGGCGGCCAAGGCCGTCAAATGATACCCACCTTCGAGCGACGAAAGAATGCGTCCGCCGGCATGGCGCTTGGCGATGCCGGCTACGATGCCGGTGAGGTCCGCGTAGCCCTCTTCCGTCAGCCCCATGTTCCCGAGTGGATCGTCTTTGTGCGCGTCGAAGCCGGCTGAGACGATCACGAATTCCGGTTTGAACGAATCGGCCGTCGGCACCAACGATTTCTGAAAGATGTCGCGATACTCCTCACCGCCCTCACCCGCTTCCATCGGCACATTTATCGTGAACCCTTCCCCTGCTCCTCGTCCTCGTTCCGATTCTCGACCCGTTCCTGGATAGTGCGGGTATTGATGCGTGCTGAAGAAGAGCACCGCGGGATCGTCTTCAAAACTATGTTGCGTGCCGTTCCCATGGTGCACGTCCCAATCGACAATCAACACGCGCTTGAGGCCATGCTTCTTCTGTACATAGCGCGCGGCAATCGCAACATTATTGAAGAGGCAGAAGCCCATCGCTTGCCCCGCTTCGGCATGATGCCCCGGCGGTCTGACCGCACAGAAGGCATGGTCCACTTGCCGGCTCATGATCGCATCGACAGCGGCCAATGCCCCGCCAGCTGCCAGATAGGCAGCGGTCAATGAGCCTGGAGACATTGATGTGTCGGGATCGAGCGAGACCCGCCCAGTCGTCGGTGCGTGTGTTTTCAGCATCGCAAGATACGAAGGCGTATGGATCTGCGTAATCCATTCGTCCTCAGCCTCTCGCGGTTCAATCCTGGTCAGCCGAGCCGCCGTACCGCTCTCCTCCAGCTGCTGCATGATAGCGCGCAGCCGATTGGGCGACTCAGGATGCCCTGCCCCCATGTCATGCTCCAGATATGCCGGATGGTACACAAAGCCTGTCTTACCCATACATGCTCTATCTCACTTGCCCAGCATTATGATGCCAAAACGGCTGTCCAGCGACGCGAGAACAAAGCCGGCAGGCTTTTTCAGCGTCCTGTCGAATCGTAACATGCAGGAAACAGCATAGACAACGAGCGGAAACGCATGCTACGGTCGTGAAAGCATGTCTGCGACGAGGAGAGAGGAATGCCGAATCCCCGCATTGAACCGCTCAAAAAAGTCCTGACGATTGATCCGAACGACGAGGTGGCGTGGTTTGGTCTCGGGAAGGCCTACATGGAAGATGGAAACTTCGCAGAAGCGGCCAAAGCCCTTCAACAATGCGTTGCAGTGAAACCCACCTACTCAGCCGCCTACTATGCCCTGGCCCAGTCACTGCACAAACTGGGACGGCTCGATGAATGCCGAACCGTCTGCGCCACCGGCATCGATGTGTCCACGAAAAACGGCGACGCGATGGTAACGAAGAACTTTGAACTACTCAAAGGCTCGCTGCCTGCCTTATAATTGTCACGTTACTGATGCGCCTCACGCTTCACTTCCTACACAACATCTGTCGAAACGCCTCTTCCTCTCGCCCACTCTCTGGTGTCGCCGTGCCAGGGTTCTGAATCAAGCCGGACTCACGGCTCGTCCCGCGTGAGCCTGGGAGCAGCGCTCTCGGTGGCATGGTTCACACTGGCTCTGCCCCTTCGTCGTCATCATCGGATGAGAGACCACGGGCCTCCGGCTGGCGTTTGGCGACTTCCTCGTACACTTCATCGAGCCAGCGGCTCGCGCAGCCAAGGATCTCCCTGACCAACGGTTCCGGTTGGCCCGTACGTTTGATGGTCCATTGGCAGACATACTCCAACAGTACCCCCCGCTCGAACCGCTCCGACGACTGCATGGCCAGCGAAGTCATTTCACTCAGCCCTGTCTTGAGAATATCGGCCACCATGTCGCGCCCATAGGACGTGCTGGCTGTGACATATTGGACTGCCCGATTGAGCTCTTGGTCAGTCATGAAGTCTCTCGTCACTCCAGCCCACATTATTCATGACG
>DASYRC010000021.1:0-177350 GCA_036004925.1 Nitrospiraceae bacterium | reverse complement strand
CTTCGCGGCTTCATACGACATCTTCAGCGGTGTCAGCAGTCTCATCACCGTGAACGGTGCGGTGAAGTTCCCCATACGCGTGTGCTGTTCAGCCAGCGGTGGCATATAGGACCAGTCGTTGTAGATGTGCGCCACGCCGTGTCGCGACAGCACCTGGACATAGTTAAAATCGAGGAGGGGGGGTTACGAACCTCAACCGCGTAACGAAAATCACGCGGGAGTCGCAGGAAGAACTGATCGAGCCGTGAACAGAATTCGTCTACTGACATCCCATGCCGTTGAAACTCGAACAGGAACGGGCCGGTGTGGGGTTCGAACTTCGCCTCACGATACGGCGTGAGCACCAGCTCATTAAACAGCTTAGCGTCGAGGAACCTGGGATTCGGCTGACCGACCCTGGATCCATATCGGGCCTGCCTGGCATAGGTCGGAATCGTGATCTCCTCCCATACCTTGAAGCACATCTGAAAGTCTTCGGGGATCTGGCTGAGATAGTGCCGGAGCTGGTTTGCGGTGGGAGGTCTGTAGAACGTCGAGTCGTTCCCCACCGTCCTGAACAGCGGCTCGCCCTGGTACTGATACTCGCAATACTCCCCCAAGCACTCATGAGTAAACGTCTTCTTGGAATACTGGCAATTGTAGACTTGGCCTTGCCAGCCTTCATACGTCCATGTGGAAGTGCCGAACCGGATCAGAGGAGAGAGTGAGAGCGCCATAGGGAAGAAATTGTATCGTCTCTCTGGTGGGATCCTCAACGGTGAGGCATGAATCTAGGGGATATTCTAGCTTGACGAACACAATCTCGATGGTATCCTTTCATATGAAATGCGTTATACCTGCAGTCATTCCTTGGTGGCTAATCGAAGCGTAATTCCTCTTCTTAAAGGAGGCGAATATGCGCTCACTAGTTGATGCAATTCTAGTCTTCGGTGGAGTCCTAGCTATCGGCATCTTGGTGACGTTGTTCCCATAGTCCACCGTTCTTCGCCCGGCCCTTGCGCCGTCCTTCGGTTCCCTCCTACAATACGCCTCCCTGCGAGGCCCCCATGCTCTTCTCGATTCGTCCCTTCCGTCGCTTCCCTGTGACCTACAACGCTGGCCCATTCCAAGGATAAGACACGGTTGGAATTTCGTGTTTCGGCTGGCGACTCTCTGGTGACCTGCCCATGCGACCAGGGGAAACGCCTCGTTAAAGTCACGTTGCCGAATGAGCAACGCATCGAAGTGCCTGCGGCCATAGTGCGATGGTCGAGGGGGCAGGAGTTTGCCGTTGAGAATCTCGCCATTTGGCCGCACCTCCTTCGCCGTAGTAGAAAGGTCAATGTCGGACAGGCTCTTAGCAAGGACCTATCTTCTGTGCTAGATTTATTCCCACCTATGACTCCCTCACCACAGCATCCGGCAGGGAAACTGTCTGACAGTCGTTCGCTTCTCCTGGCCCTGCTCTGTTTAGTCGGCGCCGCCTGTGGTACGACCGCCCAGACCGGCAAAATCCTCTTTGACGATCCGCGCGGAACGGTGTCCCTCCATACGATTTCCGATCGGTCGATTCAGGCCAATCATCCGATCGATCTAGAACCAGCCCTTCTCGCCCTGCTATTGAAAGGCATGAAGACTCAGGATCAGGATCTTGGACACAATCATGTCAATGGCCTTATGAGTATGGACGCAGGACCATTCTACTCTTCCGTCCCCGTCTTCTCGGAAGATCAGATCCGGTTCCTCGCTCCACTGCTTGCGGAAGGCTTACGTGCGGCAGCACCTGATCAGTGTGTCGAGTATCGTGTCGTGACTACGCACGAAGGTTCTAATAGATTTCAATCACCGACCACGGAAACCACCGCCGGTTCCCTCTACGCCTATGGCCGACATCTGTACGTGATACTCTCTCAATTTCGCTACAACCAGATGCGAGAGAACATGAAAACGTTAGACAGCTTCGGCCGAAATCGTCTCATCGATTATTCAGGCCTCCGGGACCGTACCCTGCTGTTCACCCCGAAGTCCGCCAAACGGTCCGATAGCTTTGATCCGCCGAAAAGGGACAAATTTACCGACAGGTTTCTCGCCGTCGATTATCAGCTGCTGCAAAAGGCGTCGCCACCAGTAGCCACCACTGAGCAACCTGCGCCTCGGATGGAAAGCGTGGCCGCGCCGGTTCGCGAGCCTCTAGCAGGAGCCAGTGCATCCGAAGCCCCGTCTCCTACCACAGAGGCCCTGGCTCAGGAGGTGGAAGCACTCAGGAAGCAACTGGAATCCGTTCAAAAACAATTCGACAGCCAGACCGCCACGCAAGACAGCCCAGAGCGGAAAACCACAACCCCTTCGAAGCCGTAGGAGACAGCTCCCTAAAGATCACCCCCTGACATTCAAAGGCCCACACATCTATGGACTAAAAGGCCATCCCGCAGGACAGCCAGGCGAGACTGGCGGGACGGGTGAGACAAGGTGGGAGTCCAATCTGTCCGCGTCTCGCGCGTCACGCGCCACGGTGCATGGTGCAGGAAGGGCTAGAGCACGAAGCGCGAGAGGCCAAGAAAGGGCTTTGGGTCGATCCAACACCGATCCCACCGTGGGTCTATCGCAAAGCGCGGCGAGGGCAGTCATTCGACCTGTCAGACCTCGTGCCGTTGGGCGCTGAAACTGAGGGAAGTGCGTCTACTCGTGGTCCCCCACTCTTGGGAGCTATCGAGAAAGACTCTCCGTCCTCTACCTTAACTTCTCCCTATCCTGTCATCGGTAACCGCAAGAGCCACATCTACCACCGGCCTGACTGCCCCAATTACAGCCAGGTTGCACCACAAAACAGAGTTGCGTTTAATAGCGCGGCAGAGGCGGAAGCGGCGGGCGATGTACAGCCGCGTTGAAATGGCCCATGTCTCACGTAGTGCGCTGTGGTGTTATCGGATCTCGCGAATCGACAGCACGTGTTTCTGATTGTCCACTTTCGCCTCAATACGATCTCCTCGACCAATGATGCCGGTCGTCTGGGAGGTGGCGACGGCATGCAACAGCATTTCCTGACCATTAAACCGCTGGATCTCATAGGTAGAGCCTTCAACGCGCAACACTTCGCCCTTGATGGTGTCGATTCCCTGCCGTGTTTCTTCATCGCATTTCACGAGATTCGCTTGACCGCCTTTCCTACCCGCACATGGGTCAGGTGTCATTCTCTCTCTTGCCTGCGTGGCATTGGACAGACTCAGGCACAGCAGGACACCACACGACACGACCCCGATGATTTTAGGAATAGATGCCATGGGAAGCCTCCTCGGTTAAATAAATATATACACGCATAGATGAAGGGTACACTCTCCAGAGAGTTTACGGACATAGGACTTTCCCGAGTTTTGTGTAGGAACGGGCTGACAAGTCACCAGTCGTTGAACCTGCTCAAACGATTGGCGGTATCATTGCGTGATAGATGAAGAATATGCCATTCCCAGTTACAAACCCTACCTGTCCATTGGCGTGTCCGTTTCAGACCACAGTTGACCTCAAATCGCCGTTACCAGCCGTACCTTGGTGTGGGGAGTCCAAGGACTGCCCACACTACAGCCAGGTTGCACCTCATAATCGAGTAGCGTTTAACAGCGCGGCAGAGGCGGAAGAGGCGGGATTTCGAGTGGCGGGGAATTGTCCGTGAGGGTAAGCCGGTGCCGCTGTGAGAGTGCCGGAAAGGGCTGCTGCCGAAGGGAATAAGCTAAATGGACTGCTGAGGGGGCGGGTGAGGAAGTGGGGTTTCTCTATTGTGCTGGGGTCCGACCTGATGGGGTGGCGAGTTGGAGGCCCCTGCACTTTTCTGCCCAGCGAGGCCACTAGGAATGAGCGGAGTTTCGAGAAAGAGAGGGAGCGTACTTCCAGGCAGCGTGAGTGGACGGCGAAGCATCCACTTCCCTGTCGGGGGCGCGGTGTAGATGGAGAATGGGATCAGCTCCCCCGTGTCAGCATTGAGCAGCATGGGGGTGGTTGCTTTCTTCCAACGCTGAAAATTCCGGAATCGTAGCCACATCCGAGATAGCGCCATCTGCAGTCCTTCAAGAGCCGTGAGAGATTGATCTCACTCGACTCATGATTAGAGGGTAGTCGGTGGTCCCTCGACACATGGTGATACTTATGAGCAACTACGATGCCACAGCAGTCTTCAAGGACCCTGTAATTCCATTGCCGTGGTCAGTCCATGAGATTTAGTGATGGACCGCATTTCGAGCCATCGTCACGCTATTCACGTTGACACGTGCTTCTGTATTCTGTGCCCATCAGTTAGTGCACACCCTTGCACAGTCGCGCCAGGAGACTCTCAGCTATAATTCAATCCAGTTCTGGAGCGGGGATAATCCGGTCAAGGCAAGCGCCTGCAGCGATGGGCAGGTTCGCGTGGTGCAACAAACGGAGGAAGGTCACTCCCGTTCATGTGCCGCCGTGGGAGTGGCGAAAAAAGAAGTGAAGGTGGAATCGCAATCCCTCTGAGACAATCCCTCCTCCTCCTACTTCCGAGGTACTTCCTTTAGGTCTGTCGCTGGTCAGGGCGTGCGCTATCCTGCGTCCATGAGCCACGGCCTGCACCAAGGAGGGCGATCATGACCTGCATACGCTGCCAGGGCTTGATGGTGGAAGACCAATTGTTTGACTTTGAGGGGACCCAAGGCTTCATGTGGATGAAAGGCTGGCGGTGTGTGAATTGCGGTCGTGTCCACGACTCTGCGATCGAGCAGCATCGAGTGGCCCGACAGGAGAAGGTCTTGGCACTCCCAACTGGTGAGCCGGACTATCAGGATGACGAAGTCCATCTTGGAGCAGAGTCCCTCATCAGGCGAACGGCCTGATGTAATCTGGCCGTGCACCCTCGATGCCTACGCACCATACATGAGCGAATCCCTGTGGGAGAGTCATGGCGACAATTCTGATCATCGATGACGAAGAATCCGTCCGCGCACTCCTCCGCTCCGTTCTTGAAGCGGCAGGGTATGAGGTCACAGAGGCGGCCAACGGTCGTCAGGGGCTTGAGCGGTATCGCCAGAGGCCGACGGATTTGGTTATCACAGACATTCTCATGCCCGTGATGAATGGGCTGGATATGCTCCTGGAACTGACCCGTGAATTCCTCCACGCCAAGGTGATCGCCATTTCAGGCGCAGGAGGGGAACAGAATGTCTTGGACGTCGCGAAACTCCTCGGGATCCGGCAGACCTTCCAGAAGCCCTTTAGCATGCCGCAGTTGCTGCGTGCCGTGCGATACGAATTAGACCATTAGGTCCGCCGTGGGAGTGGCGGAAGAGGAAAGAGCATAGTTGGGTGTTGCCGTCGCTCCTAGCGCGGGAATTCACGCCGTCAACGCGATAGTCAACGAGGGGTCAAATCGTGATCTAATCGAGCCCCGCCAACCAACCGTTTTCAATCACTTCAGTTTCAGCGTCGATCCAACTTCTGCACACATCGTGGCCCCGCCAGATATCGATGATCCTGTTTCTACACAGCATCGACTCGTGTCGATTGAGAACGACCGATCAGGTCCTATGAACCGCAGTTCATAGTCCGGGCTTGGATGATCCCGCCACCCGGGTTCCCTTCCTATCCGGCCAATCGAGAAAAGACTCTCATATCATGCGCTTCGACGAGACCGCTCCCGCCTCGCCGTCATCGGCGCGTTCCTTGCTGATGCGACACAATGAACGTGTGCTGAGTGCTCTGAGGGAGGTGCCTCATGCGCAACCGTTGGCGAAGCAACGAGAACGAGCAGTCTGAGAAGGCGATCGTGAGCGGTGCTTGTAATCGAGAGAAAGTTTCCATTTTGTCGCTCGTGTGGTTCGCCTTGGGAATCGCTGTGGTTCTCTTTCCAAGTCCCCATGCGATGGCTCAGGGTCCCCGTGAAGCGCCGGCTCTGGAGGGAGCCGCAGCCGATTCAGCCAAGCCGATGCCATTACCAGCACGATCATACAAAGAACCTACGAAGAACCTCTTGGCGTTAGGCTTGGGAGGGGCCTCGTGGGAAAGCCTTGGCAATAAAGAATTCGGAACGACGTCGACGGTCACCCGGCCGGGGCACATCTCCTCCGGAGGGTTGGTGATCGAAGCCGCGTATCACCAGCGCATCGTGCAGTGGGAGCGCGGCAACCTCTATCTCGGGGCAGAGTTCGGAGCCTTCCTCTTTGAGAACAAAGAGTCTGAAAATACACCTTCGACGGGACAGCCGCGCAAAGGTGAGCTCGATGCGAGGATCTGGTATGCGGGTCCCAGCATCAAGTTCATGATGGGGGAGGGACGATTCAAGTATTTCCTAGGCGCCGGAGGCGGCTATTATCAATTCGATCTCGAGGAATCGGATGAAATCCCACGACCAGCCTGTACGAACTTCGGCCCTTGTTTTGAAACCAAACGCTGACTGCATAGGTCGGTGATTGGAGGGCATGTCTCACTGGGGGTAGACTGGGTCGCTTTTCATACTGAATCAGGATGGGAATGGCGACTTCGTCTTGAGGACAAGATTCATCTGGTCAACTTTGGGAGTCTCGATAGTTTCTCACCCGGAGTTGGGAACTTGTCGGGACCGATCAACGTCATTCAAGTCGGAGTGGTTGCGGGCTTTTAGCCCTTGAGTAGACCGGAGCGGAACCTGAATGATCAAAGTCAGGGAAGGGGTGTGGTCCTAGCGGCTCCTGGAGTGGTTTTTATCACTTCAGTGCGACCCGAATGTAGGGGGGTTAAATAAAAGATACGCATATCCTTCGGGCGGTTCAAAAACAAATCAGATTGGTCAGGAAATCGAGAGGACCATAGGGGAAAATGAAAAACGTTTTGGTTGGCTAGTTGAAAGAGGCACTGACAGCTATTTCTCCGCGTCTTTAATTAATTGAAGTTAGAATCTGCGACTCTGACCCTAATTCCCTCACCAAAAGGAGGAAACCATGCGGAGAATACAACTTCCAACCAAAGTATCCACGTTTTTGACTCTTGTCGCGGTATTACTCGCATTGTTTCTTGGTGGCTGCGAAACGCCTGGGCGTCGAGTGACATTTACGCAAGCCCTGCCAAAGCAACATCAGATAGGCGCGAATGACACTATCACAGTGATGGTCGAAGCTGTTCAAGGCGTTAGCGTAGTAGACTATGAGAAACAACGGTTGGCTCAATCGATTAAGCAGATAATAGATGCGAAAAAGATGAACAACGCTGTGTCAGGTCCCAAGCATAACTATGAGCTTGAGGTTCTTCTAACACAGTATGAGAAGGGTAACAGGTTCGCGCGTTTTATGCTCGTGGGTCTTGGACAAATACATATCGACGCTCATGTCTCAGTATTGGCATTACCTGAGAGAACCAAGGTCGGTGGATTCGATTTCGAAAGGACATTTGCGCGGGGTGGTATCATCAGCGGGTTCACGACCTTTGAACCCGTAGAAGAAGAATTCGCGGAAGGCGTCGCGGAGGCAGCAATGAAAGGGTGTGCTCTCCCATATCATTACTGGGTAGTTTGTTGAAAATTTGAAACCATACTTTCTGCAATACCCCTGAGAACTTATTGTAAAGGGACGACAGCAAGACCATGTGACCTTGAAGAGCTGCCAACCATGGCAGCCCTTCGGTGGAGAGCCGACCTGTCTTTTGTCCCGACGTTGTCTGGTGTGTCCGTGGTCCCATGAATGCGGATGCCTATTGAGGCTTCGGTGATTTGAGTTGATTGGGTGATTTATGAATGCAGGGGGGGCCGCCCCTCGGGAGATCATTAACAAGTGCCATACCCCAGCCTTTTTGAAATTCCCCAATTTTTTGGAAGCTTTTTTCTCTGAGCAATGTATCTCCCTTTACCTGACTGGCAACCGCCCCACAACTGACACCCCTTCCCAATGGTGGCCCCCAGGGAGGTACCCCTTCACTCTCTGTTTCGAAGAATTAGGCGAAGTTGGGAGCACTACGGCCACGACGCTGTTTAGCTACCAGGTGTTAATAGGGTGTTAGGAATAGCGCCAATCTGATTGGATTAGCGACAAGGAGAGCCGAGAAGAAGTGAACAGCCAAATGAGGGAATTGCACTAATGACAAGGGGATTGCTCAGGTCATCAACGACTTAAGCAATCCCCATCTCTGTGATCCCAAAGCAGGCGCGCTACCGGGCTGCGCTACGCCCCGACTCGAATATCTCGAATTCCATCTCTCGCAACAAGCCTTTGGCCTGGGTGAACGCTTTGGCACGATGGCTGATCGTGTTTTTTTGATCCGCCGACAACTGAGCCAAGGTCTTCCCTAATTCTGGAATAAAAAACACAGGATCATACCCGAATCCTAACGTCCCACTGGCTTCTTCTGCAATCACTCCATCCAACGTTCCTCGTGCCACCCGTATTCCATCTGAAGGGAGTGCGATCGCGGCGACGGTCAGAAAGCGAGCGGTTCGCTGTTCACGAGGGACGCCCAACAATTCCCGCAGCAACTTTCGACAGTTGTCTTCGTAGCTCGCACCTTCTCCGGCATAACGGGCTGCATAGACACCGGGCCGCCCACCAAGCGCATCCACCTCCAGCCCCGTATCGTCTGCGACAGCGGGCAAGCCCGTGAATTCGGCAATGGCACGCGCTTTCTTCACTGCATTGGCCTCGCAGGTATCCCCGTCTTCGACCACGTCCGGGGCATCCGGGAATTCATCGAGTGTACGAATCGTGATGCCCAGATCGCCTAAGAGCGCAACGAGTTCTATTACTTTATTGCGATTTCGAGTTGCGAGCACCAACTCACGAATCATCGTCTCTTCTTTACTCCAATTCCCCGATCAAATCCTTCTGCAGCGCGGTGAGGGTCTGAATCCCGCTCCATCCCAACGCCATAAACTCATCCATTTCCTGTTTAGCAAACGGCGTCCGTTCCGCAGTGCCCTGGACTTCGACATAACGCCCTTGTCCGGTCATGACCACATTCATGTCGACATCGGCCATTGAGTCTTCTGTATAGGCTAGGTCAACCAGGATTTCGCCCCCCACTTTTCCTACACTAATGGCAGCAAGGTAGTCCGTCAAAGGGCGTTTCTTAATCAGGCCCCTCTTCTTGAGGACGGTAAACGCGTCGGCCAGGGCGATGAATGCTCCTGTAATAGAAGCCGTTCTGGTCCCTCCGTCGGCCTGGATGACGTCGCAGTCAAGCCAGATCGACCGTTCTCCCATCTGGCCCATGTCGGTCACCGCACGGAGGGCTCGCCCTACAAGACGTTGAATCTCCAACGTCCTGCCACCCTGTTTTCCTTTGACCGCTTCACGCGGGGATCGCTCGTGGGTCGAGCGGGGGAGCATCGAATACTCTGCCGTCACCCATCCTTGCCCTTTTCCCTTCAGAAAGGGAGGCACCTTCTCCTCAATCGAGGCCGCACATATCACTTTGGTGTCGCCCATTTCGATCAGAACAGATCCTTCGGCATGCTTGATGAAGTTTCGCGTCACCTTCACCGGACGAAGCTGATCTTTTCGTCGCCCATCGGCACGCAATAATCTTGCTGCACTACTCATTGCTGACTCCTGTTCATATGATGCCGCGCATTATAGTGAAGGCCCTGCGAAAGCGCAATGAAACTGGCCTAGGCCGCATAACTCACGAAGGTGGCGCACCCTTTCGAAACTCCCAGGCGGGAGAAAAACCCGCCTCCCGGTTCCACACGCCAGTCTTGCGTGCTGTCTCGGCGGTTTCGTCATGAACTCTCGTAAATAAGGATGGCTGGTGTCCCAATCAACGAGGGGAGCCAGGGGGAAAAGTGGGGGCCTTCGATAATTTCTGCCGGTCGAATTGTACAAAAGTACGCGGCGCAAACGGCTAAATCTGTACAGATGTGTGCTCACTCCAAATGCAGGACCCACTTGGACCTCGAGCAATGATGCAACCGCCCTCATAAAAATGCTGTTGCAGCGCGGCATCCCACTGCATCTCGCCCAAGATAATGTTATCTGGTGGAAGGCCCACAACATGCGCCTTTTCACAATATACTGGCACAAAAGGTGCACCTCATCTTACATTCTCTTGAGACTTCTGAACGTTCGACACAGACGAGTATTCACAAAGCCTGAACAGTTGTCTTTTTCAAATACCGTCGACACAACAAATCATGACGTTGCTTCTTGACCGATCTGCCCATCACGACCTTCTTGAACTCAAACGCGTACTGATCATCGACGACGAAGAACCAATCCGTCGACTGCTGGGATACCTGCTTCAAAGCCATGGATATGAGACGGTCCTCGCCTCCGATGCGCGTGAGGCACGGACACGGCTAGAGGTACAACCCTTTGCGTTGATGTTGTGCGATGTGAATATGCCCGGTGAGTCGGGCATGGATCTAGTCCGCGATATCCTGAGTCAGCACCCTCACACCGCCGTCATCATGGTGACCGGTCTCGACAGCTCGGTGCTGGCCAACGCCGCGCTGGACATGGGTGCCTTTGGATACATCGTCAAGCCGTTCGAGTCGAATGAAGTCATGATCGATGTAGCCAATGCGCTCCGCCGTCGCCGGCTTGAAATTGAAAATCGCTTACATCGGGAGAACCTGGAAGATGTCGTCAAAACCAGGACGATGGCTCTCCAACAAGCGCTCGAGTGGCTCGAGCGAAGCGAAAAGGAATTGCGTCTCTCACGAGAGGAAACGATTCAACGACTCGCCATCGCCGCCGAATACCGGGACAGCGCCACGGCACAGCATATTCACCGCATGAGCCACTACTGTGAATTGCTCGCGAGAAAGTATGGACTATCCTCCGAACGGTGTGACTTGATCCGTACCGCCAGTCCGATGCACGACATCGGAAAAATCGGCACGCCAGATCATGTGCTCCTCAAGCCTGGCAAGTTCACGCCCGAAGAATTCACCGTCATTTCTCAACATGCGGAAATCGGCTATCGTATCCTCAGCGGATCGGATGCGGAGATCCTCAAGGTCGCGGCATCGATCGCCTGGACCCACCATGAGCGTTGGGATGGCAACGGCTATCCGCGCAAATTGAAAGGCGAAGCGATTCCCGTGGAAGGACGGATCGCCGGGATCGCCGATGCCTTCGATGCCCTCACCACACAGCGGGTCTACAAGCCCGCCTTCTCTCTCGATCACGCCGTTGATCTCATGACCAAACATCGGGGGGAGCATTTCGATCCTGAACTCCTTGACGTCTTCTTTGCCTCGATAAACGACATCAAGCTCATCCATGACCAGTATGCCGACCAACCTCCGCGAAAAATGGTTCGCGAGTCTTAGAAACCTTTCGACCTTGACTGCTCTATTGCGGCAAACAATAATCAGGCCTCCACTTTGTTCTCGGCCCCAAAAAATCCTGACCGTAGTCCAGCGAATACGCCTCCGGTTTTTCAGGGCCTGCAGCCGCGCATCTACTTGCGCCTCGTGACGAATGGCAATGTCGGACAGGCCCCACGTATCCTTTTCGTCATTTCGTTGACCAGTTTTCCACCCGCCGATATACTTTCTTCATCTCGTCAGGTACAGCCCACGCACAGATTCCCAGACCCTGTACCCGCAATATTTCACGCTTGCGAAAGGATTGCCGATCATGGCAAAGAAGACAACGGCGGCCCGCAAACAGGGGGCAACACGCAATTGGGTCGCCTATCTGTGCGAATCCTTGGTCACGTCTGGAGTCATGCCGACCTGGGAAGCTGCAACCTACCTGACCGAGAACCTGTTCGGAGAAAAACCAAATCCCCGTCTCTTAAGTACAACCAACGCCTATGAAGTGACGTCTCAATTTCTTCACCGGCTGTACCATCCCCTGGTTGAGGCCGCCTCTCGCGACATTACCTTGCCGGATGGCGCCATGCTGCACGTATTTACGGATATCAGCCTCACCGGCAAATCTGCCGTCCTCGTCGTCTATGTGTCCGGCAATAATCATCCGCACCAGTTGCTGATGCTGGACGCCGCCAAAGCGTGGGAACTGGTCTTTTCTGATTCAGAGGACGTGAATCGCTGGGCGGAAGAACGATATCGGTTGGTGAAGTCGGCGCTGACCGCGGCGATTGGGAAACCAGTTCGACATACCGTATTGGCAGAAGTATCCTAACGGGCCTTGTTGTCGAGACGCTCCCTCATCCTGTACGTTGGCCTCTTATCCTCCAGTGGGTTCATAGTTCAGGTTCGGCCCCAACCATCGCTCCAGCGCTGAAAGGGACATCCCTTTTCGCACCTGATAGTCGAGCACCTGGTCTTTTCCGATTTTCCCCACCGCAAAATACCTCGCCTCCGGATGAGCGAAATAGAATCCGCTCACGGCCGCAGCCGGCCACATGGCAAAGCTTTCAGTCAGGGTGATTCCTGTATGCTGTTCTACGGACAAGAGATCGAACAGCAACCGCTTCTCCGTGTGGTCAGGACAAGCCGGATACCCTGGCGCGGGACGGATGCCGCGGTACTTTTCACGGATCAAGTCTTCGGTAGCGAACGCTTCACCCTTGCCATAGCCCCAGGCTTCGCGCGCTTGCTTATGGAGAAACTCGGCAAAGGCTTCTGCCAAGCGATCGGCCAAGGCTTTGGCCATAATAGAATTGTAGTCGTCGTGGTCTCGCTCGAACTCTCGACATAAAACATCCACCCCTATTCCTGTCGTCACTGCAAAGGCTCCGATATAATCCGCGCGGCCGAACTCTTTCGGTGCGACAAAATCCGCCAGCGCAAAACTGCACTGCCCTTGTGGCTTCTCCGATTGCTGACGCAAGGTATGGAACGTCGTCACGACCGCCGTGCGGCGGTCATCGGTGTAGATCTCAATATCGTCGCCCAGGCTGTTGGCATGGAAAAACCCATACACCCCATTAGCGGTGAATAGCTGTTGCTCCACAATCTTGCGGAGCAAGGCCAACGCATCATCGTATAACTCCTTGGCCTTCGAGCCCACGACAGGATCTTCCAGTATGGTCGGGTAGCGTCCGCGTAATTCCCACGTGTGAAAGAACGGCGACCAATCGATATAGGGAAGCAGCTGATTCAATGGCTGCTGTGCCACCACCTTCGCCCCGGTGAAAGCCGGTACAGGTATGTTGACCTCAGCCCAATTGGTTTGGAATCGATTGGCTCGCGCCTGAGCCAGCGTCCAGAGGGATTTGGGTCCCCGGTCTTGATGGGTTTGGCGTATCTGATCATAGTCGTCGCGAACCTTCTTGGCGAAGTCAGTCCGTAAGTCGCCATTCACCAGACTCCCGACGACGCCCACCGCTCTGGAAGCGTCCAACACATGCACCACTGAATGGTTGTAGGCTGGGGCGATCTTGACAGCCGTATGGGCTTTGCTCGTGGTGGCCCCGCCGATCAGTAACGGCAGGTCAAAACCCTCGCGCGTCAGCTCGCGTGCCACGTGTGCCATTTCATCGAGCGATGGGGTAATCAGTCCGCTCAGTCCTATAATCGTTACCCCGTGTTCGCGTGCAGCCGCCAAAATCTGTTCACAGGGCACCATCACCCCAAGATCGATCACCTCATAGTTATTACACCCCAGAACAACCCCGACAATGTTCTTCCCGATGTCATGCACGTCGCCCTTGACCGTCGCGAGAAGGATCTTGCCGTTCGAGCTCGACGCACCTGATTTCTGCTTTTCGGCCTCCATGAACGGCATTAGGTAGGCCACGGCCTTCTTCATGACCCTGGCACTCTTGACCACTTGAGGCAAAAACATCTTGCCGGACCCGAAGAGATCTCCCACGATGTTCATCCCGGCCATTAGCGGCCCCTCGATCACATGCAGCGGCTTGGCATACTGCTGTCGAGCTTCCTCGATGTCCTGCTCAATATAGTCGGTGACGCCTCTCACCAGTGCATGGGAGAGACGCTCCTCGACCGTGCCGCTCCGCCACTCATCGTCTTTCACCGCGGCTTTGCCCTGTTGCTTGACGGTCTCGGCAAACGTCACCAACCGCTCTGTCGCATCCGGCCGGCGGTTCAGTAGCACATCTTCGACCAGCTCCAGGAGATCCTTGGGAATCTCCTCGTACACCGCCAACTGTCCGGCGTTCACAATTCCCATGTCTAGACCGGCCTTGATGGCGTGATAAAGGAATGCCGCATGCATCGCTTCGCGCACGCGGGTGTTGCCGCGAAACGAGAAGGAGATATTGCTGACGCCACCGCTGACTTTCGCCAACGGAAGATGCTGTTTGATCCAACGCGTGGCTTCAAAGAAGTTCACCGCATAATTATTGTGTTCCTCGATGCCGGTCGCCACTGTGAGGATATTCGGATCGAAGATGATGTCCTGGGCTGGGAAGCCGATGCGCTCCGTGAGGAGGCGATAGGCCCGTTCACACACCTCGATCTTGCGCTCATACGTATCAGCCTGGCCGCGTTCATCGAAAGCCATCACCACCACAGCAGCCCCATAGCGATGAACCAATTTGGCCTGCTGGAGAAACTTGCCTTCGCCTTCTTTGAGGCTGATGCTATTGACGACTGGCTTCCCCTGGATGTCCTTCAGACCCGTCTCTAGTATGTCCCACTTCGAACTATCCACCATGATGGGAACGCGAGAGATATCTGGTTCCGACGCCACCAATCGCAGGAACTTTTCCATAGCAGCCTGGGAGTCGAGCATGCCTTCGTCCATATTGATGTCGATGATCTGGGCTCCCCCCTCGACCTGTTGTCGCGCTACCGAGAGCGCGGCTTCATAATCGCCTCCCAAAATCAGTTTTGAAAAAGCCGGTGACCCCGTGACGTTGGTCCGTTCACCGATATTCACGAAGTTCGATTCTGTCCGAATCGTGACCGCTTCCAGCCCGCTCAACCTGGTGTACGGTTCGATGAACGGCGGGACGCGAGGAGGAAGACCTCGCACGGCCTCGGCAATCAGCTTGATGTGTCCGGGTGTCGTCCCACAACAGCCACCGACGATATTCAGCCAGCCATTCTGTGCCCATTCTTTCAATTGGGGCGCCAGGCTATCGGGTGTCTCCGGAAATCCCGTCGGCAGCAAGGGATTAGGCAGTCCGGCATTCGGATGGCAGCTCACAAAGATCGGGGCTAGGCGCGAGAGCTCTTCGATCAACGGGCGCATTTCTTTGGGGCCTAAGGCGCAGTTGATGCCGACGCTAAGCAAGGGCACATGCGAAATAGAAGTCCAAAAGGCTTCGAGCGTTTGGCCCGTGACTCCGCGATTGCTGCCAGACTGAATAAACGTCACCGAGGCCATGAGGGGGAGCCTGATGTGGCGATCGTCGAAAAACTTATCAATGGCGTAGAACGCGGCTTTCGCATTGAGCGTATCGAAGATGGTCTCGACCAACAAGAGATCGACTCCGCCATCGACCAAGCCACGGACCTGCTCGTAGTAGACCCTCACCAGTTCGTCATAGGTGGTGCCGCGGGCCGCCGAATTGTTGACATCGGTCGAAATAGACGACGTCTTCGTCGTGGGTCCAATCGCCCCGGCCACAAAGCACGACCGACCAGGCTCTGCGATTTTGACCTGTTCCGCCGCACGCCTGGCACATTCCGCTCCGGCTCTCGCGAGCTCGTAAGCCAGTGATTCCATGCCGTAGTCGGCCAAGGATATGGCTTGCGAGTTAAACGTATTCGTCTCCACGATGTCGGCGCCGGCCTCGAAGTACTGGCGATGGATCCCCTCGATAATGGCGGGCTGCGTGAGGTTCAGCAGATCGTTGTGTCCTTTTTGACTTTTTTCCCAATCTCTAAACCGCTCGCCACGAAACGCGGCTTCGTCCAGATTCCGCTGCTGGATCATGGTCCCCATGGCCCCATCGAGCACCAGAATGCGTTGTTGCAGTAAGGCGTCTAACGATGCACTCATACGACCTGTCTCCGCGATCGAATCCGTCGTGATTGTGAAGGAAGTCCGGCCATCATAACCGACAGGTTCTTACGCCAGCAAGCAATCCCGATCGTCGCGCCTTGACAGGAGGGGAAGCCACCGATACGATGCCGGCACCAGCTGGAGAGAAACTGTGCTCCTGCGTCTTTCCATCCATACCATCTTCTCGTCTCTGCTGCTAATATCGATTGCCGGCATCTGGCTCCAGACTTCTGCAGTCCTCGCAGCAGCGTATTTTGAAGATGGGTACCTCGGGCTGACACAAATCGAATTACATCAACAACTGGGGATGCCGCAGGCGGTGCGCGATCGAAAGTCCGCCCTGCGCGTCTTTACCTATTACGCCATTACCGATTGGGAGAAGTACTTTCGGAAGCTCGTTTCGCCGGAAAATGGCGAGGACGTCTATACCTTTACACGTGATGGCATCGAGATCCGATACTCGTTCAGTTATACTGTTGATCCCAACGATCAAAATGAGAATCGAACGTTATTCGTTCGGCTCGTCGATATCGAATTCGCCCCCGCCGTCCCTCTCGCCCAGATCCCCACACTTGTCCCGGAATTTCACCCTTCAGAGGATCCCGCGTCCCCCTCATTCCGATCGAATATTTGGGTATTGTTGTTTAAAGGCGCCGCGTCACCACAGGCTCGTTTTATTGTGAAAGAGGCGGCCAGGGACAAACTGGAGTGGACCCTGGCCTACCAGCTATTTTCGTTGCAAGGCCTGCCCGACCCTCTCACAATCAAATCACTTGTCGATCGAGTGGAAATCAGCACTCAAAGTGTCGACCTTGTGAAGCAACGGCAGCGACATACCCATGACCCCATCCTGAATCCCTACTCGCGGGAATTCTCTCAGCATGCGCTTGCTCCTCAGCCGCCCACGGCCAAAAAGGTACCTGTCCCCAAGTATGCGGACTAGCCGACTTTCATGATTGCTTTTGGAGATCTCTGAGACGGGTTACGGGATCTGCTGGACACGGTCTTGATGTTTTTTCTCGATCTGAGAGGCTTTGTTCTTTATTACATCCATCGGGCCATCATTCGACACGTACATCAAAATTGGCGTGGCAAGACCGAGCATGATTAAACACCACAAAGCCAAAAGGCGAATGAATGGGCCTTTACTCAAGTTCATGGCGACAAGCAGGACTATCGCAGCAAGACCTGCATAGGTCAGAATCTCCGACTGTGAAGGAGAGAGCCCTGAGATGTTGGGGGCGGCTCCGGAAACCATGGCTCGAAGCTGGCTTCCAAAGTGCGACAAGCGCTCATTAATGGTGCCAACCGTTGAGGTTCTCTGGGGAGCAGTCGATATCTGCTCGGTCGTTTTGACCTTTGCACGGTACCGTTCAGGAATCGTGTTGAAATTATCTGTGATTACGGGCGTGCCTTGCTCATCAATATAGGAATATATCGTGGTCGCCAACGCTTCAATTGAAACCAGTGGCATGACGAGGCACCCCCAGACAGCCAGCAGCCATACGGCAAGAATCCATCGCCTCTGGTTATGTCCCTGCTTCGATCCAGGAATCATCAGGCTCCTCTCTGAGCACCACAGAGCTCGCACACATCCAGTATAGCGCACTTCCTGCATCACGCTGATTAATAAAGGGAAACCAGCAATTCCGCTTGACTCTCTCCGATTCACGTTGCTACGATGCGCCACATCATGCATCACACCACCACGGCTACCCATGAATCGATGAACGCCTGTCAAACTGATCTGGAAGAACCGACCCCCTTCATCCGCCGACGCCTGGTTCGACTTATCATCTACGTCGGGCTTGGGCTTTTTGTTCTCCTGATGGTGATCTGGCCGCTCATCGTACAACTCAAAGACCCGGATTTTCAAAAACATATCGCGGAACATCGCGTTATGGTCGGCATGTCGAAAGAACAGGTGCTACAGGCCTGGGGGGGGCCACAAACGATCAACACGACGTTCACCAAAGAAGGCATCCGTCGCGAGGAATGGATATTTGAAGATTGGGAGAGCGCCGCGGCGGTGAAACACCGCTATCTGTACTTTGAAGAAGGCAGCCTTATCGGCGGATGGTTCCAAGGCTCAGGCGAACGGCTCCCCATTCAGTCTCCGTCGAACCCACACAGCCCAAAACCTCACAGCTAGAGGCCTGTCCGACATTGCCGTTCGAGACGAGGCGAAGGAGATGCGGCCAGATGCGAGGCCGCAGGCCTTGAAGAACCGGAGGGGGATCTGCTGGAATGCTACATTGATGATTTTTTCGAGCTGAGAACAACGCAGATGGTTGCGAATTGAATTGTTGCCGCAGTAGAAGGGTTAATGTCGGACAGGCTCCTAGTGTGTGTCTACGGCTGCGACGACACATCACGCACTGCCAACCGCAGTCGGCTGAGGAGCACTTCCGCACGGAGATGATCGCACTCGTCGACCATGACACTTGAGTTGAGAATGGGGAGACCGGGATACAAACTACTCACATGTTCATTCTGAACCATGTAGGCGATGCCACTGCCCTCCAGCAGACTCGTGATCATTGCCAGCTCACCCATGCTCTGCGGCTCAGTGAGACGGATCATCGGCATGCGACGCACTCCACACTCAAACCGGCCTCGCGCAGTTGCACCATCTCGTTTCGTTGCTTTTTCTCTGAATCCCTCTTACACTCTTCCACGGGCTAGGGGGTTTCTGTAATTTGAACGCGGCGTTCTTTGCCAGGACCGCCCGAAACGGTCAACACACGTTTCCATTCTCGGATCTGATACACCGCCCAAGCAGGAGATTGGCCTTTAAAGTAGGCATCGGGGTCTTCCCCGCTGGCATTGAAATAGATCGGCTCCGTGAAGCCTTCCTCCAACACATAGTCGAGGAGACAGTCGGTCACAAAACCCGAACCTCGCAGTGATACCTCTGCGAGTATCGACAAAATGTCTTCTGGATTTTGTACCGTCACATGATTCATTGACACATCTCCGCGCCATCGAATTGTAACGAGCCACTCACCAGGAAGGCAACAGACATGACACGCCCCATGACGAAAAGCCGATTCCAAGAAGAACTCTTGCGTATAATGGACCGTAAACATCATTGGGCCTGGCCGGCATTCGCCGACGGAACGGTCACCATCGATCAACTCGCACGCCACTTTCAACAAGAATACGGCGTGTACGTGCGTGACTTTCCTGTGTTCCTAGCGCACATTTACGGACGGAATCCCCCGGCCCAGGTCCGTCGGATGCTCGCCGATAATATTTACGAAGAAGACACCGGTGGGCTCTCTTTAGGAAAGTCACACCCGGAATTGTTCCTGAACATGATGGCAGGCCTTGGATTGCCGGCGCGTAGCTTTGACAGGGTGAGCCTCTTACCGGCCAGTCGACGCTACCGCGCCTGGCTGGACCGTGTTGCGAATAATCGAGACTGGGTCATCGGAGCAGCGGCTTTGACTGTCTTCGTAGAAGGCAGCGTGAAGGATCGCGGGGAAATCGCCGACCCCTCCAAGCCTAAGACCGCCGAAGACATCGAAGCGATAGTCCAAAGCCACCCACTAGTGAAATACCACGGCCTGCCCCTCGATTCCATGGATCTGATTCGCGCACACCAAATGGTCGAAGCCGGACACCGTCACGATGCTTACGCCATGGTGGTGAACTATGCCACGACACATACCCAACAACAAGCCGTACTGAGCTGCCTCAAAAAATGCCTGAGGCTCTGGCAGGCTTATCGCGATGCGGTCGCCAAAGCCTGTGGATTGAAAAAGACATAAATTGCACCTTGGTAATCTATATCTCATTCTTGTTTCTTATTCTGACCGTCAGCCACCCACCATTGGCCATTAGCTCCCTTCCTTCCGACGCCATGGCGCTGGTTCCTGCCGGGGAATTCCTGATGGGGAATCCGGTCGGTAGCGATGGTCTTCCCGACGAACAACCACAACGCCTCGTCTACATCGCAACATTCTGGATCGACCGCTACGAAGTCACGAATGGTACCTATGCAAGATTTGTCCTGGCGACCGGCCATCGCGCGCCGGCAAATTTGAACCCTGCCTCCACATTGTGGGAGAACAACGCACCGATCCCCGGTATCGGCTCCCATCCTGTGGTGAATGTCAGTTGGGAAGATGCCGTGGCCTACTGCACCTGGATGGGCAAGCGTCTGCCGACCGAGGCGGAATGGGAAAAGGGCGCGCGCGGCACCGATGGCCGTCGGTACCCCTGGGGAAATGAGTGGGACTTCATGAAGGCCAACAGCGCCAGCTATTGGGCAGGACGAACCATCGCCTTTCAGAGCGGAGCGGACTGGGATGCCTTCTGGATCAAGGGCGAGGGAGCAAAGATTTCAAGAGAGAAGGGCATTAGGGGAGAAGTGCTCACCATGCCGGTCGCAAGCTTTCCGGAAGGCGCGAGTCTCTATGGACTGTATGACATGGCAGGCAACGCCGCTGAATGGGTGCAGGATTGGTATAACCCGAACTACTATAGCGAGGCCCCTCTCTCAGACCCTCAGGGTCCTCCTCGAGGGGCGGTCAAAGCGATGCGCGGCGGGTCCTGGTTAAAACCGGCTATCAGTCTTCGCACGAGCGACCGCGACTGGGGTACTATGGACAGCCGTCCAAGCGGCACCGGTTTTCGCTGCGCGCAAGATGCTCATTAGCACGGAAAAACTTCGATGGCCTGCCTGTCTCGGGCAAGACGTAATCACCCTCTCAGAATGCTCCCAAAGGCCAGACTTCTCACCCGCCCAAACCAGCCGCCAGGACGCGCCGTTCCGCTGGCAAGACCGCGCGAGTAACGAATCATGGCTATTTGGAATTTCCCGTCGCGATGGCAGGATCACATGAGAAAGAATACGTGTGCAGAAGACAGTGCGCTTCGAGAAGTCTACTTATTCGTTAGGAGATAATCGAGTCGTTCGACCTTCACCACCGGCATAATCACGCCGAGGCCTTCTTGGTCATGCGAGAAATCGTACACCACCGATTCGTCAGGAATGAGCCGTCCGGTCATGGCCACAGTAATATCGACCGACTCACCTCGCGCCAAGCGTTGTTCCAGTTGGCCCCGCAGCGTCGCTGAAGCTTTCGCCACGAGCTCGCCGTGAAAATTCTCGTATTTGAAACGCACGACGCCCCACCGCGTAGGCGTGAGCTTGGGACCGAGCGCCATGCGAAATCCACCAGCCTCCGCGTCGTACCGAGACAATTCGCCGAACCAGACAAAGGTGATGAGCTGCGTCAACGCGGGATTCCCTGCGCGCTTCGCATCGCGGTCCCGGTTCAGCGTGAACAATCGCTCGTCAAGTGCGGGGTCGTGATGGCCATGGCCGTAGACCAGGCCCCAGTCCGGCGGGTTCCCATCAAGTACGTCAAGAAACTGTTCAATTGAATGAGGATCGATCAGGATATGGCAGTCCGGCGGCAGAATGCTATGAAGGTCCTTGGGCGCAATCGTCAGGAGAGGTCTCGTACCGATGGCGTCTTCAGCCCATCCTTCTCCAACCGGTCCTACGGTCAGCAACAGAACAGCGATGAACCAGAGAGCCCACATGGGATGAGATCACTCCGTTGCGGCGGCGACGGCCCGCTCAAAACTCGTGCGGAGGGCAGTGACCGCCTGCTGCTCACCCGTCAACACTCCACATTCGATTAAGATTGCCACACGAGGGTTTGGATCGATGCGGCGCAACGCCTGCCTGGTGAATCCGCCAGATTCAATAATTTTTTGATAGGTGCCTATCCACGAGTGGGTCACGGCACGCAGTCCGGCATCGGTTGGTTCCATCCGGCCAAGCTTTACTTGTTCAAGCAGTTTGATAAGTGGATCGGACTGAGAGATGATGGCAATTGCACACTGCAGAGTCTGGTCGCCAGACTCCATGGTCAATTCGTGGAACAGGAACCGGGGCCGCGCGGGTCACCGCAACTTCCACAGGCACCTCCACCATTACCTGGCAGCACCCAGCCATCCGTGCCGCCAACCCCGAACGAAGAGATTTCTTTCTCCAACTTCGTGGCGCGACACTTTGGACAGGCGGCTTCTGTTGAGCCGTAGACCAATAACTCGAATCGATGATTGCATTCCTCGCAGACATATTCGAAGATAGGCATGGATTGTACTCCTTATTCTGGTGGGTATTATAAGATCAGCTCGGTCACTTCGCAATCAGCCAGGAGCGGTATGTACCAAGAAGAAAAAACCTTTACCTTTCGATTCAGCTTGGAGGCCTCGTTTCCAGACGATTATGAGGGAGATGAGGAGCATCAGGCCTGGGTCCGAGAGTGGGAAGCACGAATCAAACCGGATCTGCTCAAGGCGCTCTTCGAATCGTTACGCCAGCACCGGTCCTGGCAGACGTATGTGCGCAATCGCGGGAAATCCCCTGCCGATGAAATTGAAATCGTCCTCGCGCGGGACTTTTCCAAACCTCAAGGATTCAGCCTATCGTCATGACGTCTTCTCCTCTCGGTTTATACCTCCATATTCCCTTCTGCCGGCAGCGATGTGACTTCTGCGCCTTCTACCTTGAAATCCATCGCGAAGGTCGTGCAGAGACCTTTGTCCAATCCCTCATTCACGAGATCGTACTGTCGGCGCAGCAACATGTAGCCGCAGGCCGTCCCGTCCAATCTGTCTATTTCGGGGGCGGCACACCGACAGTACTCGCCTCAACTCAGCTTATCGCGATCCTGTCCGAGATTCGTACGCATCTCGCCCTCGCCTCAGACTGTGAAATCACTGTTGAGGCGCACCCCTCCACAGTCTCCGAGCAGGATCTCGTTCAACTACTGCAGGCCGGCGTTACCCGCATGAGTTTCGGTGCGGAATCGCTGGAGGATAGCGACCTGACCAGGATCGGACGGCCCGGCGCCGTCCGTGAGACCGTCGTTGCGGTGACTCAGGCTCGAGCCGCAGGATTCACCAACATCAATCTCGACTTGATGTATGGGCTCCCTATGCAAAGCCTGGAGAGCTGGCAACGGACGTTGGCCCACTGTCTTACGCTCGCGCCCACGCATCTGTCCTGCTATGCCCTCACGGTCGAGGAGGATACGAGGCTTGCTTCCAACATCCAGCGCCGACGGAGTCCAGCTCCAGATGAAGGTCTTCAGATTGAAATGGACGAGGCTGCGCAACGGATGCTCGACGACGCCGGCTATGTGCGGTATGAAGTGTCGAACTATGCCAAACCGCAACATGCCTGCCGGCACAATCTGCTCTATTGGACCAATGGCGACTACCTTGGATTGGGCCCGAGTGCACAGTCCTATCTGGACGGGACCAGATTCGGCAATGTCGCCGACCTCGCGGCCTACGACACATCGCTCGCGGCAAACCGCCTCCCTATCGAAGATCGCACCAGGCTTTCGGAGGAGGAGCAACTCCGAGACGCTGTGATTTTTGGCTTGCGACTTATTCAAGGAATTCCCACGCACCGTCTTCATCAGCATGCCGCAAACTATGGGCATACGGCCATCACCGCACAGTTACTCGCGCAACAGTTGATCGAAGAAGACGGTGAGTGTAGCAGACTCTCGGCACGAGGACGCCTCCAGGCAGACACCATCGCCGGGCAGCTGTACTAGCAGGTTGTCGAAAAAGTCCGCCAGCTTCGTTCTGCATCGTTCAGACCCTTAACGTACCCCTGAGGGTACGCCTCAGCCCTTCACTCGCTGCGGTCTTGCTGGACGGCTTTTATGCACAGCCTGCTAGAAGAGCCAAGCCTACTCCTGCTGCGACCACCGCACGCATTGACTTTGTCAGAGGGTCGGGTGGAAACTGAACACAGATCACAGCGGAGTTGCCATGCCCGTTAATATGGATCCTGCCAAGAAGCGAAAAAGGCAGCCGTCGCCACCAGAGGCGGAGTTGTCTTCGTCCGAAAAGGAAACGACTGTGCCGACACAAGCGGCTCAGTTTGGTGAAGAGACGGAAGAGGATCGGGTAAAGGCGCTGGCAGATGCGGAGCAGAAGAATCTGTGGGAGGCCACGGAAGTCATCGACATGGATAAAGTCTGAGAACGCCGAAACAAAATGTAGAATGCTCAATGTTGACTTTTGAATGAGAGCTTTACTGAATATTCACCACTAAACAGTCACCATTGAACCTGGGCTAGGCGGGCAGAAAGAAAAAGGCAATCGCCAGCATCAGGTATACTCCGACCAACATCACACCTTCCATCCAGTTCGACTCTCCGTCCATCGCCACGAATCCCACAATCAGAACCGAGATCGTCACTGCAGCCACTTCGAACGGTGTGAAGATCAGATCCAACGGCGTCCCGAAGAGATAACTGGCAAAGACGAGCAATGGGGCAACGAGCAACGCAATCTGCAGGCTAGACCCAACTGCAATGCCATAGGCTAGGTCCATCTTGTTTTTGACCGCCACCATCACGGCTGTGGAATGTTCGGCCGCATTCCCCACAAGTGCTACAAGAATGACGCCGACGAAGACTTGCGTGAGCCCTAGTTGCTGCGCAGCCGGCTCCAGCGCACCGACTAACATCTCGCTCATCAGAGCCACGAGACAGGCCACCACGGTGAGTATTGAAATCGAAACACGCCGGGTCCAAGGTTGCTCTCCGAGGTCCGAGGCATTATGGGCCTCTCCGGCAAACAGATGGTGATGGGTCTTCAAGGTAAACAACAGGCTTGCGACATAAATAACGAATAATATAAATGATATTGTGAGACTCAACTCTCGTTCAATCACGATACCGCGATCGGCGGCGGTGAAATGGAAGAGAGCGGGAATGATGAGCCCCACAGCAGCCAGGAGCAGGAGACTGGCGCCCATTCCGGCAGCGGTCTGATTAAACTTCTGGCACTCGTACTTCATCCCGCCGGCAAACATGGAGACCCCCAGTACGAGTAAGATGTTGCCCAGGATCGAGCCGGTGAGGGAGGCTTTGACGACATCGTGAAGGCCCTCGCGCAGAGCCACAAGTGCAATAATCAATTCCGCGGCATTCCCAAGCGAGGCATTGAGCAGCGCACCAATGCCGGCACCAACATGGGTCGTCAAATGCTCGGTGGCTCGTCCCAACAGGCCCGCCAATGGAATAATGGCAAGTCCAGCCGACACAAAGACCAGTAGTGGATCGGCTCGAAGAACTTCAAGCGCGATCGTCACCGGGACAAAGATGAGCAGGAAATCAAGCCACGACGCGAAGAAATATCGCACGCGCAAACCCTAGCATGACCGTGAAACTTTGTCGATGAATCGACCCCCAGCCCCTCATGCGCTCTTCTACCCTTTTCATCTATGCCACCCGGATACCCTGACACGGATCCTGACACGCTTCGCCACCGTCCATTTTCGCGATTTCATGGCGCTGCAATTGACCCCCATGTCCGGGATGACGGCGTTCCAAGACCGGATGGGCATGAGCTTCCCGGACCTCATCAAGTCCGGACGCCTCGTGCAAGGCTATGACGTGAATGGGCCACTTCCACTTCCTGTGGCAGCCGCCATCGATCGCGACCTTCACGATCCTCTTTGGCGTGCGCGCTTTCACACCGCACTTCGCCGGGACCGTCGATTCCAACGTGGACTATTCGAGCCGTCCCACAGTCTTCGTATCGGCGACAGTCTCGTACCAGGCCCTGCCGCACTACTGCACCTCATGGATGACTCGTTCAGACGTCAAGCCTACGATCTCGGTCGGGTGAGAGTGCTATCGAAGAGTAGCGCTACCCTTGAAGAGAGGTACCACTTTGAATATGGGCTCGCCCTAGTGAAAACATCCGCCTCACTCGTCTATACACAGACTCTTGCCCTGGCACACCAACTCCAACCAGTCACAGACTCCCCCGCTCATTTCTCGCTTTATGCGCAATCCTGCGTCCGAGAGAATTGGCCGAGAATCAACCACCTGCTCGTCCGGGTATAGGCTATTAACAGGCAGCGGAAAAACTATGTCTGCACGCTACAACGTCACTGATCTGCATGTCTTGAACAACATGAAAATTCCTAGCAGGATGCTCAAAAAGGCGGTCCGGCAAGGCCGCAGCGAGCAAAGAGACGAGGCATACGCTTCGGTACGTTGAGCCTCTGAGCGATGCGAGAACGCAGCCCGGGGAAAAGCGCGTCTCGGCGCGCAGGGGTCGGGCGGGTGAGTAGAGCGACTTTTTCAGCATCCTGTTAAAAGTTACAACCAAGTCTGGTAGAATTTGCCACTATGGCAGGCACGGAAACCCCCTTCGCACCCCCCGTCACGACAGAGACCACCAGCACCGACGTAGGTGCCAGGCTCGACGCGCGCGTGATCGTGTTCAATTGCGAGTGTCATACCTATGAGCAAGTCATTGCGCTCTTTTGCCAATACATTCCGGGCATGAGCTCCACGAAGGCCTTTGAGCTCGCATGGAAGATCGACCATGATGGGGAAGCCATCGTGTTCGTGGGGGCGCTGGCAGAAGCGGAAGAGATTGCTGCAAAACTGGCGGGAGGGGGACTACGAGTGGCCGTGCAATAAAGCTACCCGCAGCAAGCTACCGGGTATTCGGCGAAAGAAAGAGAATTATCGTAGCATGGCTACTTCTTGTGTTTCTTTCGAGCCGCTTTGGCTGGCCGAGATTTTGGCTTTGCCTTCGAAATGGCAGGACGCGACTTGGCTTTCGCAGGTGCGCGTTTCGCTGGAGTCGACTTCGCATGTCTGAGTTTCGCTGGAGCAGGCTTCCCAGGCGCAGTCTTCTTGCCATGACTCCCCGACCCACCCTTCATGGGTTTCCCTTCCGCGAGCTGAGCCTGAAGTTTATGTGTCGCGGATGTTTTATTCATTTTCGTCACCATATCGCCACTGTAGATCCGCACTTGATAGAGCTCTAAGAGCTTGCCAATGGCCTTCTGATCGCCTTTCTTTGCGGCATTCAGCAACCGGCGGCGATGGTTCATCTCTTCTTCTTCGGTATGGGAAGCAGCCCGTCGTTCCATGTCCGTCCTTTCGTTCTACGTGGGCATAGAGCCCCCGCGCGCCGCAGCATACCCGAAATGTTCAATTTCTTCTAGTGCCTGTATGGGCTCAAGCTGGTACAACTCTCTGCGCCGCGCTTGTGGCATGTTTCACCCCAAGCGTATAATGCACGACTAATTCGAGTCACAAAGGAGACTACCCAATGGAACAGCATCAACGGAAACAAGAAGAGACCACGGTTGCCGACGACCCGAAGGCTCGCGAAATGCTTCGGCAAGCCTTCGAAAAGACCGCGCGGTGGCAGAAAGACTTTAAGGGATTCACTGCCGACCTGACCGTGAATGTGAACGGGAAGGAAACCAGCGGATCCGTCATGGTGAAAAGCCCTCGTGAAGTATCGGTCCAACTGGGAGAGGCCGACGTGCAGAAGTGGGCGCAAGAACAGCTCGGTATGATCGCGGTGCACCGTGGCCCAAGAACCTTTGAGGAATCGGACGGCAAGTACACATTGACCATGGAAGAAGACGGGCACCCATTCGGCACGAAACTTATCATCCACGGGTCGAACTCGTTTTATCGCCTCAAAGACAATCGCATTACCCAGATCAACCGCAAGATGGCGCACCCCGGCATGCCCCCCTTTGCCTTTACAATTAACGTGGAAGAAAGCGCGGCGACCCAGGAACAGAAGAATCTGACGACGAAGTACTGCGTGTACTACTATTCACCCACCGATGGGAAGCTGACCAACGTGGAAAGCCTCACCGACACCCACGTGCGCGTCGGATCATCGGATTTGCCGGCCACCCGCCGCATCATTTCATACGAAAACGGCGAAGTGAACGTGAAGAACTTGACGTTCACTAATCACAAATTGATATAGCCCGCATTATTCATGAGCGCTTCTGCTGTAATCGCCGATCCGCTGCTACGACGAGCCTTCGGCCGATTGGCTCGCACCTCGGACCCTCTCCGTACTGCACGAGTACGCATCGGGTCCTCAGATCTCCGCGCGCCGGTCTCGCGACACGGCTCAGCGATCTTGCGACGAACCGTCATGAATATTGCGGGCTAGCAATTTCTACTCGCCTACCCTCTCCCCCACGAGTGGAGAGGCGATGGCAAGCGCGCGCGGAAGCTCAATGGATCTTCGAAGATCATTCCCCCGCAGCATGCGGTCCAAGATGGAAGGTTACGTCCATCTGGCGCGGATGATCGATAAGTGCCGAGCCGTGCTGGCCGGCACCGAAGGCGAATACATCTACCCCTGCCCAATGGATGAGCGGTTCATGGAGTTCGCAGGCATCACGGCCGATCAGTTCACCGCCGCCGTCAAACCTAATCTATCAGACGAAGCAGTGGCAAAATGGTTCAGACAGACGGCGAAGGCGCATCCTCCAGCCGAGTTGGAAGCATGGAACAGAATGATGTTGACCCGTGGGCCAAGTACGCCGGGGAAGCAGGATTATTTCAACAAGCTCAGAGATGCGGTCGATCCTGTCCGAACCGACCTCACCAGCTGGGCGGACCTCCAAGACTTAGAAGAGGGTCGGACAGTTCCACGCCGATCATAACCCACACCAAAGCCTTCGAAGTCTTAATCAAACATCGGCGGTAGGCGGCGTTCTGCATCATACGGATCGTGGGTTTCAGTACGCCACCATCACGTTCCACGAGTTGCTGGTGGTCCCCCATTGCGCGCAAATCTCAATCCCCATTTCCCTAGCCTATCCATCCTCAAAGTGCTCACGTCCAATGAGAACCTTGGAGCCCTCTATACCTTTCTTTAGAGGAGTGGCCAAGGTTGCCCTTACTGTGCGCATCGGACGAGCACAGTTTCATCGTCCGCGTTCTGCGAGCAAGAAGGATAGTCTGACGGCTCCTTTCTCTCCCTCCCAAGCTTGCTCTTTATTTCTCAGAGATGGGGGCTGATTGATCTTCCCCTGCGCGCGTCCAACGAGGGGTGAACTCAACCCTTCAACCGCACCAGCATTCAGCGAGGCGGCTGGTGTGTTTCCCACCGCGCGCGTAGACGCCTACCCTCTCTCAGTTCATTACCCAACCCAGCAAGGGTGTGAGGAGCTTTCGACTGCGGCCGTCGAGCGAGGCCCTTCTTAGGGCGCGCGCTCCGGGAGCAAAGAAAGCTTCTCACACCCTTGCGCCTCATCTCTTCAAGAGCGATTCGGGGCCACGAACACGACTACTTTGAGGCGTTCGCCTGTGTGATTCTTCACGCCATGCTCTTCCCCGGCCCGCGCCATGGTTCCCTGCCCTGGACCGAGCACCCGCTTCTCTGAACCGACCTGAAACGTGCCCTGTCCTTCAAGCACGAGATAGACTTTATCCTGCTCGCCGTGGCTATGCCCCTTCTGCTCCTGCCCTGGCTCGAAGCAGTAGATGTCGCAGAAGAACCGTGGTGTCTGAAACATATTATTCTTCTTCATCTTCTCGCTGCTAAACTGCTGATAATCTGACATGTTCACCACGTTCATTCGCCAACTCCTTCAGATCGTTTGCGGTTGCGTTCGACGCCGCTCAAGCGTCGCCAGAATGGAATCGACCGAGATCACATGATGCGAGAGCCCCAAGTCCTTGGCCGGAAGCCCCATTGCCAAACCAAGTAACTGCGGCACATGCAAGATAGGTAAGTGGAGTTCGCGGTTCACCGTACGACCTGCCCGATCCTGATAAATATCCAGACTCATATGACAGAGCGGACAGGGCGTCACCATAAAATCGGCTCCCTGCTCCTTCGCTTCATTCATGTGCGTCCCTGCCATGGCCACGGCAATGGCTTCCTTTTCGAGGATGATGGGAAACCCACAGCATTTGGTTCTTCCGGCATAGGCCACCGGTTCGCCACCGACGGCCTTGATGACGCGCTCGAGGGATTGGGGATTCTCAGGATCGTCAAATCCTAGATCCCACGACGGACGCAGGATGTAGCAACCGTAAAACGGGGCGACGCGGAAGTCTCGCATGGGCAAGGAGACCAGGGCGCCCAGGCGAGCCAGCCCAATGTCTCGCACCACAATCCACAACAGATGTTTGACTTGGACATGCCCGTGGTAGGCCAAACCTTCTGGTGCCAGGAAGGTGTTGATGCGATCCAGGGTTCCTGCCTCTGTCTTCAATCGTCGATTGGCGGCGCTCATCACTCCCTGGCAGGTGCCGCAGATCGTCATGACGTCCAGTCCAAGCGCCTCCGCTTGCGCAAACGTCCTGGCGTTAAGCGCCAGCGCCATATCGGGATTCGCCTCTGTCACCACCCCGGCACCGCAACAGGCCGCGGCCGTGAGTTCGACGACCTCGATCTCCAATCGGCCGATGATCGCCCTCGTCGATTGATACAGTTCCGGTGTCGCCCCTTGGGCCGCACAACCGGGGTAGAGAGCATATTTCATTCGTCTACCGTGACGGGAGATAAGACCGGGCCCGTGTGAGAGAATCGCGAAGATCGTCCATTGCAGCTTCTGTTTTCGACTTCACCTGCTCCCAGGATGAGGCCGTTGCGGATTGAATGGCCTCGACTTTCTTACTGGCCAGGTCCTTTTTCTTTTCTAATTCCCGGATCGCCTTCTGGATCTCCACTCTTGCTTCCCCTGACACATGCTTGACTTCTCCACGCAGCTGCCTGATGCGCACTTGCATCTCATCCAGTTCTGTTTGAACCTTTCGCTGAAACGCATCTTTTTGCTGAATCGTATAGTCCTTGGTGGCCGTCACCGCCTCCTGAGCTTCCCGTACAACTGTGTCACCCGTCACAGGCTTATCTGACGCTCCAGCCGGAAGGACGACTGGTATGGTGAGCAACCCTATCCCCACGACCCCCCACAACCTTCCGACATAATTCTTCATAGCGATCGCCTCCATTCCAACGATACAGACCTAGGGTTGAAGTATAACTTCCGCCTTTCGGAAAGTCACCGTGCATGGATCATAACGCGTGAAAAACGGCTGGCTGCTCTGGTCTATTTGGTTTGTCTGGTTTCTCTGGCTCAATCAACAAAACAAATCAGATAGACCAGATGAACCAGAGAGACCCCAAACAAAATTGAACGACCAGTGATCGGCCCATCTTCCGAGGTGCCCGATATAGGGAGATCTGAGTCAAGGAGCGGAACGGGAACAGACACGTGTGCCATCCGCCACAGGGACACACACAGCGAGAAGGGTCTGCCGACCGAGCTCGCGTGGCCGATTGCTGTTACGCAGCTTCAGAAGTGTCGTCGATTGGCTTCTTCTCGTAGGGGTGCAGTTCCAACTGCGTCACGGTATGTTGCAAGCGAGCCCATTCTTCAGGAACCAAGGAGAGAAATTCGATCCCGAAGCGGCCCTCGCGCGTCCACCGCACGACGGCTTCAAGGATGGTGATGGGGGGTTCGTCTTGCAGAATATGCACGCGTATCGTGAGCGTGCTTCCAGGGTGCACGGACGTCTCGGATTCCACGCAGCAGCCACGCAACGACAGATCAACCACATTGCCCTCCCCACTGACCACGGTGACGGAGGTAAAGGAACTGTGAAACCTGGCGGGAAACCGGGGATGCTGCCGTTTATCCATGTGACTTTCCCCAGCGATTACCCCTTTATATTGCCAATCGGACGCAATTCCGCCACCTTTTTCGTAATTCCCGCACGATCGACCGACTCCACCACTTCAGATATATTTTTGTATGCCAGGCCGGCCTCCTCCGCCAGACCCGACATCGACACGGCCTTGACCAAAATGCCGCGCTGTTTCATCTGTTGCTGCAGCTGCTCGCCGCGAACTGTTCTCTTCGCTTGTGCGCGGGACATCGTTCTCCCGGACCCGTGCATCGTCGACCCAAACGTGTCACGCACCGCTTGATCTGTCCCCACAAGCAGGTACGAGCCAGTCTCCATTGAACCGCCACAGATGACCGGCTGGCCTGTCTGTCGAAACGTTTCTGGTAGTTCAGGACTTCCCGGCCCAAACGCCCTGGTCGCTCCTTTGCGATGCACCACCAACTCTCCTTCTGCATAGCGCTCCACCTTCGCGATGTTATGTGCCACGTCATACACCAACTCCATCCCCAGTGCCTCGGCGGACTGACCGAATACCGTTGCGAAGGCTTCGCGAATCTGATGCGTGATGACTTGGCGATTGGCAAAGGCCGTGTTCGCGGCACAGTTCATGGCGGAAAAATACTCCTGCCCCTCGGGAGATCGAAACGGCGCACAGGCCAACTGCTGATCTTTCACTGTGATGCCATTGCGGGGCATGGCTTTTTCGAACACCTTGAGGTAATCGCTCGCAACCTGATGACCGAACCCGCGCGAGCCACAATGCACCATCACGACGATCTGCTCGTGGCCGGTGATCCCGAGCGCCGCAGCCGTGACCGGATCGAATATCCGTTCGTTCGAGACCACCTGGACTTCAAGATAGTGATTGCCCGAGCCCAAGGTCCCCAGCTGGTTGATGCCTCGTTGGATCGCATGGTCGGTCACGATCGACGGATCGGCGCTCTCGATGCAGCCCCCTTCTTCCATGCGGACGAGGTCCCGATGCCACCCGTATCCCCGCTCTACACACCATCTAGCCCCATGGGTCATCACCCGACCAAATTCCTCCGCCGAGAGCCGAAGGAATCCGCTCGCCCCGACGCCCGCCGGCACTTTCCGAAAGAGTTCGGTCATGAGCGTCTCTAGACAAGGCTGCATGTCCGCCAGCGTCAAATCTGTTCGAATCAACCGCATGCCGCAGTTGATATCATATCCCACACCGCCTGGAGAGATGACACCGTCCTGCACGTCGAACGCCGCGACACCCCCGATCGGAAATCCATATCCCCAATGCCCATCCGGCATACAGAGCGCATACCGGCGGATGCCGGGTAGGCAGGCGACATTGGTCACCTGATCGAAGACCCCGGAATCCATGGCCTGAAGAATCTCCCTGGTTGCATAAATCCTGGCCGGCACCAGCATCCCAGGTTTTTCAGACAGAGGGATTTCCCAAATGTCGTCCGTAATCCGATTGACCGCCATGTCAGTGTTGAGATTCATATCAAGTGGCCATGACAAACGCGGCGAGACCTGTGGGACGAGCAAGACAAGCGCGACGTGTTCGAGACAGCTGTTTTACCTCACACGTCTCGCTCATCGCGCCTTTCTCGCTTTCAGGCCGCCTCATACGTCGAGCACCACGTTTACCTTCCAGCAAGCGCCTGTCTGCTTGAGCTCGTACCGATGTTTCGTGATTCCTTTCACATCGGCATGGAGTTCTTGTGTCTGCTGATCCACCGGTGCGCCGATCAGACCTGCTCGCAACAGCCACATGTCCCCTTCCCGTGTCAGTGTAAGCGGCGCCTCTCGAAAGACCACCGCCGCGGCGTCTTTCCAGTAGACCACCTCCGACAACCAATCGAATAACAACGTCGACGGGTCCACATCGGTCCGCTCAATTGCGCGCTCCCATCCTCCCGACACCGTGGCAGGGTTAGCCATGCTCTCAAGGAGGGCCTGTGTCGCGCCGCGAAAGACCTCCTCGACCGACTCCCCCTCAGCTTCGAAGGCAGTATCAGCCATGGCAATATCCTCAAGAAATCGAAAGGTCCAGGCCATGGGCGTCAGGCTGGCGGCATGGTACGTCGCGCTCGACGAATGAGGGCCTGGATGTGGCTGAGCCCAGGGAGCGCATGTCCGAAGGGATTGGGGATTTTCCCTTTGAGCAACATCATGATGCCCAGAGGCAGGATGCGCAAGAGGCCCCGCGGTGCGAACCCCACCACCTTCAGTGGCATGATCGCTTCGTTCAAGCGCCCTTGCTGTTCGACCAGATCGGTAAATCCAAGAATGTGACGCGCGCCACCGGTCGTCGTCAACCCATGTTCGAGAGAGGCCCGACGCAACCTGACGATCGCCTCCATGGGTTTGACATCTTTCGGACAGACCTCCACGCAGAAATTACAACGTGTGCAGTCCCAGATGCCGTGCTCGTCTTGGAGCGCCGAGAGCCTGGCCCTTGTCGATGAACGAGATTCTCGTGGATCGGAGAGGAAACGATCGGCCTTCGCCAGGGCTGCAGGGCCGGCAAACCCTTTCGAGACTTCATGCACGGTACAAGCCGCGACGCAGGCGCCGCACATGATGCAGGCATCCACATTGTGAAACTGTGGATTGGCATGTTCCCGCGCCTTCGCCTGAGCAGGCACGCCCTCACGCGTAGGCCAAGGCGCTGAAACCAGCCAGGGATGCACGTCGCGGATCTTCTCCCAGAACGACGCCATATCCACAACCAGGTCCTTGATCACCGGTAAGTTGCGGAGTGGCGCGACCTCAATGTGGCCGTGCCGTTCAAGTTCTTTGCGGAGGGAGGTGCGGCATGCCAGTTTCTCGCTGCCGTTGATCGTCATCGCACAAGAGCCACAAATCGCAGAGCGACAGGAGTAGCGAAGTGCCAGGCTCCCGTCGCACTCATGCTTGATCCGAATGAGGGCATCGAGGACGGTCATCCCGCGGCTGACATCGAGCCGAAGCTCTTGAGGATGGGGTGTGGAATCGACTTCGGGATTGAATCGTTGAATCGTGAAAGTGAGACGCATAGAAGACGTGTGACGTGTGACATGAAACGTAAGGAGGCCTTTTGCCCCTTGCGTCTCACGCATGACGTCCAGTTCAGTCCAACTCGAAGGTCTTGGGAGAGTTCGTCAGATTGCGGCACCCATCTTTCGTGACGAGCACCATGTCCTCGATGCGCACGGCGCCGAGACCGGGATAGTAGAGGCCGGGCTCAACGGTGACAACGTGGCCTTCTTGGAGAAGTGACCCGGTGCGGCTAATGCGCGGCATTTCATGGATATCGAGTCCGATCCCATGTCCGGTACCGTGAAAGTAGCCCTGCATGCGGCCATTGACGAGGCCTGTCTTGTACCCGGCTTTTTCAAACCGAGCGCAGATACCCTGATGAATCCTCTTCCCGTCCGCTCCGTCTTTGACTTTCGTGATAGCCTCTTCCTGCGCAGCCAGGACCGTCTGATAGAGCCGCGTCAGTTCTAGGCTCGGAGTCCCTCGCACCACAGTTCTGGACATATCGGCGAAATACCGGTTGGTGGCTGAACGAGGAAATACATCGAAGATAATGCTGCGGTGAGCCGGTAACGGTCCACTGCCTTCGTTGTGTGGATCGCAAGCCTGCTCTCCCCCCGCAACGATGGTATGCTGGGCGACACAGTCGCACTCCATCAATGTCACATTGATCAGCTTCTTCACTCGCTCCGACGTCAGCGGTATCCCATCGAACCACAGTTGATCCTTGTTGATTGAGGCCTGACGCAGCAGATCGTGGGCGGCCGCGACCGCCTGTTCGGTCGCGCGCTGGGCTGCTTCGATATAGCGGACTTCTTCGGCGGACTTCACCACACGCTGTTCGTAGAACGGGTCCCTTTTCGGATGCAGCTGATACCCCAAGGACTGGAACTTGACGGCATGGCTGAAGGGAAAGTTCGCTGGAACCAGGACCTGCGTGATGCCGGCTTCCCGCAGGAGGATATGGACGACCTCAACCATACTTGGCTCGGCGATACCTTGCGTCTTGGCTCGCCCTTCGACCTCCGAATACGAGAGCACCCGATCGACGGACGACTGGCTCTTCGCCCGATCCATCTCAAGATCGCTCATCACCAGCATCCGCTCCCCCTTAATTTCCAAATAGATAAAGGGGTCCGGCGCAATAAACCTTGTCGCGTAATATAAATTGGCGTCGGTCTCGCTGGCAGCGATAAAGACCGTGGCACGTTGAGATTGCGGCGTGGATGAGGCCATGGTGAATGCAGGTCGGAATCTAGCACGGGGGGGGAGGTCGGTCAAGGCGCGGATGGAACTGGTTCAGGCGCAGGTATGCTGTCCTTGTCGACAGCTTTCTCCTCGTCAGGCGTCATCAGATCAATCGGCAGCATGACCGTGTTCTTCAAAATGTCGAAGGCAAGTTGCGCCAGGCCCGTCACGCCGGTGGCGAACGACTTCATCGGCAGGTACGTCACCTCTGGATCCTCGATTGACCCTTTGACGGAGAACAGCGCAGTGGCAACGCCTTTGCGATCACCGGCAAAGATCCGCCCGAAGAGTGGAATCGTTTTCAGAAATTGCGAATAGGACCCGAACGGGCTGACGGCCCAGACCATGTCGATTTGATCCGTCGGCAGATCATAGTTGCCGGCAGCGGTAATCTTGACGATCGGGCTATCGATGATCAGGTTCTCGGTCTCGAAGAGCCCGTTCCGCATGACAACCTTTGCCGAAATCTTGTTATAGGGCAACCCTTCTTTCTCCAAATCCACTTTTCCTTGGAGCACGGCCGGGAGATTCAAAATGCTGATGATTTTCCAGACCGCCCGTTCCTCCGATTTGAAGATGCGTCCGTTTTCAAGCAGGACATCCACCTTGCCGTTCAACGTGGGATATAGCCCGTGCGGGTTCTTCCCATGGCCGCGAATCGTCCCCGTCACTCGAGCTTCACCTGTGATTCCGCCTCCTTTCCCCCCCTTCGCCAGCTTCAACACATCTTCCACCAACAGGCCTGTCGCTCGAACCGAGAGTTCAGCGTCGGCTGGCTCTTTGCGCGGCAGTTGCACCACCATGCGGCCGGCGACTTCTCCATTGGTCGATTGACCGGACAAACGATCCAGATCAAGCACACCGTCTTGAATCATAATACGGCCGGAGAGGCTCCCAAATTTGAGATGCTTGTAATGGCCACGCGTCATCGACACGGTTGCTTGGACCTTGCTGGTGGCTGCAAGAGTTTCCAGAAATTCTCGGATCGGCGACCGTTGGCCTTTCGGAATCAGGAGATCGAGATCCATTTGATTGGACTCGATCTTAGCGATAATCGAAGGTTTTGCCGCCCAGTTGCGGATCGCCCCTTCCAGCACGACGTCGCTGTCGAGCAGGCGAAACGCCAACCGCGTGATCTCCGCACCGTTCTTCACGAAGTGGACCCGCAGATACAAATCCTGGATGGGTCCCTCGACCCCCTTGGCGTTCATCAGACCGTTGGTCAACGCAAGCCACCCAGTGGTCCTCCAGGCTTTCCAATCTGGCCCCTTCCCCTTCATGTCGAGCGACAATTCGATATTCCCCGCCTCAAACCCTCCCTTCGCAACCCATTCCGGCACGCGAGACAATGACAGGGTGCCGGTCGAAAGCGCCGCATCGATAGAGAATCGTTCACCCAGTTGAATCTTGCCTTTGACCGGCAGTTTAATCGGTGGCACACTCAGCTCGAGCCGATCGAGCAAGACCCCGGAGGTTTGTGGAATCATGCCCTCGAATTCCACCGTCGCCTGGGCGCCGATCGGTTTTTCGACCAGACCGGGAAGCGTCACTTTCGATTCAGACAGAACGAGCTCACCCCGTATGTGCGGCGACACGGTCGGCCCGGTCAGCACCACAGCGCCATTGACCAAGCCCTCGATCATTCCGGCCGGAATGGCTTGCGAGGGCAGCAACTTGGCCATATGCTCCGCATCGCCGTTGACCCGAATCAGGAAATCCTGAAAGGTGCTGCCGCTACCCCCCGTGATGCCTCCACTGATCTGCAAGGCCAGATCGCCAAAATGTCCCGTCACCTGATCGAACTGCGTCCCGCCATCCGACAGCACGAACCGGCCCTGCAGCGCCGTCAGTCGCTCGGGCAACGACGGATTGGTCAGACTGACACGCTGAACGGTAATCTCTCCCCCGGCAAAAGTGACGCCACCCGGCTGATTGAGCGAGCCGACCATCCGAAACGCAGGAGAGGCACTGCCTTCGACCTCACGGGAAGCGGCCAATACACGCGACAGCTGTTCAGACTTGACAGTCTTCGCGAGAAACTGCAATAGGTCTGCGGCAGTCATCTCCCCGGTAATGTCCATTTCAAGCCAGGGCCCCGCCTCCAAAAATGAGACGAGCGCCTTGCTCTCCTTCATGTGAATCGTGCCATAGAGTCCGCTCAGATTCGACACCCTGAGACGACCGGCTTCGACCGATACCATCGCGGCCAAATCCTTGGCAGGGACATGACTACTTCCGATCAAGGCTTGCCCCTGTTTCACGCGAAACTCCCCCGTCAATGACAGCTGCGGCCCCGCCACCGAAGATCCCGTGACGGTCGCCGAGACAACCTCCAACATCCCGTCGATCTCCCGGTCCTGAATGATCGCCGGCAGCCTCGGATGCACCCATTCGGCCGGCACGGTCGTGAGCAACTGGCTTAATCGGATCGGAGGTGCCGCAAAGGTGAACGCAAACGTGGGTTGAGGCGTCAGCAAACCGGAGAAGCTCGCTTGGCCTGCGAGCCTCAGCTGTTCAAGATTCGCGGACAAATCGGACAAGACCACATCATAGCCCGCAACGCCAGGCACAGCCCGAACATGACTGTGCACGTTGACGGTGCCCTGCAAGTGCTGCGGAACCGTGCGTGGCCCGAAGAAATCCGCCACCTCTCGAAGATTTAGATTGGCGGCTTCGAGTATGCCATCGAATTGGAGTGTGGCCTGCGAAACAGAGGACTCGTCGATCGCCATCGTATGCCGTTGGGCAGTGCTGATCATTCCGGCCAGAGAAATGCCAGACAAGCCCTTATCGCCTACATGACCGACAGAGACGTGCAAATCCGCCTGTCCCCGCTCCGTTCTGATGACCAACGAGGCCTCCACCGATTCCAACGTAATCGATCGTGTCCCGTCTGAACGTGCATCGTCGATGATGAGCACCTTCCCGTTCACCAGCGTCGCTTCACGGATGTGGAAAATTTGACTGATTGTCTGCACAACATCCTGATCGGCTGAGCCCCCCTGGACGACCTGATCGAGGAGATTCCAGTGCCCGCTACGATTGCGCCGAAGCGTTAAGGTCGGTTCTTCGATAAGCAACCGCTTCCCTACCACCTGCTTGCGCAACAGCGGGAGAAACCGCAAGACCAAATCCAGCTTCTTGGCCGATAACAAGACGTCGTCGGAATTCCGATCGTGAATCGCGACCTGCGTCAGTTCCAATCGGATGCGAGGGAACAAGACCAGCTTGATGCGGTGGACGTCAATCTTGCGTCCGATACTCTGCTCTAACTGTTGGAGGAAAAAATCTTTGAGATAGTCGTCGCCAGTCAAGTATGGCGAGAAAATGAAAAAGGCTCCACCGCCGACCAGCAGAATGACAATCAGGGCGACAACAACACGGGTTCGGACCACTCCTGCTCCCTGGATCGATCATCCTCGGTGGGTAAAACGCATCATACTTGCAATTGCATTATCATCTTACCGAATCACCTGCATGAAATCTACTAAGTCTGTGTCTTGACAGGGAATTCTCCGCTTCTCACGCTTCAAGATTGCCGCAAGTGGTGCACGGGGAAAAGCAAGTTCCTGGGCAAAGAGTGTCTTGGCAGACTTAGGGCGAGCGGGCGTGAAGCGCGACTCTTTCAGCTTCCTGATAGATACGCGATAGGGCCGAAGCCGGTTTTCGTAAGATCGATTACGAGTTCGTCATTGGTGTTGGCCAGCAACGTGTCCCAGAGGCTATGCCGTTGTGTGATGGTCGCCTCGCCTGGATCGAAAAACAGGTAAAATCCTTTGGCGGCCGTCGGTCGCATGGGATAGCGCCGATCGTAGATCATCCCATAGGTCGGAATACCGTAGACGATCTGCCAATTCCCTAAAATGAAATGCAACTCCGTGCCGTGGAGATAGACGCCACCCGAGGTGATGATACGCTTGACGGACGTTTGCGGTTGACTGAGATAAAAGGTCACGCGTTCGTCCGGTCGGGCCAGGGCGAAGGCCTCTGCGATTTGCTGGGACAAGAGGGCGAGTTCCTCAGGACGAAACGCCGGTATCAGCGGAGCCTCGCCCTGCAGCCATTTCTGTAACCAGATCCGATGTTCTTTGACCGAGATACCGCCCAGGATACGAGCAACATCCTCGACACGCATCGTCTTCGGATGCGCATGCGCACTGGGAGGCCACTCCGGCAGGACGGAATCATCTACCTCCAGTCGAACATAGTTCACAGGATCTTCATAGACCGCACGATAGGGCACCATAGGAATGGCGCAGCCTGTGAAAAACAGTACTGCGTAGGGCGTGAGGCGTGAGGCGATCGCCCTGAACACCTCCCAAACTGAATCCGGCAGTCCATATTCTCTTCGGTCTAAACCCCTCACGCCTTACCCCTAACCCCTCACGCTATTCCGTTATCATAACCGTCATCTCGACTCGTTCGAGGGGATTCTCCTGACCGTCTCGCTTCATGCCGACCACCTTGTCCGCTACGTCCATCCCGCTGACCACTTCACCGAATGCCGTGTACTTCCAATCAAGAAAATTTGCGTCCGCTACGCAGATGAAAAACTGTGAGCCGGCGCTGTCCGGGTCGTTCGAGCGCGCCATGGAGAGCACCCCGCGCTTGTGTGGCTTGCTGTTGAACTCGGCCTTGACCTTGTGCCCCGGTCCGCCCATGCCGTGCGACGCACGGTCAGGACTCTTGCTGTTGGGATCGCCGCCCTGGATCATGAAGCCGGGAATGACCCGATGAAATGTCGTGCCGTTATAGAAGCCTTCTCGGGCCAGCTTCGTGAAGTTCTTCACATGCCCTGGCGCCACATCGTGGTAAAATCGCAACACAATCTCACCCAGCTGGGTCCCCTTGCTGCTGACGGTAATGGTGGCTCGTGTTTTCTCTGTCGGCTCTGACATCGTCCTCCACCCTTTCTTGGTTAGCGAAAACGGAAGGGTGACGGCGCCTCCGCCCCCTCAAGACCCTGATTGATTGGACTCCACGTCTGTCCGTCGTCGTCGCTTCGGAATGCCCCGTCGCTCGTACCTACATAAAGCACGCCGGCGCCGGACTCGATCAAGACCTGGATTGCCATACTCGTCAACCCCTTATTGAGCGGCACCCACTGACTCCCCTTATCGGTCGTTTTGAAAATACCGTGCCCCGTCGCCACAAAAAGCCCCCGGCTGTTGAACAGAATTCCGCGAATTGAATCGTTCGGGAGCGCCCGGCTGATGGGCAGCCAGGTTACGCCCCCGTCGGCACTGCGAAAGACCCCTCCGTCGAACGTACCGGCATAGATGCCGCCCTCGGGATCGATCGTCAACACTCGAATAAAGTTCTCCGTCATACCTTCATGATCTTTGAGTCCATTTTGCTGACGCACCCAGCCGGTCGATTGGGCCTTAAATCGCACGATGCCTTTCCCAGAGGTTCCGGCAAACAGCGTCCCGTCGGACGAGAGGGCCAAGGCATGGACCAGGATGTCGTCGAGACCGGTGGTGACCACCGACCAACGATCGGCGGCGGCGAGTCGATAGACCCCGTCGCCAGTGCCCGCATACACCCCATCGCCCACGGCTAGAAGGACTTTGATTTCCAGGCGCTTGAGCCCGCTATTGATCGCTTGCCAGCTCTTCCCCCGATCGCGCGAACGAAAGACCCCGCCACGGAAGGTTCCGGCATAGATCGCACCGTCTTTCCCCGTGGTGAGCGTCAGAATAAACGGATCGGTCACACCCTGGCCCGATTTGGTCCAGGTAGCGCCACGATCCTCGCTGCAAAATAGACCAAGGCCGAACGAGCCGGCATAGACCAGATTGTTCCCGACAGACGTGAGTGCCTGAATGCTCGCGGCCTGCTGACCGGAGGGATCGTATTGAGGCTGAATTTCCCCATGGCCTGGGGGTTGCTGCTGAGGGGGCGAGACCGGCGAGGGTGCCTGAGTGGCAGCCCCTACTTCCCCACCTGCACTCCATACACTCAGCGCAAGGACCGTCGGTATCATCCAAGCTCGAATCATCGTCTACCCCGCTACCCCTTTTCCATTTACCAGCTTCTATCGCACCCGCTGCCCGGCCGGCCCTATCGGCAAATCCGGATCGAGCGGCAAGTTGACTTCGGTCGGGCCGCCCCGTCCAAAGATGCGTGCGCCAAGAATTCCGATCTCATACAACACCATCAAGGGCACGGCCATCAAGAGCATGGTAAAGAGGGTCGCATCAGGCGTGACGATGGCCGACAGGATCAATGCGGCCATGATCGCGTGTTTCCGATACTTCGCTAACACCTGGGCGGAGACCACACCGACCCGCGCCAGGATGGTGAGCGCCAGCGGCAATTCAAATGCACAGCCGAATATCAACAGAAATTTGACGTTGAAATCAATATAGGTCCCGACACTCAATTGCGGGGTGACATCGTGATCCATGCCGAAGCTGACGAAGAAATCGATGACCAGGGGGAGAATCACGAGATTGCAAAAGATCAAACCGAAGGCGAAGAGCGCTCCCGCAAGAGCAAACAGCGGAATGCCCCAGCGTTGCTCCTTGGGGAGCAGCGCTGGTTCAATAAACTTCCAACACTGATAAAAGATGACCGGCAGACTCGCCAGGATTGCCGCAAGAAAGGAAACTTTGATCGAGGCGAACAAGGCTTCCGTCGGTCCGTAGAACACCAGTTGGTTGGGAAACGGACGATTCAACCATGCGACCATATCGCTGGAAAAGTTAAAGGACACCATCAGGGCCACCAGAATCGTGGCCCCGATGATAATCAGACGCTTCTTGACGGTCCGGATATGTGCGGCAAGGGGATTGAGAATCTGTGCCATGACTCCAGTCTCGGTTGCTGGTTGACGCCAGCCCCACGACGATGCCTCTCACTGTGGAGCAGCCTGCAGTTCATGGTCTCGCCAGACACGAATCATCTCGGCCATCTTGTCTTTCTTCGCCAACTTCTCTTTGTGTAAATCCTTCATGGTCAGCTCTTCGGCCGGAGTCAGTACGTGACGCTTCTGCAATTGGATTAATTCCAGGTCCAAACGGTGGTGCGCCTCTTCCAGTAAACAGAATTCGTGACTGGATTGGCGCAACCGTTCCGCAATCATCGCAACCATACTGTCTGTCAGCATGTCGCACCTCCTGGCTATGAGATTACTGCAGCGGCCTGATACGTCCTCCCTCGCGATCGACTTCGTGCGTCCATAGACCCGACTCCGACACAATCGGGTCCAGTTCCATCAGCAACGCATCTTCTATGGGATTGGTATAGTACATTGGTCGGGTCGTCACGTCGCGAAACCCAAGACTTCGATACAGGGCATGGGCGGCATGGTTCGAGGCCCGTACTTCGAGCACGGCGCACATGGCCGCTTGTGTCAGGCCCACCTCCAGGGCCTGTATGACCAAGGCCTTGGCGATACCCTTGTGCCGCATCGACTCGATGACCGCCAGGTTCATCAGCCGTACTTCCTCGAAAACGACCCAGAAACAGAGATACCCGACAATCGAGATGGAACCAACGTCGCTCGGCGGCACCAGCTTTGCCAATAGAAAATGTGCAAAGTGATTGCCGCTCAGTTCCGCCTCTAACATTTTGCGCGTCCAGGGGGCCGAGAAGCAAGCTTCTTCGATATACAGAATGTCCGGCAGAGCCTCGACGGTCGCCGGCTCGATGACCCATTCGCCCATCACCGCTCCCCCCTGGCAGGATGCTGAAAAAGTCGTTCTTTTCACCCGCCCGACCCCGGCGGCTGCTTCACCCGCCCCCTAAGTCTGCCAAGACAGCCTTTTTGCCCATGGACTCGCCTTTTGCCATGCGGCATTCTCACTTCGCGCGTAAGCTCACTATACCAAAGCGTAGACCTTCGCCTCTTCACTCACTGCGGCCTTGCTTGGGACAAGGCGCGTCTCGGCGCGCCAGGGTTGGGCGGGTGAGACGTCTGGCCTTTTTGAGCATCATTTGGTATATTACCCTAGTTGTCAAAAACCTGTGGTCCATTGGTTTTCCTGCATACCACTATAGGCTTCCCACAACCTGCTCCGACCTGACCGCGCCGTCATGCGCCGTCGCGCGTTCCGCCCGTGGCTTTCCCACGTGTGACCCGAGCCTGCGCCGACAGCGTCCGTGCTGCCGCCACACGCGCGTTCCCTTTTCTTGCTACCCGTTTCTGACGCAGTGCCACCGGCGACAGGCCGCCGGACTCTTCGTATTTCAGTTCTGCAGCAGGGCGTTGCACATACAGCGGGCTGATGCCAATTCCTGCAGACTCACCTCGTCGGAACCGCTCAATCCCTGCCAACCCGATCGAGACGGCCGAAGGTTTCATGGCAGGGTCCGGCGCCTCGGCGACTGTGGCGGAAGGAGGAATCGAAGCACGGATGGCTGACGCTTCGACCGTCCAACCTTCGCCAAATACGAGAACCGATCCAGTGAGACTACTCCCCAGCATCGCGGCAGTACCCACCTGCTCTGACATCACTCGCTCCAACCGATCATCGCTGGTCCAGCGAAACAACGCCCAGTAGAGTCCCCCACGCCGACTGTTGAGAATGGGACAAAGTAACGTGGAAGTTCCTCTAAGATTCCAGGCCATACCCTCCAGTGTCGGCACCACCGCCAAGGGGAGCTGACTGATTGTCCGGAACCCGAGAAGCGTTGCCAAGCCGACACGAAGTCCCGTGAAAGACCCGGGACCGATCGATACGACGAGACCATCCAACTGCTTGAGTGTCAGACCTGTCTCACTAAACAACCGATCGATCGTCGGCAGTAATAGCTTGGCATGCGACCCGGCAGCCTCCTGTTCGTGACGGGCAAGGATGCGCGACTCATCAAGGATCGCCACACTCTGCCACGAAGTTGCGGTTTCAACGGCGAGGACTTTCATCGACCTACACGTGCCCTAGTTCGGATGCATTGATCGGCTGATTCGGAATGATCTCGTGGAACGTCACCTGGACACTGCCCTGGCCTTTCCCGTCCTCCAAGGAGATCTTGAAGGGCCGCAGCAAGCGCACATCGCCGACTGCAGAGCCACCATTGGCGTCCCCGATCGGACGAAAATCTTCGTACTGAATCGTGGCCTCCACGTCGCCGGCATTCGAGAGCCGATCCTCTTTGACGACGAGCAACGTCCGCCGCTCGAACCAGAGTCGCCGCTGAATCGCCTGTACACCGTCCTGGGACGGACCCGATACCTCGAGCCGATATCGTTCACCGTCCTCCACGAGCTTCACGGTTTCATTCATCGCGACCGCACTGGTTCCGAGCACACCACCCATCGCCCATACGCTCAATTGAAATGGCCGGGCCAACTTCCCCATCTCACTCATGTCGGACGGACTGCCAGAGAGCACACGCCCCATCGTCGGTAAACGTAATGTGAACTGATCGTTGACCTGAACAAACTCGAAAAGCTCACTCCCGATGGCTGTAAAACCTCTCATCCGCATCGCATTGGGCCGTTGATAATAGACCGCGCCTTCGACACGCGTCGCGATGGGGATAATCCCACCGCGCACCTTCGCGCTGAAGAGACCCCTCATTGTCTGGATCGCCGCCTCCCGCTGACCCAGCAATGCCGTCAACTCTTCCACCGTCGCCTGCTTGAGCCGGACTTCCTCGCGCGGTGCAAACAGCGCACAACCGGATAAGAGGGGAAGAGCCAACACAGCCATGACAGTTGCGCTGACGAAAGAGCATCTCACTTTCCTTCTCTTCCCCCCATCCATTACAGCGGAAGAGACAGGTGGTTGAGCCTCCACTGCGCGCATCCAACGAGGGCCTTCTACGAGGCAATCGGTGCGTCTTGGCGCACCGGGGTTGGGCGGGTGAGAAAAGACGCGTTGCGCGAGCACAGAGGCTCGTCCACCTGTCTCTTCTCTAAGCCAATACCACATCCAACGCTTCCCCCACTTCGCGGATGCCGATCAATTCTATCCCATCGATGGGCTCCAGCTTGGCCAAGTTCCGTTCCGGCAACAGACAGCGTTTGAATCCCATCTTTGCCGCTTCACGAATCCTCATCTCAGCCTGACTGATCGCGCGCACTTCACCGCCGAGCCCCACTTCACCCAACACCAACAGTCCCGGCTCAATCGGCACTTCGCGCAAACTCGATGTGACCGCCGCCACAATGCCCAAATCGATGGCCGGCTCGTCGATATGCATCCCGCCTACGACGTTCACGTAGACATCTTGTCCGGACAGATGCATACCCAACCGCTTCTCCATGACTGCAAGCAACAGCGAAACCCGATTCTGCTCCACACCATTCGCCATTCGTTTCGGCATCGCATAACTTGTGGAAGACACCAATGCTTGTAATTCGACTAGAATTGGCCGCGATCCTTCAAGACTGGATACCACCACCGATCCCGTCGTACGCTGGGACCGTTCTGCCAAAAACAACTCGGAGGGGTTGCTCACTTCCTCTAGCCCGGAATCTTTCATTTCGAATACGCCGATCTCGTTGGTCGAACCAAAGCGATTCTTCACTGCGCGAAGAATACGAAAACTGTGGCCCTTGTCTCCTTCAAAATAGAGCACCGTGTCGACGATATGTTCCAACAGTCGCGGTCCGGCAATCGCCCCATCTTTGGTGACATGCCCAATGATAAAGACCGGCACGCTGCTGCGCTTCGCGTACCACATCAATTGGCCTGCCACTTCCTGCACCTGGCTGATACTGCCCGGCGCTGACGTAATCTGTTCCGTGTAGACCGTTTGGATCGAGTCGACGACCACTGCGGCAGGCTGGATCTCCTGGGCCGCTTTGAGAATTTGTTCGAGGGAGGTTTCCGCCAGGATCAAGAGATTCGGATGCTCGATGCCGAGCCGCTGCCCCCGCATCTTGATCTGCCTCGGAGATTCCTCTCCGGAGACATACAGCACCGGTTCTTCCTTAGAAGACAGGCGCGGGAGCGCTTGGAGTAAGAGAGTGGTCTTCCCAATCCCCGGATCGCCGCCGATCAGGATGACCGAGCCGGGAATGACTCCCCCACCCAGCACCCGGTCGAATTCGCCGATCTGCGTCAACAGCCGGTCCTCACCGACCACTTCGATGTCGGCAATCGGCGTGGCCTTCGGCTGCGGGGTCTTCATCGCAGCAGGCCGACCCTTGCCGGTCGCCGCCTGCCGTTCCTCTTTCATAGTGTTCCAGCCGCTGCAATCAGGGCAGCGACCAAGCCATCGTGGCGACTGATGGCCGCAAGCTTGGCAAGAAAAACTAGTCTTCGCCCGCATTCAGAGGAGCCTCAATAAGGTGGAAAGCCTGAAGGCTTATAGTAAAGGATAGAAGGTGTGAATGGAAGATACGGGTGTCACGCAAAGGTCCTGAGCCCAGGGAGTTTCTGCTAATGCTTCTTGAAACCGGCGAGCTCGTCAGCAACCAGGACGATGACCTTGTAGAGGCTCCCCCGCCATGACGGGAACACATTCGCCTACGGCTTGACTCCAGGCAACTGCGCCAGGCAGCGCAAAACGAGATCGGGCGACTCGATAAGTCAAAACTTATGCTTGCCCCAGTTTCCATTTCCACGCCTAACGTTCACACTAACTGGCCTCCACTGCACGCGTGCAGCGGGAACACATAGACGCATGCATTTGTGCGGTCGGTGTTGAGCGTGTTGTTAACACGGCACACTACGACGCTCGCAATAAGTCAACGACGGTTTGCGGTAAGCGCGCGCCAATACCTACACCACCTGTTGCGTCCACAACAACACCAGCCATAACTCCAGAGAATGTGTTGTTCTGAATGTTGAAGCCACCAACCTGAATCTTCTTGTCTGTTATTTGCGCAGTGATCTCCCCACCGTCCAATTTTCCAAACGCAACACTAGTTTCTGAAGCCGGACGGACTTTATACAGAAAGCGCTGTGTGGCTTTGTCTGAGACAGTAAGGATACCAGGAGGTGTGGTTGTTGCGTCGGAGACGGACGTACCGACAGCTTTGTTCTTTAAGACCTCAAACTCAGGCTTGCCGTTCACCAATACAAAAACGCTCACTAGCGGCGGATCTGTGGGTTCCAACAAGAAGTAGCGGTCCATGAAAACCAGTGGCACCGAAAAACCTGTGAACTCATTACCTCCGAATTTTGCCATGTGCTCCTCCTTCGTACCATTTAACTATTGAGTATATTGACCGGTGTAGTAAGCGAAACCGGCCACTCCCATTCCTCTGTCACTGTCATGTCGGATCAAAGACTTCTCCACGTTGTCCACAGAGCAAGATTGGCAGACCATACAGACCGCATAGTTCTGTTATAGCTGCAAGGAGCTCACCCTTTGCTCAGTGCGTCAGCTGAACTGCATACACCTTTTCTACCCCAATTCAGTTTCTTCATTCCTTCATAGCGGGTGACCGAGTTGCCCTTCGCCGCGCGCCTTGAGGGATCGTCATCCATCTATATAATCCCTCCCAGCTCACTTGCTTTCCCTCTCTTGGAAGGGCACGCATGTTGGTCTATGTGCGGCCGTCGAACGAGGCCCTTCCAGGGCGCGCGTTCCGGGAGCACCTAGACCAACCTTGCGTGCCCTTCCAATCCTATTCATCTTCGTCTTCTACTTTCACCTCCACCCAGAGCGGAAGGTATCCCGACAAGCGGGTGACCGGTTTGCCCTTTACTGCGCGCGTCCAACGAGGGCCTTCTGAGGCCGCGCGTTGCGCGAGCAAGAAGGGCAATCCGGTTACCCGCTATATTTTCTTCCGCACATCCTTCCATTCCTTCGCCACCTTCGCTTTGCGTGGCGCATCACCCTTGGCTGGTTCTGGCACCATCACTGCCTCAAGGCGCCGCTGTAGAAACGCTTCGGCAAAGGCCTTCGTGCGCCCCACACCTATTTTTAGCGTCTTCCACCCGGCGGCATGCATTTCATCGATTTTCGCCCCAAACGCCTCTGGATCGGATGGCAGCACGAGAATGTGCCCGACCGGAAACTTCTGATCCTTGAGCCATTGTCTGGCTTGCGCGTTCAACTGATCGTTTGAACCCACTACCTTATCTTGCATCACCACATAAAGCAGGTTGTAATAGAACTGGCTGAGCTTGCCGAGTTCGTTCGCGGCATCGGGCATCGGGCGTCTACCTTCCACCTCCTTCCCGGGCCAGGTCACGAACGGCCCCTGTCCGACTACGTCTTCCATGAGCGCCGCCATCTCCACCGCCATGATCGGGTTCCGGCGTTCCCACACGGCCAGATTCGCACCAGCCTCAGCCACGGCAACTCTCGGAGTGGTTCCGACGCGCACGGTGAATGGAACCGTCCCTTTGGCCTTCGGGCTGTACGACAAGAAGGCCCGCCCGTCGCCACCGGTCATCGCAGTCGCGACGACATTGCCGGCGACTAGAAGCTCGATGGGTTCTCCTCCCAGACTGGTCTCCGTCAGGAGGCTTTTCTCTTTGAGCGTCGCTTCAATGATGGCAGGCTGGTTGGGCGCGGTGAGGCTATCGTGCACCGTCAAGGTTCCGGGAATCTTCTCCGCCGCGGAGAGGATAGTGGTCGCAGTCGAGAAGAGGAGGATGGTAAAGAGACCGGCTCTGCGGAAGAAGACACCCATAGGCCGCACAGCCACATAAGGAGTCTGCGGAGAAACTATTATGTCACGATGGAGATTCAATCGTCCGCACGTCTAGAACTTGAAGAACACACCGTACAGGATGCTCAAAAAGTCCGTCCAGCAAGGCCGCAGCCGATGAAAGCACCGGAGGCGTAGCCTCTGGGCTACGTTGAGGATGCTTTCGAGGCGAGAACGACGCTGGCGGGCTTTTTCAGCATCCTGCCAGAAAGTTACGCCTTCAGGGCCGCCAGTACATCATCCGAATGACCATCGACCTTGACCTTGCGGAAGATCGCCTTCAACTTGCCGGCCTGGTCGATCACAAAGGTACTGCGTTCGATGCCCCAATACTTTCTGCCATACATATTCTTCTCTTTATAACAGCCGTAGGCTTTCGAAATGGTGGCATCCTCATCACTTAGCAACGTGAAGGGTAGGTCGAACTTCTTGATGAACTTCTGGTGAGACTCTTTATCATCCAGGCTCACACCGAGAATCACGGCTCCCGCCTTCTTGATCGGCGTGATGGCATCGCGAAAGTCGCACGATTCCTTGGTACAGCCAGGGGTATCATCTTTCGGGTAAAAATAGAGAACGACCTGCTTGCCCATGAAGTCTTTAAGGCTGACACGTTCTCCCAATTGATCGGGAAGGGACAGGGCGGGAGCCTTACCACCGACTTCGAGTTCCTTTGTCATCTTAACTCACTCCTTATTCGGTTGCTTAGCAGGATGCTAAAAGCATCTGCCAGCGGCGTTCTCGACACCCCTGAAGCGTGAATCGTGAGGTGTATCTCGTGATCATGCCGCAGCCGATTCTGCAACGAGATACGAACGACGCTTCACGAACAACGGACGAAGAGGTCGGTCTTTTTGAGCATCCTGCTATATTATCGCGGCCCGCTGCCAATGCCAGGCCTGCTGGTCCCACCTGGATATTGTTTGTACACTTTTTTCGGAGACTGCGGGTCGCCGTAGGGACTGAGCGCGGGCGAATCCCAGATCACTTTGTCGCCCGGAGCCAGGTTGGCCGCTTCCATGAACTGTTGTCGCGCATGCTCCTTGTCGCCCAAGACATTCAAGGCCAAGGCATAGTTATAGTGCGCAGGCCCTGATTGAGGCGCCGCGGCCACCGCTTGGGAAAAATAATTCTTCGCGTCGTCGAACTGCCTCGCTTGATAGGCCTGCGTCCCCTGTTCAGTCAACATCACCGCTTGCGGCTTCACTCCGGACTCAAGCGCAAGCGGAACCAACGGCTTCCCTTTGCTCTTGAAACAGGCGACTGCCCCGACGAGCATGAAGACCGCTCCAAGTATGGACAGGTATTTCATTGCACCTCCTCGTTCCATCGGCATCTCATGTTTTCGCATGTTTCCGCGTCTCTTCCTCGAACGTTTTCCGATAGAGCACCTCCCACTCCGCGCTGCCTTCGACGATCCCGCGCGAGTAGGAGGCCAACTTCGTCCTGACCTTTTGATCGATGTCTTCTTCTTGTGCCAACTCGGATGCGAGGACCCGCTTGATCTCTTTCAGAACCCGCCCCTCATCGGCCTGCACCGTCACCAGCGGACTTTTCTTGACCGCCTGAAGAATGATGTGAGAGAGATGGCTGATTTTGTCTTCGCTCAACATACGGAACTCGTCAGGGGTGAGGGGTTAGGCGTAAGGGGGTTCCCGACTAGACGGCCCATTTATCTCACACCCCTTACCCCTCACACCTTACCCTTCACCATTTTAAAGAATGATGCCCCGCTCCCGCGCCAGCTTACTCTTCACCATCGTGAACATCCGCTGATAGTCCACGTGTCCCTGCTCGATGTCCTGCTCGTAGGTTTTCAACAGCTGCCGCACTTCGGCGTTCAGGCGGTCTTCGACCGACAGTTCCTCAATAATGGCATGATCGATCTGCTCGACAAACGCCTTGCGATCCCCGACAATCGCCACCTGCCCGTCCTGCTGCAGCCTGGTGGCAAGTGACTCCGAGATGTGGCGAATGCGTTCCTTCGACAGTCGCATGGCTAGCATGCCGTGAAAAAACTATGTTAGCACGCGAGAACTTTGTTAGTCCGCACGTGTAGCACAACAAGAGCATGTTCCCGTAGGATGCTCAAACAGTTCGTCCAGCAAGGCCGCAGCCGATGAAAGCACCGGAGGCGTAGCCTCTGGGCTACGTTGAGGATGCTTTCGAGGAGAGAACGACGCTGGCGGACTGTTTCAGCATCATACTAGATCCGCTCGATCCGAATGGTCGATACTTCCATGACACGCCGCAGCACCGAAGCATCCCCGAGAATGCGGCCAATCACATTGACACGGTCGGCCGGGACAGGATCCTGCCCCATACTCATCGGCGTGCGTCCGAAGAAAATGGCCAAGACCTGCCCTGCCCCCCAGAAAGCGACATCGCCGACTTTGACGTGATTCGTCGCCGTCTCTCGATGGTCCTTCACCCCGGCCATGGTACAGTAGAACTCTTCACCCCATGTGTTGACCGGACTTTCAACCGGCAAGGCGGCATAAACTTCTTGCGCCGTCCTCGTCGACTTGAGCTCCGCGTCGAGCTGCACAGAGCCGACGGTGATGCGAATTTTGTTGGGGAGATCAGCCATCGCGTTACGATCGGCGCCTCCTGGCGGCCATGAGATGAAAACCCGCTCAGGACGCGGACTTTAGCTTGTTTATTCGGTGAAATCAAGGCTACAATCTTACGATCATATGCTCGCGTCATCCTTCGTTCTTCTCAAAGGTATCGGCCAAAGTTCCGAACGCCGTCTCTGGCAGGAGGGCATTCTCGATTGGGCCGCGTTCCTCCGATCTCCGGCCCTGCCCGGTATCTCCTTGAGCAGAAAAGAGTGGTATGACCGCGAACTCGCCACCGCCCAATCGCGTCTGGAAGAAGGCGACGCACACTTCTTCGGCAACTGCCTGAAGAGTCGTGAGCATTGGCGCCTCTTCGAGACGTTTCGCCACCGTGCGCTCTATCTGGACATCGAGACGACAGGGATGGCTGCGCGCGAGGGGCATGTGACAGTAGTCGGATTGTATCGCAATGGGCACATGACAAGCCTGGTCCGCGGGGAAACGTTAACTGAGGACCGATTGCATGGAGAACTGGAGCAGACAGACCTCCTCATTACGTTTTTCGGCAGAGGATTTGATATTCCATACTTGCAGGCGAAGTTCCCCCGATTGAATTTCAAGAAACCGCACTTCGATCTGTGTTTCGCGGCGCGCAGACTCGGCATGAAGGGTGGACTGAAACACATCGAATATGAAGTCCAGATTGCGCGCGAGGCCGATGTGGTGGGACTCGACGGATGGGAAGCCGTTCGCCTGTGGCGCCAGTGGTGCGCAGGAGACGAAGCGGCACGCGATCTGTTGCTGAGGTACAACGCGGCCGATACTCAAAATCTCGAACCGCTCGCAGCATTGCTCTACGACGAGATGGTCACGCGGTTCGGCCCGTCTTCTGTAGGATTTCCACCGGCCCGGCATCAAACGCCGGCCGAGGTCGCTCCGTGACACAACCCCAGCACTGGACCGGGGTCGGTCAAACCGAGATGGGTCATGTTCGAGCATCGAACCAAGATGCGCTGGCTCTCCTGAATGACTGCGGTGTCTGGATCGTGGCCGATGGGATGGGTGGTCACCCAGCAGGGGATCTCGCGGCCCAAACCGCTGTGGCCGTGGCCACACAGCGGGCGCGGGAACGAGCGGCCTGGCTCCAGGATCACCCGAGCGCTGCCGCCGAGTTCGTGGCAGACCTCGTGACGAGCGCCAACCGGCGAATCCATGACCTTATTCTGGCGAAACCGTCCTTGAAAGGGATGGGCACGACCTTCGTCGCCTTGGCGATCACGCCGGAATCGATGCCGGTCGCCCATATCGCCCACCTGGGCGATAGCCGCGCCTACCTCTATCGGGCTGGACAGCTCAAGCAATTGACGCGCGATCATACCCTCGTCGAAAAATTTTTGCAGCGCGGCCTGATCGATGCAGCCATGGCGCTCACCCATCCTGAGCGTCACATCTTGACCAAAGGCCTTGGCATGGGCGTCGACATGAAACCGGAGCTGACCTCGACGCCGATGACCCCTCACGACCTGATTGTGCTCTGTAGCGACGGGCTTACAAAAATGTTGGAGGACGCAGCCATCGCATGGGTGCTCTCCCGCGCGCACGGCGATCCCAACCAAGCCTGCCACGACCTCATCGAGCAGGCGCTGAACAGAGGGGGAGAAGATAATGTGACTGTGATCGTCGTGGCATGGATGACGTCTGCCGTTACTGAGGCATAACCATTGACAAGACTCTATCGGACCTGTAGCCTCAGTCTCTAGCCAGGTAGACTTTCCTCCCGTTTTCCTTGTGAACCAGACAGGAGAATCATCATGCGTGTGTCCGTACTGGTCCGTCTCATCCTGTACATGGTCATCGGAGGCGCCTGCTGGGTTCCCGCAGCCATCAGCAGTACCGCGGATAACATCGAACTCGAAACTACAGTCCGCGCCCTCGTGCGAGCCAATTCGGAGAAGGATTTGCACGCCATGTCCAAGCTTATGGCCCACGACGCCGATATCACCAGCTATTCCATCGGAGGTCGAAAATACGTGGGATGGCCTGACTTAGAGCGAGATATCAAGGAGGAGTTTGCAAATGTGGCTGCTCTCGACCTACGCATTTCCGAACTCAATGTGTGGTCAAAGGGAGATATTGGGTGGTATACAATGGAGCTGGACTATGGGCGTATCCTCGATCCGGGACCGGACCAGCAGCGCGCCGGCCTGCTGTTACGAGAAACTGGTGTGCTTGAACGTCGAAACGGCCAGTGGGTCCTCCTGTCCTGGCATGAATCCTTCCGAAATGCCGGCGGCGCGCTGCCTGTCGATGATCGAACGAAAACCGCTACACCACGCACCGTAGCTTCATCGGTCGGCCAATCCGTCGCCCCTGACTTGGGTGGAGAATGGGAAATTCTTGAGGTGGAGGACGACAAGCGCTACATAGCCACACTCGACAAAGCCGGCAACGGCCCCTATACCCAGCACGGTGGACGATTCGTCACCACGAAGTATGCCGACCGTCTCTGGCAAGGCACCTGGCAGCAGCCGGGCAATGATCGCGAAGGAGAATTTGAACTCCTCCTCTCCGAGGACGGGACCCAGGCCAAGGGCGTGTGGTGGTATTCGCGGGTCGGCACCCAGAAAAATATTCCGCCTCGCGAGCACGGCGGGACCTATGTCTGGAAACGGTTGACCTCACCACCAACCGCCCAATGACACTCGCGTATCCTATAGGCGTAGATGAGCATCGCACCACATATTCGGGTAACCGCTTCTCATTCTTGGGAGGTTTTATGCGTCAGACACTCCTCACTCTGCTCGCCGGCTTCTTTCTGGTGACCCCTGTCCTCGCGGACGGCGGTCACGACCACCATGCCGTCCCCACCCTTTCCCACCAAACCACGACGACTGTGACGTTCGAGGCCAATACCGTCACCCTCACGTTCGGTCCCATCGATCTTCCAGCAGGTCACGACGGAGACCTCGCGGCGTCGATGCCCAAGCATAACTTTCATCTTCCCAAAGATATGTATATGGTGGGGTACAAGACTGCAGTCTTCACCAAAGAAGGGAAGCCCCTCCCCAAGAACTATCTCCATCACATCTTGATGCTCAACAATGACAAACCAAGCGTCTCATGCGAGGGCGAACCGTTGTTCTTTGCGGGAGCAGGGTTGGAGATGACCGAGACTCGTTTTCCGGAAGGCTATGGAGTCAAGCTCGCCAAGGATGATCACCTCATGTCGATCGTCGCGTTTTATCATAAGACGCCGATCACCAAGGATGTGATGGCAACCTTCACCATGTATATGGCACCCGAAGGCGCTCCCATCAAAGAAATGGACGTGTACCAGGTGGGGATCAATATTGTGTGCTTCAGCAAGTTCTCCCAGCGAGGCCCAGACCAGACGGATGAAGGGATTGAGATTACCTCCGGAGTGCAGGTCCACAGGGCGCCGCTCAAATTCTCGATGGATGGCTGTGTGAAATTCGCCTACCCACATGGCCATGACGAACTCTTAATGATCGGGCTGGACAATATAACCACGAAAGAGACCCTGCTACGGACGGTTCCAGACGTCACCCAGGACGGGAGCTTCCGCGAGTTTCTACCGCACCAAGTCTATAAGGATAGTCAGGGGTTTCCCGTGAAGAAGGCTGATGACTATGAGATGGTCATGGTCCATCACCATCCCTTGCAGAGACAAGAGCCACAGCATGGAATGGGAAACTATTTGCTGTACATGACCCCTGGCGCATGTCCGACGACATCCAATACGCCACTCGCCAAGTAGCAACTCACACACCCCTTTTTCACCCGCCGCATGTTCTGCGGTGGGTACCGCGACGTTGCCTCACGTAGCCGTTGCCTTGTTTCCCTCCAACTCCGTTCAATTTTGTTCGTCATCGAAGCCCGTGAGGCTCTCCCCCCTACCAAAGAAATAGCCCATTCCATCGCATGTAGACTGGGTTTCCCACCTCAGCCTGTGCTATTCACATCTTCATCTTCAGACGCGCGCCCCGGGTCGCTCGCGCCCGAAGCGTAGGGGCTAGGGTGTCACAGATCACGTGAGGGCAAACCTTGTGATTTCGCTCTGCGACTGGGCTTGCTCCAATTCCCAGGAAGCACAGGGATATCTTGATGCCGCAGAGTGAGCCAGTCTCCACCCTGATTATCAGCGAACACGCTGAATCCATTAAACTCATCACCGTCAGTCTGCGTGGATTCTTTCCTGGCTGCCGCGTGGACGTCGCCTATTCAGCCGAAGAAGCCCGTTCATGGGCGTCGTCACACGAATGGCCCCTCATCCTCATCGACGAACAGTGCCTCGCCGGGGATCACACCTCCCTACCCGGCGAATTCAAACGCCGTGCACCGTATGCGGGGATTATTCTGTACAGCGACCGCTCCGACTCAGCCGCGGCGATTCAAGCACTCCAAGCCGACGTTGACTTTTTTCTCTCGAAGAAATCTTCGGCCTTTCTCACGGAACTCCTGTTCTGTGCCAAGGAAGCCATCGAGAAACGTCACCTGAGTGTGACCCTGGAACACGCACTCGAACGCCATCGTCGGCTCGTCGAATCACTCAGCGACATCGCCTACGAACTGGATGCCAGCGGCTGTTTTGTAGCGGTCAGTCCTGGCATTGTCACGCTATTGGGCTACTCACCCGACGAACTCATCGGATTGCCCTATACCACTCTTGTTCCTCCCAACCAGGAGTCGGTTGCTCGGTATCGCCTCAATGAACGCCGCTCCGGAGCGCGTGGCACCAGCCGCGTTGAATTGACCTTGCGAGGGAAACCCACGCAGGACAAGAAACCGCTGCCCCTCACGGCGGAGGTGAACGCCAGAGGACTCTATGACACCCTTCGCCGATTCCTCGGCACAGTGGGACTCATCCGAGACCTATCACAAGCCAAACAACAAGACACCACGATCCATCAACTTCGCCAACAACTCCAACAAAGGGATGCACTGCTCGCGCTGGCCCAGCAAGTTACGCTATTGTCCCAACAACTGCACGACCCACTGGCCTCACTGTCGACACACTCCCAGCAACTCCTCACCACTATTCGCAACGCACATCTGGATGACCAGGCTGAAACACTGGCAGGCCACGCCGCAGAAGCGACGAATCTCGGAGCACAGCTGGCGCAGGTCCTCCAAGAGAGAGGGGACAGGGTCTATGGACACACGATCAACGAGGTCCTTGAAGACGTACTCACGTCTACAACCTCAGCGATCGTGGATAGTGCAGGTATCATACGGCGGTTCTCCTCACACCTCCCTCCTCTCGTCGGCAACCTTGAGCAAGCCAAGGAGCTTGTCTACCATCTCCTGAACTACGCGCAGACCTATTTGCTGACGATCGGCCGTGCGCATCGACTCATCGTGAGCACGCGGGCGGTGGGAACTTCCTCCATCTCAGCAGACGCCCCTGCCCTCTTCCCTCTCGCCCCGCCTACCGAAATCGAAGTCGAGCTGCTCGAATCCGATATGGCGTGGTCGTCACAATCTCCGGTGGCTTCACCCCCGTCCTTTGATCTCCTCGGGTCATATGAGCTCGTCCGCCGACTGGATGGCACCTTGGATTTGTCGGCCCCGATGCAGGGGCCCTTTCGTATGATCCTCCGTCTGCCGGTTGCCTCTCGTTCCCCCCTCGAGATACTCCCGCTGCCGATGGCCGACTCTCCTGCTCCGCCCGCACCTGCTCCTGACATAAAGCGCGCCGCGCCGGCACCAGTGCCGGCAGCCGATTTCGACAGACTACTACAGGAACGGCGCCACTCACCTCGAATTCTAAGTACCTTACCTGCCACGATCACCGTCGGGTCGACGACGTGGGACGGCACCATTTCCAACCTCAGCCTCGGAGGGGCCTGCATTACGCTCCCCGGCGACTTCCCCACTGTCTCGCCACAAGACGCCTATGTCGTAATCAAGACGGCGGTGGGCATTCTCGAGTTGGTAGGTAGGGCACAGGAGCGCTCCGTCTCCATCCATACCAAACCACCGGCCGCCCAGTTGATTCTGACATTCGAGCCTCCTAAGCGAGAAGAGGGCACCGTCCTGGCCTCGCTGATCCAGGCTGCGCAGGAACAATCTTTGCCCTTCAGCCTTGAGGTCCTGCTTGTGGCAGAGCCGCAGGATATACTAATTACCAGCAAACCCATCGCACCTGGCGAGCCGCAAGATTACGACCTGCGCGAGGCCGTACGTGTGACCTTGCAGCTCCCAGTCCGGCTCGATCTCACAGATTCTGCCGGAAGAAGCTTCCGCCTCGAAGCTTTAACCACCAACCTCAGCCGAGACGGTGCCTGTCTTCACCTCAGCGCTCGCTCTGAACTCCTGAATGGAATTGCCACATTGCATTTCGCCATCACGCAGAACCAGAAACACCCCGGGACCCATGAGCCAGGCGCGCCGGACGCTGCACTCACCGCTCGGGTGGTCTGGTCTGCTCCGGAACCCGCAACGCCCGGCGAATTTCGTCACCCGGGCTCCGACCCTGCCCTCTGGGTCGGCCTCCGCTTTCAGGGCCTCACACCCTACGCTGAGCGCGAAGTGAACCGTGTCGTCCAACAACATCTAACTTCCCTGGACGAATCCAAATCCTCCTCACAGCAGGCTTCGGTCGTCAGTATGCAACGAGAGTGTCGGAATCTACGCGGCCAAATGATTGTGATTGAAGACGACCATCTTCGCCAATCGCTTGAACCGAACACACCGGTCGTCATCATCGCTCCCGGCTATGGCCAGACCGCGTTGGATGCCAGTACCTTGTCATACTACCTGGCGCATCACCGGCTCCGCGTCTTGCGTTATGACCACACCAACCATGTGGGGCTGAGCGACGGTGAGCTGCAGCAAACAACCTTGCGGAGTATGCAAGCCGATCTTTTTACCGTTGTGGAGTTTGTGCAACATACGTGGCCGACCGCTCCCCTGATCGTCATGGCAAGCGACATGACCGCACGTGTCGCGATCAAAATGGCAGTGCACTCTCGCCCCCTAGACTTGCTGCTCCTGATCAATCCTGTCGTCGATATTCAAGCTATGCTCATGACTGTCCATGGTCATGACCTCGTGGCTGACCACCGATACGGACTCCGACGCGGCATCGCTAATCTGCTCGGGCTCAACGTCAATGTCGATCGCTTTGTCGGCGATGTCGTTGCAGGCCACTTTACAGACCTGGCCTCCACGATTTCGGATCTGCGTCTCCTTCGCTCTCCGTCAGCCATCCTCATGACTCCCAGCAGCCCGCTCGGGCCATTGCCTCCAGCTGACCTCCCGCAGGCGTTTCTCACCGCGTTGGGAGCCAATACTCGTTTGGCAACAGTCCTCGCACCGCTGCTCGGCCAGAATCTCCCGCTCAATGAACAGCACCCCCCGGCCTTCCACCAGATCCTAGAACAAATTGCCGCAACCGTTTCGCTGCCGGCCACTCCGGCTGAATTCAGCATACACACCCGTCGCATGCTGGCCCGTCAACAGCGCATCGAGATGGAGCGCGCCCGCCTTCGCCACAATCTCTCGCAGATCGCGCGTGAGGCCTTGCGGGTCGCGCACCTGCAGCTTCTCAAACTCGGAAACCTCCATGAGCACTGGAAGCTCCTGGACGATCTCTACCGGCTGCTCAGCCCGCTCGAACCGGGCTCCATGCTTGTGGAGGTGGGAGTCGGTCACGGCGATTTCGTGCGAGCCACGATGGTCAACCAGGCCTACCGCTCGCGACAGCGTGGATGGAGCCCGGAGCGGCCCGTTAAGTTGATCGGCCTGGAACATGCCCAAGACTCGCTGACGCAGGCTCGACAGAGCCTTCGTGCCTTGCATCGGGAACTCGACAGCGACTTCGGGGGCACCCTCACCATCCACCCACCCCTAACCACCGAATGGATGCGCGCGGATTGGACGCAGGGCCTTCCGTTCAAGGACCACTCCCTCCATCGCATCGTCGGCAATCTGTCACTTCCGTTCGTCCCTTCTCCACTGGTCACGATTCGGGAGCTGCACCGCATGCTCCATCCACAAGGGCGCCTGGTCCTCACGGTTTTTCACCCTGACACCGACCTCTCGCTGCTCTATCGCCGACATCTTCAGAGAGCGAATCAGGATGAATTCAGCCCGCAAGCTCAGATCGTCCTGCACTACTTGGGTCGACTTCGAGAGGCCATCCGGTATGGATTGCTACACACCTTCGACCGGTCCTCACTAACCTCATTCCTCCAGCAAGCCGGCATCCTCACATTCCGCATCTTTCCTGCGCTCGATGGGCATGCCCTCTTCGCTGTCATTGAAAAAGATTAATCCACTGGCTGAACGAGCCCGAGCCGTGTATACTCCCACCCGTACAACTTTGAACACATAAACGTTTCATGCCCAATCCGCATTTCCGCTGGCGGGTCACAGGGCGTCCCTACGCTCCCAATCCGTTATGACATCACGCCCACCGAATACCGGCATCGTGGCACCATCCGCTAACGAGCTGTTGAACATCGTCACGCGGTTTGCGGCCGACCTGGGGACGATGACCGACCTGACGACACTCGGGAATTGCATCATCCAAGAGCTATGTCGCGCAGGTGCCACGACCCATGGCACGCTGTTCCTGTTGGATCGCGAACACGAATGCTATCGCCGCGCCAGTATGGTTGGTCCGATCGCCCCCACGCTTATTCCACCGACGCTGGCCGTGGACCATCCTCTGCCCCACCACCTACTCGCAACCAACCGGATCATGACGCAGGCCGACTCGGCTGTAGACCTCCAAGAGACTGAATCCGGAACCGACGCATGTGCGGCCATGGAAGCCATGCAGGCCACACGCGTCGTGCCACACCTCAATAAAGGCCGTCTCATTGCCTTTTCACTGCTCGGAGCGGCACAAGCTTTGACCGAAGAAAATGCGCTGACCAGATCCCTGCTCGCCGCACTGGCACAAACCGCCACGAATGCTCTATACACCATTGTGCTGTACGAGGACCTCCTTCGCTCGCACACGCTCATGAAGCGCACGGATCGGCTGAAATCCCTTGAGACGATCGCCGGCGGCTTCGCCCATGAAATCAGAAACCCTCTCACGTCGATTAAAACCTTTATCCAATTGGTACCTGAACGAAAAGACGATCCCCAGTTTATTCTAGAATTCAGCAAAGTGGTACTCGACGATGTGTATCGGATCGAACGGCTAATCCAGGAAATTCTCGACTACTCCCGATACATGGAGCCCAAGCTGACGGACGAGAACCTCAACGACGTTGTCGCGTCGTGCTTATATTTCATTGATGTCAAGGCAGACAGCCATGGGATCAAGATTGAAAAAGAGTTGGCGTCCGACTTGCCTCGTGTCATGCTGGACCGACAGCAGATCAAGCAGGTCCTGCTCAATCTTCTCCTCAACGCCATGGACTCGATGGCCGGCGCGGGTGGGCGCTTACGCGTTCAGACACGCAAGCTGGTGAAGCCGGGAGGGAACGTCTGGGCCCGCATCGAGATCGAGGATACCGGTGAAGGAATCCAAGATACGAACCTCGAACACATTTTTGACCCGTTTTTCACGACGAAACACGAGAGCGGAGAACACGAAGGAACAGGACTTGGTCTGACCATCGTCCATCAAATTATCCAAGAGCATCACGGCAAGATCAGGGTGAAGAGCTCGGTCGGCGTCGGCACCACGTTTTTCGTGAGCCTGCCCGCGTTACCCGCATAACGGCCAACACCCTATGGACAACAGTATGAAAAAACGAGTGCTGTTGATCGATGATGAGGCCCGAGTTCGGGCCTCATTGAAAGCGGTGCTGGAGCCGACCTACGAAACGATCCAAGCCGCCGACGCCCAGGAGGGCCTCGAGCTGTTTCGCAAAGAAGCCCCCCACTTGGTCCTTCTGGATGTCATCCTGCCTGGCACCGACGGACTGTCGGTACTCCAAACCATGCGTGCCGAGAACCATACGGCACCGGTTATCATGCTGACAGGAACGAAATCAGTCAAAACCGCAGTCGATGCAATGAAGTTCGGCGCGGCCGACTATCTTTCAAAGCCCTTCGATGTGGAAGAACTCCGCATCATCGTCGAACGTGCACTCAATGACCAGGACCTCCAACAGGAGGTCAAACAACTCCGTGCACAAGTCGTTCAGCGATACGCCTTCCACAATCTGATCGGCAAGAGCCCGTCGATGCAGGACATCTACACCAAGATCGAGCAAGTCGCCGACAGCCGCACGACTGTCCTGATTGCCGGCGAGAGTGGCACGGGGAAGGAACTGGTCGCCAAGGCGCTCCACTATAATAGCGGCAGGCGCGAGCGCCCCTTCATCGCGCTGAACTGCGCAGCCCTTCCTGAAACGCTCATCGAGAGTGAGTTGTTCGGCCATGAGAAAGGCTCGTTTACGGATGCCACGGCCCGTCGAGTCGGACAATTTGAACTTGCCAATACCGGCACGCTCTTCCTCGACGAGATCGGCGACCTCAGCGCCATGACGCAAGCCAAGCTGCTGCGCGTCTTGCAAGAACGAGAATTCACCAGAGTCGGCGGGGTGCAATCCATCAAGGTGGATGTGCGCATTGTGACGGCGACGAACCAGAATCTCGAAGAACTCGTTCGCAAGGGGCAATTCCGCGAAGACCTCTACTACCGCATCAACGTCATTGCGCTGTATTTGCCCCCGCTCCGGGAGCGTGGGGACGACATTCCGCTCCTCGCTAAACACTTTCTGGCCAAACGAATCGAAGAAGAAAATCGACCGCTCCAAGAGTTCTCCAAAGATGCCGTCGATCTTCTGTCCCGCTATCCTTGGCCGGGCAATGTGCGAGAGATGGAGAACATCGTCGAACAGGCATTCATTTGGTCCAAGGGATCGGACACCATTACCCCTGAACATCTTCCGCCCATTCTCAAGAATGACACCCGATCCTCTTCACTCCGCGACGACACTCTCGCCGGGCGACTGTCTCTCGAAAAAGCCGTTATGGAATTTGAACGCGAAATTATATTAGATGCCCTAAAACGAACGAACTACATCCAAACCCATGCCGCCAACCTGCTGGGAATCAGCCGGCGGATGCTCAAGTACCGCATGGACACGTTGGGAATCGGCCGACCCGATCAAGAAGTCAGCACCGAACCATCGAGCGTAGTGCAGGAATAGCACATACAGGTTCCCTCAGTGCGTCTTTTTGGCACAGGTTGTAATGGATTTTCTCGCTGATGTACGTAGTGTTTCGTTCAAGAAACTACATATGGGTCTCAAGCATGCACTAGCCACACTCCGTTGAGCCAAGGACTCTAACTTACTGATATGGAACAAGAATTGCTTCACACGCAAGCAGTTAGCGGTAGAGGACGCCTATGAATTTACCTGCGACTCAGGTGCCGACAAAGAATAAGCCGACTTTGCTCGTGATTGACGACGAGGCAGGGCCTCGTGACGCATTGAAAGTGATTCTCCGCCCCTTTTTCAATATCCAGATAGCGGAATCAGCCAGTGCAGCGATGGAGGTGCTGAACTCCCAACCGATCGACCTCATTACACTCGATCAGAAGCTTCCAGATCGCCAGGGCATAGATCTCCTTCAGGACATCAAGCATCACCACGCCGGTGTTGAGGTCATCATCATCACTGGGTACGGGAGCTTAAAGTCCGCCATGGAAGGGATACGCCATGGTGCCGCTGGCTACCTGCTCAAACCTTTCAACGTCACGGAATTGCTTTCCCTCGTCAACCAGACACTCGAAAAAAAACAACGGCTCGATTTCCTCAGACATTTCATTGGGACATCGACCAGCTTCTGGGGATCAGATAACGAAAGCGCGCAGGCGTGGAAAGAATTACGCGCGAGATACCAGGCGATCGGGAAACCGACGTCAGACGATGCGCCTAGCTCCGAATCCATACCGGACTTTCTCCCTCTATTCTCCGACCTGCTTGAAGCCAAGGATCGCCAGTTGCTCAACCACTGCAGCCGAGTCAGTTTCTACGCCACGCTTTTGGCCAACCGTATCAACCTGACACTCGCTGAGCAGAAATCGTTGGCGTTGGGGGCGTTCCTCCACGACATCGGCAAGATCGGGCCTGAACCCTATCAATTTGCCGACGATGAAATCTCTGTGACCGGAGAGGCGGTCGACAATCGGCACCACCCGGAGCGAGGTGCGAAACTCGTGTTACCGCTCGGACTTCCGGCTGAGGTGGGACAGATTATTGCGTATCACCATGAACGGTGGGATGGCTCAGGCTATCCATTTGGACTTCAGGGAGAAGGAATTCCTCAACTAGCCCGCATTGTCTGCCTGGCCCAAACGTTCGACCATCTGACCGCGGAACTTCCTGGCCGGACACCCCTCTCAATTGATGACGCCTGCCAACAAATGCTTTCGTACGCCGGCACCCACTTCGAACCGAAGTTGACCGAACTCTTTGCGCGCGTAGTCCAGGAATGTAAAGCATCCCTTCCTGCCATGGCGATAGCTACCACCCCGATAAACCGATCCGACTCCTAGCCCGCCGGCTTGTCTCGATTAATTGGTTTGTTTGGTTTGTCTTGTTTATTTGGTTAAACCAGATGAACTAGATAAACAAAACAAACCAGGTCATTCAGACCGCTTCCCCTTCGCCCCCGCGATGAGTTCCGCTGCTGTTTCACGAACTTTTTTCGTAATGGTCAGACCGCTCAACATTCGAGCGATTTCTTCTTCTCGCCCCATCCCCTTGAGAGCTCTTACCGAGGTGGATGCCCGTTGACTCTCCAGCCCCTTTTCCACAAGCAGATGATGCTCCGCTTGGGATGCGACCTGAGGAAGATGGGTGATACAAAACACTTGATGGAATGCCCCGAGCTTGCGCAGTCTCCTTCCCATGGCTGCAGCGACTGCCCCGCCGACTCCCGTATCGATTTCGTCAAATATCAAAACCGGAACCTGGTCCTTCTCGGCCAACACCGTCTTGAGCGCCAGCATAATACGCGAGAGTTCCCCTCCGGACGCCACCCGGCCCAGTGGTCTCGGCGGTTCACCCCGATTGCTAGTGAGAAGGAACTCCACTCGATCACGCCCAGCCTGTCCGAGCCCCTCAGTCGACTCATCGCTCGCGACCGTGACCTGAAAGATCGCCTGTTCCATTTTCAACGCTGCCAACTCCGCTCCCACAAGCGTCGTCATCCGCTTGGCCGCCTCAATCCGCTTCTTAGACAGCTGCTGTGCCAGTATGTGGAGACGGCGGGCCTCTTCGTCCAGCCGAGCGAGCAACTCAGCAGTTCTCACTTCATGATTGTCAAATAACTGTAGTTCCTCCTGCACCCGTCTGCCAGTCGCTAATACTGCCTCAACCGACCCTCCATACTTTTTCTTCAACCGTTGGATCAGGTCGAGTCGGTCCTCCACGACGGCCTGTCGGTCAGGATCGGCTTCTAACTGTTGTGCATAGTCGCGCAGCCGTCCGGCAAGTTCTTTGAGTTGGATCGCCGAATCCATCGTAACCTGCTCACAATCACCCATTGTCGGATCGGTCTGGGCCAACTCTGCAAGGGTTCGCGCGATCCGCCCCAGCCTGGTGAGGACAGCCTGCTCATCCGCCTGCAACTCGCCATGAGCCTCGTGGACCAATTCCCTGAGACGATGCGCATGTACCAGTCGCTGCCGCTCACTACGAAGCCGCTCTTCTTCATCAAGCAGCAGCCCGCTTTGTTCAATTTCCTGGGCCTGGAATCGCAACATGTCATCACGTCTTGCACGATCGACGACGTCGCTTTGCAAGGCATCCAACTGCCTGCGTAGTTCCTTCCACTCTCGATAGGCCTGCTCATACCTCCCGCGTAGTTCGTAGAGACGTCCGAACGCATCGAGGGCGTCTAATTGTTTGGCGGTAGCCAACAGCGATTGCTGCTCATGCTGGCCATGGATATCGACGAGGGTGCCCCCAAGTTCTTCGAGCACGCGCAGGGGGCACAGGCTGCCGTTGACGTACACCCGGTGGCGACCCGATTGGGAGAGCACGCGCCGAAGAATCAGCTCGGACTCGTTCTGACCGATGATTTCGTGTAGCCGCAGGCGTTGAAGAAGTGGATGGGTGTCTGGGAGGTGAAAGGCAGCTTCAAGCTGGGCCTCGTCTTCTCCGGAACGGATTTGGTCGGTCAAGGCTCTCCCGCCAACCAACAATGCGATGGCATCAATGAGGAGAGATTTACCGGCCCCGGTCTCCCCGGTCAGGACCGTAAACCCGGACTGGAATTGAAGACTGAGCTGCTCAATGAGCGCAAAATTGACAATGCGCAACTCGACGAGCATTGCGGCGGGTGACTACAATCCTTAAGCTGAGCCGGCTGGTTGCGCCAGCAGCGAATCGATCATTTCCTTGAACTGCCGCTTCGGTCGCGCCCCAACGAGTTTCTCCACGACCTGCCCGTTCTTGAAAAACAGAATTGTCGGGATGCTCATGACCTGATAGCGGCCTGCGACTTCGGGATTTTCATCGGTATTGAGCTTTCGCACTTTTACCTTTCCCGCATACTCTTTGCCCAATTCCTCGATGATCGGAGCGACCATTTGGCAAGGACCACACCAGACGGCCCAGAAATCTACCATCACGAGCTCAGAGGCCTTCATGACCTCTGCGTCCCACGTTGCATCCTCGACTTTCAGTGCATCACCTGCCACGTCGCATTCCTCCTTCGCTGAGTACACGATAACTATTCAAACGAGTTGGCATCGTATACCAGCCCTCTTCGAGGAGTCAAATCCATCAGACCTGCGCATAACAATATTACGGCCAGCTCGGCAGCACGATAAAACACCATCCATCCAAACGCACCATTCATCATGCTGTTCGCAGAGCCCACACACGAGCCACTCTTCCAGACAATCTGTTCATCGTCCAATCCCACCCATCTCAGGCTGGGGTATGGTCGATTGTGGCCTCCCATACGGCCCTCCAGGCGCAGCCCAGGGAAGACCTTTCTCCCCGATCAGCAGTGGACTGAGGATACTTCGCACCACTGCCGTGCCGAAGCTCTCCGTCCAGCCGATCCCGGTCAGGCTCAACATGAAGTTATACTGCTGGCGATCGGGGAACTGTAAATAATAGACCCCCAGCGACCAACACTTGCAGGGATTCTGGTAGAGACCGACGACATCATACTCCGGGCTCCTGCCGTTCTTCACATCGTAGTAGCCCTTCGCGCCGACCGTCCACCCCCACGGCGTGCGAAATGCCCCTCCCGCTGTGACAAATTGAATCTCAGGGGTTGGGGCATAGACCTCATTGAACGAAATCGGATTCCACACGTCTCCTCGACGTACACGATTCCCATCGTGCGTGAAGCGCTGCCCGACTTCGAGATACCAGTAGTTGGCCTGCTGAACCCGGAGGGTGGTGTTGAGTTGACTCACTGATGATCGATAGGGATCGAAAAACGCATCAATGGTCAGATATTGGTTGGTGGCAGGCTGCTGACCGAGGACAACCCCGGCGCCCTGGCCAAACGCGGCATCGGCTAACTGAGCCGGCGTGTACTGAGGAGTCGTATTGCCGATCACGGCCCGCATCCAGATGTCGGACAGTTTCTTCCCCTCAATGGCCACCGTCGCCGGCTGCAGCGGTTGCGTAATCGACCCGAACAGCGGGGAAGCGCCAGGCGTGAAATCCCGAGCTCTCGTTTGCACGGCACCCACGTGATAACTCTGGGCCATCGTGAAATCCAGCCAATTGAAGCTGCTGCTGCCCGTTTGCTCCAACAGACGGCTGCGGATCGCGTAGGTCAGCAAGTTTTTCTTCGGCAGATCGTCTACCTGATCGATCTGAGTCAATTGTGACTGACTCGTCGGCGGCACATATTCATACATGATGCTGGGCTCAACGGTATGCATCAAGGTATTGTCTTCGCTCGTTCTGAAGCGGCGGCTAAGCTTCGACGTCGCATCAAGGCCCGCCCAAAAGGTCTCGCGATGCTGGCTTTCAGGATTTTGCACCCCACGCGTGTAGTAGACCTCGCGCACTTTCACTTGGGGGGTCAGGCCCATGATGTGCCCGAAATCCAGGACGTCGGTCGACAGACCAGGCAGAACATCGATTCGATTCTGGGTAAATCCCTGTTCACGATAAAAGTTCACGAAATTCATATCGGTACCCAGCAAGACCGGCGAGTTGAACAATGAGAGATTTGGCAAACTGTAGCCGATTTCCGGCAGGCGCTGAAATGTATCCCCTCCCCCCGATTGCAACGGTTGCAGGTATTGACCAAGCAGGTACGTGTGTCCGTAAGCCAGACGTTGACTCGCCAACAAATTCGATTCACTGCTGGGTAGGGCCCGCTGGACTCCCGAGTTGCTTAACTGTTGCAGATAATTGGGGTCAGTTACCAAGTTGGCTCTAACACGAAGCAACAAGTCCGGTGTGAATTGCTGCGTATGGGTCCCGGTGATCAGAGCCCGAGTCTGATGCACATCTTGTCCCGTTTGGCTTACGCCGGACACATTCGGCAACTCTGTCTGCTGCAAGGCACTGATGAACCACTGTCCCTTCGACTTCCGGTCCAGCACGTAGCGATATTGCAAATCGCTCCCGTAGCCGAGGCTGCTGTAATAGGAAGGAGAGATCATCAGGTCCTGGCTCGGATTGATGGCCCAAAAAAAACTTTCTTGGAGGTGCATGCCAAACCGATTATCGTACCCGACATTGGGAATGAGGAACCCACTGCGTCGCGTGGAGAGCGGATAGGTCAACGTGGGAATAGGAATTACCCGGACATCGTTTACGCAGAGCCATGCACCCGTAAACGCCACGTTGTCACCGGCATTCAAGTCAAGATCCTTGAACTCAAACCGCCAAGCCGGCGTCTCACCTTCCTGCGCATCGCAGTTCGTAAACCGGCCCTCTTTTACCCGATAGTGATCCTCTGAAAACCGCTGCAGGAGACGCCCCTCCACCGAGGTATTCGTAGATTTGAGGTACACCCGTCCGTGCGTGACCACCCCAGCCTCGGTATTCACGTTGAGTTCCAACCGCTCGGCCACGAGATCGGCTTTGGGATCGGTGAGTCGGACGTGGCCCGTGGCAATCAATACGCCGGGCAAAGCCTGGATGGTCATGTGATCAGCCGCCAGACGTAGGGTGCCCTGGTTGACTACCACCGATCCATCGGCTTCGTAGACTTCTTGTTCCTGTAGATAATCGATTCGTGCTGCAGTGATATCGAGCGGGAGCCCACCGGAGGTTGTCGTCGTCGCTGCGGAACCTCCCCTATTTCCTGCAGCACCCCCGGCGTGCGGAAGCAACATCCCCAACATTAACCAACCAAGCAGGCACATCCACAGCCGCGTCGCGATCGCTGCCATGTCAGCCCCGAAGCGGCGAAAGCCCACAGCCATGGAACCATGCCTTGCACTCTCCCACGAGCATGAGCGATCCGGTGACACACACCAGACCGTCCGGCGTAGCCAGCTGTCTGGCCAGCGCCATTGCCTCACTGATCGACGGCACGAGATGCGGATGAGGCAGCAGACCTTCGAGCGAAGCTCGGAGTTCCTGCGCGGTTGCAGAGCGTGGAAGATCAGCCTGCGTCAACACCACCTCATCGACAAGGTCCCTAAGGGGTTCGACAAAACCTCGATGGTCCTTGTCGCGCATCATTCCAAGTACCAGGACCACAGGGCGGGACGGATGAGATCGATCAGAGCGCGTGAGGGAGTCGGCCAAAGCCGTTGCAGCAGCCGGATTATGCGCGCCATCTAGCAGGATGGTCGGACGGCGATCGATCACTTCCAATCGTCCGGGCCAGTTGACCGCTCGCAAACCCGCTCGCACCGCCTCAGCCGTGACGGCAATCCCCCGAGGGGCCGCCGCCCCCAATAGCGCCAGCGCACAGGCGGCGTTATCAAGTTGGTGGCGCCCCTTCAGGGCACAGGTCAGTCCGTCATATTGCATACCCAGACCGCGATAGGAAAATTGCTGGGGTTCCTCTCCCTCTGTGCGAAAATCCTCATTCAGACGAAACACCGGGGCCTGCCGCTCCCGCGCCGCCTGTTCGATCGTCCGCCACGCGTCATCTTCGATCCGCCCCAGCACCACCGGCACCCCCGGTTTGAGAATGCCGGCCTTCTCGAACGCGATCGATGAGCGTGTGGTCCCCAAATACTCCTGATGATCGAGGGAAATCGTCGTCACCGCACAGGCCAAGGGCGCGACCACGTTGGTCGCATCAAATCTTCCGCCCAATCCAACCTCCAACACTGCCACGTCGACCCCCGAATCGGCAAAGTGCTGAAAGGCCATCGCCGTCGTATATTCGAAGAAGGTCGGCGACAGGTCCGGTTGGCAGAGGGCCTGAAGTTGTTCGGTCAATTGTGCAACCCGCGATTCAGCAATCATCTCGCCGTTCACGAGGATCCGCTCTCGGAACTCCACGAGATGGGGCGAGGTATAGAGCCCCACTCGATACCCCGCCGCCTGCAACACGGCGGCCGCCATGGCCGCGGTGGATCCCTTTCCATTCGTGCCGGCGATGTGCAGTGTTCGGTACCGGGTCTGCGGCATGCCGAGTCGCACCATCAACGCCGTCATCGTCACGAGACCCAGTTTGATGCCATGCTTCTGCAGACGATACAAATAGGCCACGGCAGAGGAATAGGTCATGGTGTAATCAGGCAGGAAGGAGGCTAGCCAGGATTCTTCATAAAGGGTCCAGGCTTAAAAATGAGTGACAAGGGTGCTTAAGGTTTCTTTCAGTTGTTTGCGCTCCACGATCATATCGATCATGCCATGCTCCAACAAGAATTCCGCCCGCTGAAACTGATCCGGCAGCTGCTGTTTTATGGTCTGTTCAATCACGCGGGGGCCGGCAAAGCCGATCAGCGCTTTCGGTTCGGCCAATATCACATCGCCCAACATGGCAACGCTGGCGGTGACGCCCCCGAACGTGGGATCGGCTAACAGACAAATAAACGGGAGTTTGGCCTCGCCCAGCTTGGCGACAGCGGCAGCAGTCTTGGCCATCTGCATCAGGGAGAGAATCCCTTCTTGCATCCGGGCTCCTCCGGAGGTCGTGACCAAAATGACCGGCAACCTGGCCTCCAGCGCACGATCGATCGCCCGGCAGATCTTTTCTCCGACGACCGACCCCATGCTGCCACCCATAAAACTGAAGTCGAATACGCAGAGCACCACACGCCGGCCGTTCATCATCCCCTCGCCGATCATCATCGCATCTTTACGGCCGGTCTTCCCCTGGTGCGCCTTTACACGATCCTTGTACGATTTCGTGTCCTGAAAGTTCAGTGGGTCCTGGGGGCCGAGCTCTGCATCCCACTCTTTGAACGTCCCGAGGTCAACCAAGAGCGCAATGCGCTCCATGACAGAAATCGGGAAATGATAGTCGCACTTCGGGCAGACCTTATTATTACGCTCGACTTCTTTGCGATAGACGATTTCTCGGCAGTGGTTACACTTGAGCCACATCCCTTCCGAAATCTTGGATCGCTTTGGAGGTTCAGGCTCGGTCGTTTTCTGTTTTTTAAACCAGGCCATTGTGCACTCCTCTCGGTCCGACACAGGACCACGTGCTTCAATATCAGGATGCTGAAACAGTCTCTGTTCTCACCCGCCCAACCCCGATGCGCCAAGACGCACCTTTCAGCAAGCAGCGTTCTTGCATCGTTCAGACCCTTAACGTACAGAAGCTGGCATCTCGAATGTCGGAATCATTGAGGGGCTTTTCCGTTCGCCAAGATCCACCCTAGGGGCGAACGGCCCACACGAAGTGAGGTCTCTGCCTCCTCGGCCTTTCACTCGCTGCGGCCTTGCTGGACGGCCATTTTGAACAGCCTGCGGGTTCTGCTGAAGCCGTCCACATCTCCCTCAGCTCTATTTCTTCGTGAGCAAAATGGGTTTTTGACAGCCTGCTAGAGTTTGAGGACGGCAGATTACCATAGCCGCTCTCATGACGCACGTAGATTTCCCGTCGATGAAGGGGACGGTGGATCGTCAGAAGAGCTGGCCGCCGAAGGCGATGTGAAACATCATAGTGAGTCCGACAGCCACGCTCCCAAGACTCGCCAGCCCCTGCACTGCGAGAAAGACAGGACGCCCGAGGTTCAACGACCACAATACCGGAAGGCTCACGACTATCCCGACCAGCATCATCCCCATGATCGAGCCAAGCCCGAACACCACGATATACGTCAGCCCCTCCGATACCGATCGCGCAGACGACAGCACGATCAACAATAGCGCCGCCGACCCGGCCAGACCATGGGCCATACCGATACAGAACGGTCGAACGGAATCACGCCACCAGTGTATATGTCCGTGATCCTCGACCAGCGCATGACTATGCAGGTGCACGTGCCGTTCACCGTCATGGTCGTGTGTATGCACATGCCAGCGTTCCCGGACCAATCGCACCCCGAGTATCCCGCCGAGAAGCACGAGCATCATGCCGACGCCGAACTCGGCTGCCAACGCGAAGGGTTCAGAAATCGGCACTCGGAGCACCAACACCACCGCCCCGACCAGCAACAACACCACGGTATGTCCGAGTCCCCAGCTGAATCCAATCATGCCGGAGGCGCGGAGCGAGGGCCGTTGCGCGAGCACTGTGGATACGGCAGCTAAATGGTCCGTGTCCAAGGCGTGGCGAAGCCCCAGCACCAACCCAAGTCCTAAAATGGTCAGAAATTCAGTATCCAGCATGCAGGCATCAACAGGGAGTCCCCTGTGGCACAGGTGTCGGCGGCAAGATGGGATGTCAACCGCCTCGAGCGTGCATCTCGAGATGTGGGTCTTCGCGAAGCCTCTCAATACCGATGAGCCCTCCGACACGTAACCCGTCCCGTTCAAGCGCCTTGCGCTCTTCTGCGCCCCGGTCGCGGCGGCTTTCCCAGCCGGCTCGGATCAAGGCTCGCATCTCGTCCGCGGACGCACCGGCGCGGAGGGACTTGCGCAGATCCGTTCCCGTCGTCGCATATAGACAGCGATACCACATACCATCTGCGGTTACCCGGCTGCGATCGCAGGTCGCACAGAACGGCGTGGTCGTCGAAGGAATAATTCCAAAGATCGTCCCATCCGGTAGCAGAAATCGCTGAGCCGGCGCAGCTCCCCGTTCAGGGATCGGCTCGATCGTCCCGTAGTGCACGCTCAGCATCGTGAGCATCGCGGCTCCGGAGAGCACTTGTTCTTGAGACCACTCGTTCGCGCCACCGACGTCCATATATTCGATAAACCGAACTTCTGCCTGCACCTGCTTGCCGAACTCGATCAGCGCGACCAACTCATCGTCATTGAAACCCCGAATCGCCACCGTGTCGAGCTTCAACCCTGTGAATCCCGCGCGAGCCACCGACTCAACCCCTTCCATCACACGCGCATATTCATCACGGCGGGTCAATTGGCGAAATCGTTCCGGCCTCAGCGTATCGAGGCTGATTGTGATGCGGTGAAGCCCTGCCTCATACAGCGCCTCAGCTTGGTCCGCTAGAAGAATGCCATTCGTCGTCAACGCGATATCTGTCACTCGTCGGTTTTGGAGCAACAGGCGGATCAGCCGAGGCAACCCACGTCTAAGCAACGGCTCTCCGCCGGTCAGCCGTACTCGCTCCACGCCGAGGTCGGTGAAATAGCCTGTCAGACCTGCCATTTCCTCATAGGTCAGCACATCTTCGCGCGGCAACCAGACATAGTCCCTCTCAGGCATGCAGTACTTGCAGCGGAGATTGCATCGATCCGTCACGGACAGACGCAAGCTGCGCAACGGCCGACCATACGTATCGGCTACCCGTACCATATGTTCCAGTGATTGGCTCATTCCGCGTGACTTGCCTTTCATTCAATGTGAAATGATGAATGTTGAATGTTTAATTTGCGAGCGACTGACTACCCCTCAGCCATTCAACATTCATCATTGAACATTCAGCATTAGAAACTGCCCTCACGTTTCACGTCTGACGCTTCTACGGGTGTTCCTCCACCCAGACTTCGCCTTCCGGCGTGTGTTCGAGTTTCCAGATCGGCGTGATTTGTTTCAATTCATCGATCGCCCACTTGCAGGCACGGAACGCCTCGGCCCGATGCTCAGCCCCCACGACAATCAGCACGATGTTTTCGCCGATGCCGATTTCGCCATACCGGTGGAGGATCGCGACCTCGATGATGTCAAAATCCTTCAACGCCCGCCCACGGATTTCGCGCAGCTTCTTCTGCGCCATGCCCTCGTAATGTTCGAAGGTAATGCTATCCACATCCTTCCCCTTGGATCGGTCGCGCGCCGTCCCGAGAAAAATCGATATGCCGCCGATGCGCTTCGACCGGCCTCGCACCCGATTGATCTCCGCATCAACGGAGAAGTCTTCCCGTTGCACACGGACAAAGAGGGCATCGTCATGTGTGTCATTCATCGTGGTTGTTCCACCGGCAAAAGGAGGCAACAACGCCACCTCGTCGCCGTCTCGAATTTCCGTTTCTTCGTGGGCAATCTCCTGGTTCACCGACACCAGAACCTTCTTTTTATGGATCAACTCCCCGATCGCCGGATACCCGGCATCAAGAAGTTCAACCAAATCTTTCACTCGTTGCCCATTTACCATTGCCAAAGCTAGGGAATATTGATTCCCAGCCAGTGACTTTGTCATGCCGAATAGCTGAACCGTCACCATGAGTACATCAATGTGGAATGCGGAATGTGAAATGTGGAATTCTGACTAATCCCCAGCGACACTTCACATTCCTCATTCCTCATTTTCTTATATAGGTTCCTGACTTTCCACCAGACTTAGTGAGCAAGCACACCTCGCTGAAGCTCATCCCCCGATCAATTGATTTACACATGTCGTAGATCGTGAGGGCGGCCACCGAGGCTGCGGTCATCGCTTCCATTTCTACTCCGGTCGGCCCAGTCGTCTTGGCCGTCGCCAAAATGGTGATCAAACAGCGACCTTCGCGATCTGGTTGGACTTCTTCTTTGAATGAGATATCGACGCTGGTGAGGAGGATCGGATGGCACATGGGAATGAGGTCCGGGGTCTTCTTGGCTCCCATCACGCCGGCGACCTGGGCGACGGACAAGACATCGCCCTTGGCAATCTTCCCATTCTGAATTTTTTCGAGGGTTTCCGGCTGGAGAAAGACTTTGGCTTGCGCCGTCGCCACCCGCTCGGTCGAGTCCTTGGCACTGACATCGACCATCCGCGCCCGTCCCGACTCGTTGAAGTGCGTAAATTCTGCCATTTTTTAGCCCGGACTATTCATGAATACCTGCTACGTCGTCCGATCCTCTCGCCCGGCGGGGCTTTTCTCGTTCGGCCTCCTCGACGGACTGCCAGTACGCCTGCGTCGGCCTTACTTGCGAGAAGCCCCGGCGGGCTTCGGTCTCGAACGCCTCGCGACGGCATTCATGAATAGTCCGGGCTATCTGAATCAGCGCGTTGCAACTCAATCCGTAGCGGGAATTATAGGTGGCGGTGGAAAGGGCAGTCAAGGGACGGGAAGGGAGCGGCCAGGTGCCCTCCTTGCTCGCAGAGCCCCCACGATGAAACGGTGGTCGCTCGATGCGCGCAGTAAAGGGCAGCCTTGGTTGCTCCCTTACATAGAGGTATAGAGAATCGGAAAGCCCTCGATCGGGCTATTGGCACGTCCCGGGAAATCGATTGCGAAGCAATCGGAGGGTAGGGCGGGTGGAAAATATCTGCCAGTGGGTGGGCGAGTGAGAAAGTTGCGCGCAGTGGGAGCCCAAACAGACCGCCCTCGCGAGGGAAAAAAGGAGAAAGAAGCTCGGAAGGAGATCGTGTGGTCCCGTACTCCCGGAGCATGAGGAGTGAAGGGCGGCTCCAGTAATCCTCTGTGCTCGCGGAACCCCCACGATGAAGCGGTGGTCGTTCGACGCGCGCAGTGGAGGATCACTGGAAGCCGCCCTTCCGAGAGAGGGGTAACGAGCGAGCTTGGAGGGATCATTCTAACAGTGAGCGGTAGATACGCATTGGACTATGCAGTAGACTTGCCTTCAACGGATTGCTGAGACTGCCTTGCTGTGCTGCACGGTAGGCTGCGGCAAACTTAACAGTTGGGCAGCCTGATACAGTCGAGGGAAAAAGGTGATTGAGGGCACACCACCGCGCGATTGGCGCAGCTTGCAAAACAACACCGCGCAGATCCTATCGGAATGCGGCTTCGAATCGCACACCGATATAGAAATCCACCTTGCCCGTGGAACCGTCAGAGTTGATGTCCTGGCGAAAGACCCTGCTGCCACGCCGCCAGCTATCTACGTCTGCGAATGCAAACACTGGCAGAGCGCTGTGTCCAAAGACATCATCCACGGCTTCCGGACGGTCGTTTCAGATGCTGGAGCGCATCGAGGGTTCGTCATTTCATCTGGCGGCTTCCAAAGTGGCGCATATGAGGCTGCCAAGCACTCGAATGTTGACCTTGTCAGCTGGCAAGAACTCCAGCAGATTTTCACGGAACGGTGGTTTCGTACATTCATGGCGCCGGTTCTCCAGAAAGAAGGAGATGCGCTGTATGAATACACGGAGCCGATCAACTCCCGCATTGCTCACAAGGCGAGCGCGCTGTCACCCGAACGGCAGGAGCTGTTTCGGCAGCTCCAGGAGTGCTATGCCAGAGTCTCTTTCGTGCTTATGAGGCTCTGGGTCAATCCACTCACGGAAAAGCCGAAAGTCCCGCTACTCCCCCTCCGGTCATCGCTCGGGCCACAAGCTCCGACCGATCTGCCCACGGACCTCCTCGACGCGCCCGCGCTACGTCCGCTGATGGGCGTCATTACGTAGTTCTATCATCAGGCCACGGCTGAGTTCGATGAGGTCTTTGCCGAACGAGCCTGACGACGGATAGTGCCCAGATAGTAAGAAATTGAGTCAGCTACTGTCTTGACTGTCAAGCGTGCTGGACGAGATAAAGAGGGCGGGAGTCTTAATTGCCCCTGAGCTGTCGAGCAAAACTCCCGACCCATTTATTTCTCCCCTTGTGCTCACAGAACCTCCACGGTGAAACAGGAGCGCTCGTATCGCATCCGCAATACCATCAAAGCGCTTCCTACACGCCCCCGTTTGCTTGACGGTCTCTGGGGTCCGCGCCATACTGCGCCCCATGCGTACCCTTTCCGTCATGATCCTCCTGGTAGCACTTAATCTCCCTTTCGTTGCCTTTGCTGAGATCCAGACCCTCACTGCCACGCACACCTATGTCCTGGGCGACCATGACCGCAAAGATGATGTATAGCGAAGGATCATTATGAGTAACGAGCAGATTGCCGATCTCAGGAGAAAAGCGGATCAAGGCGACCCGGAGGCGCAATTCGGGCTCGGGTTAGTCTACTCCCTTGGACACGGCGTGCCGCAGGACTATGCGAAGGCGCGGCAGTGGCACGAGCGAGCCGCTGCCCAGGGGTACGCGGACGCGCAGGTCCGCCTTGGGGTACTGTATGCCGAGGGAAAGGGCGTGCCACAGGATTACACGAAAGCGCGACAGTGGTTCGAGCAAACCGCCGCCCAAGGAGACGCGAACGCGCAGAACAGCCTCGGGGCGCTGTATGAGAAGGGGCAGGGTGTGCCGCAAGACTACGCCAAGGCGCGAGAGTGGTACGAGCGAGCCGCCGCCCAGGGCAACGGGATGGCGCAATCCAACCTTGGGGCGCTGTATCTCAACGGGCAAGGCGTTCCGCAGGATTACGCGAAAGCGCGACAGTGGTATGAGAAAGCCGCCGCCCAGGGGGACGCTGGGGCGCAGAACAACCTTGGGGCGCTGTATGAGAAGGGGCAGGGCATCCCGCAGGACTATGTGATGGCGCGACAGTGGTATGAACAAGCGGCAGCCCAAGGCGATGCGAGGGCGCAGTCCAACCTCGGGGTACTGTATGCCGAGGGAAAGGGCGTGCCGCAGGATTACACGAAAGCACGGCAGTGGTTCGAGCAAGCCGCAGCCCAAGGAGACGCGAACGCGCAATATAACCTCGGGGTGCTGTATCACAAGGGACACGGCGTGCCGCAAGATGATACCCAAGCGGCGAAGTGGTTCGAGAAAGCGGCTGCCCAGGGGCACGCGGGCGCGCAGGGCTACCTCGGGTTTCTGTATGGCAACGGGCACGGCGTGCCGAAGGACTATGTGCGGGCGTATATGTGGCTCAACCTCGCAGCGGCACACTCAACGGGCAACATGCAGAAGTCCGCAGCAAACAATCGAGATGTGATCGCAAGTAGCATGACTCCCGCACAGATTGCAGAAGCCCAGCGACTCGCGCAATAGTGTCAAGCCCAGCAGTTCAAAGGATGCTGAGTAGGGTTCGTCGAACCAATCTAGACCAAAACAAACGCTCTAGCTAGGTCAATCTACCCTAATGCAGACAGCATGCAGGTGCCAACGAGGTAGCGCATGTATCTATAGCCTCCCGTGTTCCGTGTTACTGAGACAGAGACCGTGGTGCTCCCGCCCAGCAGAGCTTGACTGGTCCGACGGGTGACATAGAGCCTTGGCTAATTCGTTTGGAGTGGGACAACCACTGTGGGCAGGTCATGGGGGTGACTAATTGGGAGATTCATTTTCTAAGGCTGTCCGACTTATATCGCAGCAGCGACGTGACCAATTCATCAAATTACTTTCTTCAGGATAACGTCATTAGTGCCTTATCGAAGCCGTCGCAAACAGCGGTTGAACTTGAAAAAGAGTTACAGAAATTATCGGCGAACGCTTGGACAGAGTTCAAGCCAAAAGCACTCAAGTACGTCTGTGTAACACATCACCGGCGTGATCATAACGCCTTATTCGAGTGCTTCAATGAAGTGAAGGGCTATATCAGCTTGTCCTCGAAATATGAAGATATACATTTCATTCCAGAAAGTTCGACGAAGACTCCCGACCTCATTGCCTCATCAAAAACATCTTCTGCCTTGATGGAGGTGAAAACTATAAATGAATCGGATCAAGAACTGGACTATTTTGATATACCACTCGAAGAGCGTGACCCTCTTACAGCAGAGCACGCTGTAAGTGAAAGCTTGAGAGCGAAAGTGTCCAGCGCCATCAGTGAGGCTGAGAAGCAGCTTCTTGGAGATACCGCACATACGGTCCATGAAAGAATAATTTATTTGGTTGTCCGTTTGGACTTCCAATGTGCTACCTCCGGTACAACGCACGACCTCGATAGTTTCCTGAAGGGACAGTCTGGCAATGGGATCAAGATTGAGTATCAGATCTTGAACTGACTTGCTCCTTTACACCAGTCCATGTTCCCTGGTTAGGGTTTCCACAAGGGGGTTCGTCGGTTGATCGACGGTGAATGATGGGGATCATTGCTTGATTTCCACTTATCTGCCCGGCTGCGATCTCCTCGCAGTGCTGGCGGTGCAGCTCGGCCGGTCGCCCTCGATGATTTCCAAAAACACGCCAAACTAAGCCGATCTTTCCCTGCCCTTCCCCCTAGGGTGCAGCCAGGTTGGCTTTTACTGCGCGCATCGAACGAGCACAGTTTCACCGTGCACGTTCTACGAGCAAGAATGCCACCAGGTCAAGAAATGGGGTCATCAAGAGAATGAGGGTCAGACATGCAAGAAGGTCTGAGCCCGGATATACGGCGGGGCTGAAAGCTGAATAGACTGCAGGATTCGCAGCCTATCTCGATCGGTGGCACAAGATTGTGTGATGGATAAGTGTACGACTTTGCAGTAGACTTGCCTTCAACGGATTGCTGAGACTGCCTGCTATGCTGCACGGGTAGTCTGCAGCAGACTTAATAGTTAGGCTCAATGGACCTCGATCAGGGAATCCGCCTTCTTCAGGGGCTTTTGACGCCAGTGATTGCGGCGATTGCGACCTATATCGCATGGCAGCAGTGGAGGACAAACCAGCAGAAGCTCAACCTCGATCGCTACGATCGACGACTTCGGGTATATGAAGAGGTCCGGAAGATCCTGAGCATCATAACAAGGGATGCGAAGGCCAGTACAGAAGACTTGTTGAAGTTCCGAACATCAGAATCGGAGGCCGATTTCCTGTTCGGCCCGGAAGTCATGGAGTACATCGATCAGATATACAAACGCGGCTTAAGTCTCTGGCGCTGGAATCAGGAGTATCGCGATTACACGCAAGCGAAACCGCCGGGATATGATCACGCCAAGGTCGTTGATGAGATGCATAAGGAGCTTGAGTGGCTGACCACGCAGTTCGAACCTGCGAAACAGCTCTTTAGGAAATACCTCAAAGTCGGCGATTGAGCCAATGGAAGTTGGGGTCAGGTCTTGCAATCCAACATCTCTCGACGCGGGGCGGACCTGCCTGACGGTTCGTCGTTCGGCCTCCCCTCTCGTCCTTCGCAGACGACGGTCTTTTAGGGAGCGGGGAATGGCACCAAGTACTTTCCATTGGCAAGAGGCAGGAGTGCCGGTATGATGGCGGCTATGGATTCGACAAAATACATCTATTGGCAGGACCAAGGTCTCTGGCTCGGCCATCTATCCCGATTATTGGACTCAGGGGCAGTCGCTCGAAGACTTGCAATCCCATCTGCGAGATATATATCAAGACCTGACCAGCGGGGGAATCCAAGGGGTTCGCAAGCTCGCTGAACTGTCGCTTGGGCGATGATCGGTCCCTTGACTAAGTTCAGAAGTTAGTTTACTCTACGACCATGATCAAGCTGAACATTCATGAGGCAAAAACCCATCTCTCCAAGTACTTGGCGAAGCTCAAGGCGGGGGACCGCATTCTGTTGTGCAAACGTAATCGGCCGGTCGCGGAAATCACGCCGCTGCCAGAAGTCCCGGTTCGTCCCCGTCCCATCGGCTTAGCCAAAGGGCAATTTACCGTTCCGCGCTCCTTCTTCGAGCCCCTTCCGGAAGAACTGCTTCGCGCGTTTGAAGGCACCCACGGGTGAAGTGTCTCCTCGATACCTGTACGTTTTTGTGGATCATCGCGGACGCGAAGGACTTGTCGCCAGAGGCAAGTCAGATCTTCGCCAATCCTGCCAACGAAGTTTTCCTCAGCGCCGTGTCAGTTTGGGAACTCTCGGTCAAGCATGCCCTGGGCAAGTTGCCTCTCCCCAGTACGCTCGATCGCTTTATTGTGGAACAACGTGAGCGACATAGGATCGCCGCGCTCCCGCTGAACGAGCGAGCCATTCTTCACCTGCACAAACTTCCCCTGCTGCATCGAGACCCGTTTGATCGCATGCTGATCTGCCAAGCCATTGAGCACGACTGTGTGCTGCTTACCCCGGATCCACTCATCGCTCAATATCCTGTCAGAACGCGGTGGTAAGTCTACACAAGTGGGCAGGAAGGAATTGAGGGTCTTGCGATCCAACATTTTGCAGCGCGGGGTGGGCCTGCCTGCCGGTTCGTCGTTCGTCTTTCGTATCTCGTCGTTCGCAGGCGATCGTGTTTCCTGGCTTGCGAGAAACGCTTCACGCTTCACGAACGACGGTCTTTACGAAAGATTGAAGAAGTGTTGGAAGTTCAAGTAGACTTGCCTCGCACCAGAATGTTCAGGCGACCGTGCTATGATGCATGTAGAGGCATTAGCATGAACGACGATGACCAGATTCTGAGAGCGTATGCCGCCATCACCTCGATTCGGGCTAACGTTCCGGAGCGCCACGAGGTTGAAGAGCGGTGGGTCAACGAGTTCAATGCTGCGATCGAGAAACTTGAGAAGTCGCTGGGCATTGATCTGCAGGATTTCAAGGTTCCGCGAGACGCGCTCAAACGATTTGTCGCTTCGTGCAACAGCCTGACGAATGACGTGACGTATCTCGAAGGTCAGTGGTGCGAGCGGGCCATTCTGATGCAGAAACTTGACTCGGTCCTTGTCTACTTCACGGGCTTGCAAGATCGAGAAGACTATAAGATTGGTTTTCATCCATATAAATAGCCGCAGCAACATCAAACCGGGGCCATTCTAGGCGGGTATCCGACCGATCTTTCGCTGCCTCTAACCCGCATTATTCATGAACGCTTCTGCTGCACTCGCCGATCCGCTGCTGCGACAAGCCTTCGGCCTGCGGGCGCGCCCCTCGGACCCTCTCCGTGCTGCACGAGTACGCATCGGGTCCTCACGGCTCCACGCGCAGGTCTCACGACGCGGCTCAGCGATTTCGCGACGAACCGTCATGAATAATGCGGGCTAAGCCATCCACGCAGAACGATCAGGGTAACCAAGGCACCGTGATCATATGATCACGGTCGCGGGAATTCCAGAAGGATTTCGCGAGGTCACGCCCGCAAGAGTCGCCCCGGGAGACGCGAGGGGCGACCAGCTGCCCCCTCGTATACCCCACTAACGATATATTGACAGCCTGAAATCCAATCCTTGAGAATGCTCTCATGTCAGGGAAGATCATCATCGAACGGCTGGAGTTTCAGGGGCGTTGCGGTGTGATTCCGGAAGAGCGCCGGCGGCCTCAGCCGTTGGCGGTGGACCTAGAACTGGAGTGCCAGACTGAACCAGCGGCGACTTCGGATGACATCCACCACACGGTCGACTATGCGCAGGTGGCAGATCGGGTGATCGAGATCGGCGCGACGCAGGATTGCGCGCTGCTGGAAACGTTCGCGGAGCGGCTCCTCACCATGCTCTTCGAGGAATTTCCCATCGAACGGGCCAAGATTTGGGTGCGAAAGCTTGCGCCTCCGCTGGAGCATGCGACCGGCTCGGTGGGCGTGCAGCTCGAACGTTCACACCTGGCTCACCAGATTCGGGATGCGGGACCAACTCCGGCCCGGTTTCTGACTCAGCAACTCCATCGCTTACCGAAAGGCAAGGCGCTCGATGTCGCGGCCGGGTCTGGACGCAACGCGCTCTATCTCGCCTCGCACGGCTTTCAGGTCGATGCAATGGACCGCGATGAACAGGCTATGGCCCAGCTCGCTGCCACGGCGAAGCAACGCAACCTTCCAAATCTCAGTGTCCGGACGGTGGACCTCGAACGAACAACCGATGAACGGCCGGAATTTCCGAAGCAGGAATATGATGTGATCGTCGTGTTCTTCTATCTTCACCGCGCACTGTTTCCCGATCTCATCGAATCGCTGAAGCCGAACGGGGTGTTGATCTACGAAACCTTCACCATCGACAACTACTTGCGCCATCGCCATCCACGCCGATGGGAATTTTGCCTCGCGCACAATGAATTGCTCCGGCTCACATCCAATCTCCGCGTGTTGTCGTACGACGAAGGCGAACACGACGGCAGCCATGGACCCGAGTCTGTCTTCACCGCGCAACTCGTCGCCCAACAAGCGGGCCTCAGCAGCCTGCCGCACGAGTCGACATGAGTCGCATCGATCTCCATCTCCATACGACCCACTCCGATGGAAGTCTCTCGCCAGTTGAGGTGTTACGACTCGCTCACGAAGCAAAGGTCACTGCGCTGGCCATTACGGACCACGACATTGTGTCCGGCATTCCCGAAGCCGTAGCAGCCGGAGCTGACCTGGGAATTGAAATCATTCCCGGCGTCGAGATCAGCTCCTGTGTTGGCAACAGTGAGCTCCATATCCTGGGCTATTGCATACAGTGGCAAGACCCGGGGCTAAATCAACGATTGGCAACCTTGCGCGAGAGTCGGCATAGCCGCAACCCGCAGATCATTGAACGGCTGCGCGCAATAGGACTAGACGTGACCTATGAGGAGGTGCGGGCTCTGGCCGGCACGGATTCGATCGGTCGACCGCACATTGCCAGGCTCTTGATGGACAAGAAGTATGTCACGTCCGCCAAAGACGCCTTTGACCGCTATCTGGCTGAGGGGCGCCCGGCCTACGTGGCACGTGAATTGCCCCAGCCTGCGGATGCCGTCGCATGGATCAGAGCCGCCGGCGGTGTGGCCGTGCTGGCCCATCCTACCTGGGCCAAGGTGTCTGGAGAAGGGCTCAATACACTCCTGACGACATTGAAAGCCGAAGGCCTCAGCGGCATTGAAGTCCACTACAGTACCCACACGAAACGACAGACGACGGAATATCTCAACCTGGCCAAGCGGCTGGATATGCTCGTGACCGGTGGAAGCGATTTCCACGGCATCACTAAGCCGGACATTGAAGTTGGTACGGGTCGGGGTGATTTGAAAGTTCCCGAGAGGCTACTTGAGCCGCTCAAAAAAGCCGCTCACTTCGTTGGTCATTCGTGAAATGTGAGCGAGACGTGCGCGACAGGCGCAACTCGCGAAGTTGAAACTTCCAACCCGTCCTCCTTTTCTCGCGAGTCTCGCGCGAATAACGAGATACGATTCACGCTTCACGGGTGTCGAGCACACCCCCTGCTCATTTCTCCCAATTCGTTGACTCTCCCATCCCATCCGCTACACTTTAAAACGTTCACGGACACACTCAAAGATTCCTATGTCGAAATCCTGGACTTGGATCGCTCCCTATACCTTTGTCATCATGGCTGTGCTCCTAGCTGGTCCCCTGCTGAGCAGCCTGGCATTGGTCCAATCTGTTTCGGTCCCGTATCTGCAGCTCAGTGGGCCTAACGCCATTCGATTGGTTGCGAACCTCCTCGCGCTCGCCATCGTCTGGGTCTTCGCCTTCGCTGCCTCTCAGCAAATCCCAGACAACGGCCGCGGATCAGGCTTTCTCCGCAACCTCGTCCTTCCGCTCGCGACCCTCGTTGTCATCCTCTTCGCCAACAAAGCATTCAGGACCATGGGGCTGCCACTGATCGAACAGATGGGCCCTTCTCTATTCGCCTGGAGCTATGCAATCGGCCTCATCGGTTCCGCTCTCTGGCTCACGGCAGCCTGGATCCTTAACCGAAGTTCGCTACGCGAAGCCTTCGCTCCCCCCAAACAGGCACGGCACCAAGCGGCGCAGATACTTTCCGAGGATGAGGGCGCGGGACAAGAAAAAGAGACAGAGGCTCCGTCAGAACCAACAAGTACAGCTGCCACATCGGCAATCAATTGTGGCACACCAGGCATGCTCGGGCGCTACAAGGTATTGAAAGAACTTGGACGCGGCGCAATGGGACTTGTCTACCTGGGAAAAGATCCAACGATCCAGCGTTTCGTGGCCATCAAGACCATGCGACTCGATCAAATCGACAACGACGACAAGCTGCAAGACTTCAAGGCACGGTTTTTCCGCGAAGCAGAGTCCACCGGGCGTCTCTCCCACCCCAACATCGTGACCATCTATGACGCGGGAGAAGAAGCCGATTTAGGGTACATCGCGATGGAATTCATCGAGGGAACCCCCTTGAAACAGTGGGCACGGAAACCCAACTTGATGCCGGTCAACGAGGTGCTCCTGACTGTGGCCACCGTCGCGGATGCCCTGGACTACGCCCATCAACAAGGCGTCGTCCATCGCGACATCAAGCCGGCTAACATCATGCTCACGAAGGATCGCGTCGTGAAAGTCATGGACTTCGGTATTGCGAAGATGGCCTCGAGCAGCAAGACACAAACGAATATTGTATTGGGGACGCCAACGTACATGTCACCGGAACAAATCGCAGGCAAGAAAGTAGACGGCCGGTCAGACATCTTTTCACTCGGCGTCGTACTGTTCGAACTCCTCACTGGACAACTGCCGTTTACGGCCGACAACTTGTCGGCCGTACTGTTCAGCATCGCTCATCATCCGCATCCCGCCATTCAGACCTTGAGACCCGATCTTCCCCTAATGGTGCCGGAGATCGTGGACCGCGCGTTACAGAAAGAGTTGCTTCACCGCTATCGTCGCGCGGATGAGTTCGCGGGAGAGCTCCGTGCCTGCCTGCAGAGTCTCGCGGCCTGAAGGAGGCGTCGTCTGGCCCTCGAACAATTGCATAGCGCCAAATCCGATACCGGCCTTAAACGGACTCATAACGAGGATCGCTTTGTGGCCGACCCTCCGCTCGGACTCTATGTCGTCTGTGACGGGATGGGCGGTGGGAACGCCGGCGAGGTTGCCAGTGCCCTTGCAGTCGAGGCGATTCAGGCGCACCTGGCCGAAGCAGCCCGGTATGCAGACCTGCCGCTGATCAGCCCCTGCGATGCCACAGTGTCTGCACCAGCCAATCGTCTTGCCAGCGCGATTCGTGCAGCGAACGATGTCGTTCATCGCGAGTCATGGAGCAGGCCTGACTATGCCGGGATGGGTACCACCGTGGTCGCCGCACTGCTCCGTGAGGAAGTGCTCTCCATCGCCCATGTCGGAGACAGCCGGCTCTACCTTGTTCGAAACGGGACAATCCAGGCCCTCACCACTGACCATTCCTGGGTCGCTGAACAGATCCTCAAGGGGTTCATCACGGAAGAAGAGGCCGAACGTTCCCCCCGCAGGAACATCGTAACTAAAGCTCTCGGCGTCGAGAGCCGCGTCGACGTGGAGCTGACGGAGGTTCCGGTCAGGACCGGAGACATACTGTTGTTATGCTCAGACGGACTCACCCGTGGTGTCAGCTCGAACGACATTCTTCACATCCTCAGTGGATCAGAAGACCTCCCCACCATCTCCGATCGCCTTATCAGCATGGCGAATGAAGCCGGCGGCGATGACAACACGACCGTGGTCGTCGTGGCCCTGCGGGATGAATTCGAAGCCGGACTGTGGGAGCGGCTGAAAAAACGATTCGTCGCGTAAAGAATCGCGGGGACACTGTACAAGAGGGAACACCATGCCTGAGACTCTACCACAACCGGCCACACTGCTCGTCAAACTTCATGGAAAAGGCTCGCGGCATTTCGCACTGACCCATGAGACAGTGACGATTGGTCGGAAGGCCGACAACACTCTCGTGATCGAAGATCCCGCCGTCTCGGGGCATCATGCGCGAATCGTGAAGGTTCAGGCCGTCTTCTTTCTCGAAGACTTGATGAGCACAAACGGCACCGCCATCAATGGCCGGCCGATCACGCGCCACCAACTTCGTGACACGGACGTGATCACCATCGGCCAACACCGGCTCGTATTCCAAGAGAATGCGACGGCGAGTACGACGGCGCCAGCCCCATTTGTCGATCTGGATCGAACTACGGTGCTCAGAGGAACGGACCGAACACCCGACAAACCGACGCTCACTGCCAAGGTCCTGATTGTTGCTGGGAAAACTGATCGGTTGGAATACTCTCTCACCAAACAGGTGAATGTCATTGGGTCACAAGACGGAGCGGTCATTCGGTTGACCAGATGGTTTGCCCCAAAATCTGCGGCGACGATCGCCCGACGAGGCCACAGCTACTCTATCAGCCCCTCTCAGGGTGTGAAGTCTCTGCTCGTCAACGGGACGGACGTTGGGGGACAACAGGACCTGAAGGATGGGGACCAGATCGAAGTGGCGGGCGTGAAGCTGACGTTCTGTCTGCTCTTAGGAACCAAGAACACCAGTCGCTGACGCCCCACCCGACTACTTGAAGAAGAACTTGCCCTTCGGAAAGGTCTGGTAGCATCGGTCGGAGACTTCCTGGCCATGTGATTGTAGGCACTGGAGAATCTGCCCGCTCCCAGGTTTGACCGCTCTGCAGAATCGTTTGACATCCTCGTCGCACGCCGCCATCAATCGGTTTCGATCTTCCTTCCACTTTACAAACCGCTCGTGCAACTGGCTTTGGCACAGCGGCGGAAGTTGCTTGGCACGCTGTTGCAAACAGCGCGTGCGGGCAGAACCGTCGGGAGTATCGGGACACAATTGATCTATGTCCGCTTCGCACTGCAGCCTGGTAGCCTGCAGCGTACGAGGATCCAACCGCGTTATAACCGGAGCTACAGCAGTTGAGTCACGCGACCGATCAGTGTCCGGCCTCGACATGGCTGCCTCAGACGGCAGCGGAGGAGAAGTGGGAATGCTTAAATCCAGCGTCGGTGCCGCAGACAGAGGAGACGAAGTACGTGCCGCCTGATGAGTCTCAGCAGGCAGCGCAGCCGAAGACAACTCTACTTGTGACGGGAAATTGGTAGCCACCGTCACCCACACGAGCCCAAGGCCTAAGATGGTGATTGCGCCGGCGATGGTTCCGCTCGAAGACTGCTGCTGAGCCATGATTGCTCCCTATCTGATCTGAGCAGGCCCATCATAGGATAAGCCGTCATAAAAATCGACGAATTGTCCGGTTTCTACCAGAGGCCCAACCTTGCGGTTCGGCACGAAATCGCTTGGACCTCAGGCGAGGGGCACGAGGCGAGAGGAAAGACATTCCCTTTGGTCACCACCGTGCCTCTCGCCTGAACATCAGCGATTGCAACAGAGGCACTCATGGCTAATGCGGGCTAGTTGTCTGGAGTTTCGACGATGTGGTTTTCAAACCTGGTGCAGCCTTCGGCGAGCAGCCTATTGGTGAGCATTTCTCCAGGCCATTCGATGGGCAAATCAGCCGTGAAGATCCACACATCAGGAGAGGTCCACACAGGGCCGTGGTCTTCAGGAAGCTCGGGATCAAACAGATCAGTCCAAACCGGCATGTACACGCCGTTCCCGCATTGCGTATGGAGGTGCACGATCGTGCGGGCACGGACGAGTGGGTCCAGATCGCGCCAGACTGCCGCGGTCTCATCCGCCAGCCGATGGAGCCGCACGGCGTTTTGCGCGTCGAAAATGGCATAGGCGGCGTAGACCGGTGCTTCGATCATATCGGGAGCCAGCGCCAACTCTGGACATTGCGCCACGAGGCCTTCAAGGAGGGCCCGACGATGCCGATCCTCCAGCGAATCGGGCAGTCCGGAGTCCGGCACACCGATCAACTCAAAGAAGAGAAAGGCGGTACTCTCGACAGGCGGATAAAGCCGAGCGGCAATTGAAGTGGCCCGCTGGGAATCCGCCACCGTACTTAAATGGTCATTCAAACCCTGGAGGCTGAGCGGCTCCAGGGTCGAATCGGTCAATAGGCGCGACTCCACACGCACCACTGTCCCGGCAGAGAGCCGGAGGTGCCGATGCAACAGCTCCGCCGTCGCAACCGGGTCGATCTTCAACTTGAGGGGATGGGTCAAATTTGCTTGGAGAGGAAGTTCCAATGCCGCCATAATGGCATAGGACAATTTTTCATCGGCCGGCCCATCTATGAGTACGGAGCAGGATGCCTCCGCGAGAAGATCGAAGAGCCATTCCGCCATGTCCTCATCCAGCGCCGCCAGCACTGTTAAGAGATCATACTCCCGTCCTTGCTCCAAGAAGGCTTGCAGCGTATCGATCGCCGCCTCGGTATCACCATGGTCATGGCGCCGGGCATTGATCAAGTGAACGAGATCTCTTGTGAGAGGGTCAGGACGAGACCAACTCAACATATCGACAGACTCCTACCGCACAGTCGTGCAGTACTGCTTTCCATGTTGCCAAACTTTTCCTGTGGTAGCAAGCGCTCCAACAGTTTATTTCCACAGGGTCTGGGCCACCGATCGGATGACATCATGCTCACGATCCAATCACCTTCACCAACACTCGTTTTCGTCTCTGCCCGTCAAACTCCCCATAGAAAATTTGTTCCCATGGGCCAAAGTCCAATCGGCCTCCGGTAATCGCGACGACGACTTCTCGTCCCATCAACTGGCGCTTGATGTGGGCGTCGCCGTTATCTTCTCCCGTTTCGTTGTGCCGATAGGTCGCGTCCTGAGGAACGAGCTCGTCTAAGAATCGGTCATAGTCCTTGAGTAAGCCTGGTTCGTCGTCATTAATATAGACGCTGGCCGTAATATGCATGGCATTGACCAGCACGAGCCCCTCTTGGACGCCGCTCTTCTTGATCGCCGTCTCAACCTGCTGTGTGATGTTGAGGTAGGCGCGCCGCGTCTTCGTCTCGAACCAGAGCTCTTCGCGATAGGATTTCATGGTCGCCGGTCAGTGGGAGTTCATTCTGCCGAACTGGACACTCAAGATGCAAGCCGTACCCTCTTTCCCACGCCATCGATCAATCTGGCTGCTGCCGGTATATAATTGTGCTATGTCCGTCAAGAAGACGACCACGTCCTCATGCCCGCCCTTATCTACACGACTTCGACTTTCAGCCCATGCCAAACTCGTCCTCCGCGGGCGCTATCTGGCCAAGAACAACGCAGGAAGGATCGTCGAGACGCCGGCGCAGCTATTCTGGCGCGTCGCGACCGATATCGCACAAGCTGAACAACTCTACCCTATCGCCGGCCGACTGCCCCAAGCTGCTCAACGCTGGTACGACTGCATGGCTCGCCTTGATTTTCTTCCCAATTCTCCCACTCTGATGAATGCCGGGCGACGCCTCCAGCAACTCTCCGCCTGTTTCGTCCTCCCGGTCGAAGACTCCCTGTCCTCAGTTTATGACAGCCTGAAGCATCAGGCGCTCATCCACCAATCGGGGGGCGGCACGGGATTCTCGTTTAGTCACGTACGCCCTCACAACGACCGGGTCGCGTCGTCAAGCGGCGTGGCCTCCGGACCCATTTCCTTCATGCGTCTCTTCAACCTCTCGACAGACGTTATCAAACAAGGCGGAACCAGGCGCGGTGCGAATATGGGCATTCTTCGTATCGACCATCCTGACATCCTCGACTTCATCGTGCTCAAACAAACCCCGACCGAGATGACGAATTTTAATCTGTCGGTCGGCATCACCGACTCCTTCATGCAGGCTCTCTCACGCCGTCACACCTATGCCTTGATCAATCCCCATACCAACAAACAGACTAGGCGACTCCCGGCACAGTTCATATTCGATCGGCTCGTCGAGGCTGCTTGGGAGAACGGCGAACCAGGCCTGGTCTTTTTGGACACCATCAATCGGACCAACCCCACTCCTCGCCTTGGCACCATCGAGTCGACCAATCCCTGCGGTGAACAACCTCTTCTGGCCTATGAATCTTGTACCCTCGGCTCCATCAACGTGGCCAACTTCCTCGCACTAAAGAATGCACGACCCATTATCGACTTCGTCCGACTGGCCGAAACCATTTCCATCACCGTACGCTTCCTCGATAATGCGATCGATCGCAACCGGTTCCCGCTTCCTCACATCGACCGCATGACGAAACAAACCAGGAAGATTGGCCTGGGCATCATGGGCTTCGCCAACTTACTGATTGCCCTCGATATCCCCTACAACTCTGAAGCCGCGCTCCACACAGCTACAACTCTGATGGATTTCTTCCGATCTCGTGCCCATCTCGCGTCAGCAGGGCTAGCCGCCGAACGCGGAGTCTTTCCTGCCTATCGAGGCAGCCGGCTCCAGACACAGCACCAACGGCATCGAAACGCGACCGTGACCACCATTGCACCGACTGGTAGCATCAGCCTCATCGCCAGCTGCTCACCTGGCATTGAACCGTTATACGGTGTGCAGGAGGTCCGCCGCATCATGGACGGGGTCGTGCTCACCTCGCTTCATCCAGCCTTCGTCAGGCGCGCACGCGCACTCGGTCTCAATCTCGACTCACTTCGGCCCGACTTGGCCGTGCATCCTTCCATTCAACATCTGACCCAAATCCCCGAAGAGCTGCGTCGACTATTCGTTACGGCGCATGATGTCTCGCCCGAACATCATGTGCGTATGCAAGCGGTGTTTCAGCGCTATAGCGACAGCGGTGTCTCGAAAACCATCAATTTGCCGGCCACGGCGACCAAAGCCGAGGTGGCCGCAGCCTTTCTGCTCGCATACCAACTCGGATGCAAAGGCCTCACTGTCTTTCGTACAGGCAGCCGGGAACGACAAGTCTTTTCCTGCAGCCCCTCACATCCCTGTTGAACCTCGCCGCTTGGACGCGCCATTCCTCAACAAAATTGACACCACTCAACGATGGTGATAGGTATTTTCACAGACTAGCCCACATGGGATCGAATCGCTCAGTAGGGAGGTGCGCGATGGCTGCGCTTGTTGGGAACCTGACATCAGTCTGGAGTCCTTTTGATTGGACACTCCTCTTTGCTCGTCAACCAGAACCAGATTTGGAATTCACGGAAGAGGAACTCGATCAAACGACCTCCACGAAAGCAAGAGGCCCGATGAACCCCCGCAAGAAATCCGGTGGGGGAAGCCCGATCCTCTGGATACTTCTCCTGGCTCTTGTCGGCGGCATCGCCTATGTCTCGATGGAACCGGAGATGTTGACAGAATGGCTCAGCCCCTACCTGGGTGAGAGCACCCCACCACCAATGGTCATGAAACCGAAGCCGTCGGTCCCGGCGCCCGTCGCGCCACGGGCACCCGCGCCACAAGCCGCTCCCAGTCCGAGTAACGAGGCCTCAGCCCCTTTGGCTCCGGCAACCGCTCCCGCCACTGCCGTCGCCCCTGCGGCCCCAGCAGTCGTTCCACCGACCCAAGCGGCAGCGAAACCCTCTGCACCAGTCGTACCTCCTCTCGACCCGATGTTCAGTGAAGGACAGAAGGTGACCGTCACGACAGACGAAATGGCTCCCGGCGGAAGCATTCCATTGTTCGCAGATTCATCGAGCAGCAAGCCTGGGCCAATCGTTCGTCCAGGGGTCTCACTGACCGTCATGGACGGTGATCTACAGCCCGGCGGCTGGATGTATTTGGTGCGCACCGACGAAGGTGCAAAGGGATGGGTATCGGAGAAACGGCTTCGCTTGAAGTTCTGATCCCTTTCCTTCCCTCTCACACGAGTGGCCTGCTGATTAGACACATTCTCGCCTATCCAGGCGATCTCCCTGTGCTATAATCCGCCCGTTTTATATCCCGTAACCAAACCCACAGTATCGAGACGATTCCATGGCCACACTCACAGCGATTATCTTTGACTTTGATGGCGTGATCGCGGACACCGAGCCCCTCCACTTCGCTGGTTTTCGTCAGACTCTGGCTGAAATCGGCATCAGCCTGACTGAATCGGACTACTACGCCAACTACTTGGGATACGATGATCGGGGCTGCTTTATCGCGGCACTCACCGCAAACCAACATCCCACTGACCCGTCCGCCCTCGCGCAACTGATGCAACGAAAAGCCCATGCCTATCTGGAATCGGTGAAGGATCATCTGGTTATTTTCCCCGGAGTGCGCGAGTTTGTGCGTGAGGCCGCCGCCGCCTACCCCTTGGCCATCGCGTCCGGCGCCCTCCGCCATGAAATCGAGGTGATCCTTGAACAGGTAGGGCTCCAAAAAGAATTTCTTCACATCACCAGCGCAGAAGACGTGACCAGAGGAAAGCCCGATCCGCAACCATTTTTCCAAGCCCTTAACGGGTTGAATCAACAATGTCGAGAGCAGGCCATCACCGCCGGATCCTGCTTGGTAATCGAGGATTCTATCCCGGGTATCCGTGGCGCGAAAACCGCCGGGATGAAAGTCCTCGCCGTGGCGAACACCCATACGATCCAAGATCTGCATCAAGCCCATGCGGTCGTCCAAAGTCTTTCACAGATTCGCCTCAGCGAACTCCGCGAACGCTTGTGGCCGGCCGCGTAAGAACCGAGTGGTATGAGAATCTGCTCTCTGCTTCCCAGTGCGACCGAGGTGATTGCCTTGCTTGGCCTGAGCAATGAGTTGGTCGGGATCAGTCACGAGTGCGACTACCCGCCATCGGTCAGAAGCGTGCCCATCATGGTTGAACCGATGATTCCTCCTCAGGGACTGGCCAGCGCCGACATCGACAAACAAGTTAGTCAGCTTGTGGCGTCAGGACAACGGCTCTATCGGCTGAAAGACCATCTGTTGCGGCAGGCGCAACCCGATCTGATCTTGTCCCAAGACCTCTGTCATGTCTGTGCCGTCACACCGAAACAACTGCACGACGCCCTTTCCTCCATGCCTCAACAACCGACCATCCTCACTTTGAATCCCAGTACGGTCCATGATGTAATCGACGATGTCGTTCGGATCGGCGCCGCCGCCAATCGATCAGCGGAGGGCCATCGTCTCGCCACGCACCTGCGTGACCGACTCGAGGCTGTGCACGCTCGCGTCCAAGGCATCTCGCATCGCCCTCGCGTGGTCTGCATCGAATGGCTCTCTCCCCTCTATATCTCAGGTCACTGGGTTCCTGAAATGGTCCAACTCGCCGGCGGCCAGGATGTCCTCGCGCAACCTGGGAGCCCCTCGCGGGTTGTGACGTGGGACGAGGTCCTGGCCGCTGCTCCGAACATCCTCATCATGATGCCCTGCGGTTTTTCCGTTGAACGGACGCACACAGAGCTGTTCCAGATGCTGCAACAACCAGGTCAATGGCGCCTTTCTCCTGCATTGGCAGAGCACACGTACCTGGTCGACGCCTCATCCTATTTCAGCAGGCCAGGCCCTCGCCTGATTGACGGCATCGAACTCTTGGCGGCCATCCTCCACCCGTCAGACCACACCCACATCCACGAATCCATGGCCTGCCGCCTTGGACCACTGCCAATTCATCGACGCCCATGAATTCACTCTCCGTCACTGACGCGCAAGCCTACTGCACGGCTCTCACCAAGAAGAGCGGGAGCAATTTCTATTATTCCTTCCTCTTTCTCACGAGAAAACGGCGCGCTGCGATGTACACAGTCTATGCGTTCTGTAAGGAAGTCGACAATGCAGTCGATGAACCCCCGGCAGGAAGCAACCCCCAGGAGGAATTGCACCGGTGGCAGACCGAGCTTGAAGCGGCCTACCGCGGCACACCGACTTTCCCCGTAACCATCAGCCTGGCCAACCATGTCAGGCAACTGGCTATTCCGAAGGCCTATTTCGATGAATTGATTAAAGGTGTCGAAATGGATCTCACGGCGTCACAGTACGCCTCGTTTCAAGACCTCTCGATCTACTGCTATCGTGTCGCGTCGGTCGTGGGTCTGATCTGCCTCCATATCTTCGGACCTACATCGGCCAGGGCACAAGACTATGCCGTCGCCCTCGGAATGGCGTTTCAACTGACAAACATTCTTCGGGACATCGGAACAGACGCAGCCCAAGGCCGCATCTATCTGCCGCAAGAAGACCTGAAGAAATTCGGCTGTACTGATCAGGCCATTCTCCAGCGGCAGGAAAGCGCAGAGCTTCACACGTTGCTCCACTTCGAAAGCGCGAAAGCCCATGAGTACTACGCAAAAGCACAGGCGGCGTTCGAGGCTCTACCGGCACAAGACCGGCGGGCACTGACTGTCTCTGAAATCATGCGCGCCGTATATTTCCGCATCTTGAAAAAGATCGAGGAGCCGAACCATCAGATATTCGGCCCTCGGGCCCGGCTCGCAACAAGTCGTCGACTGGCCGTGGCCGCCGGAGTTTGGCTCCGCTCGCGATTCTCGTGACGTCCACCACCGCTCACTCCGTCGTGATTCTTGGTGGAGGCCCGGCCGGTCTCACCGCCGCCTACCGCCTCACCCGTCATGGCTTTCGAGTCACGATTATCGATCGTCGCACCCTGCTTGGAGGTGCCCGCACAAGCGAAAACCTTTGTGACGCCCTCGAACACTTCACCATCTTCGGCTGCCATCACGCGACACAAATCTTGCTGCACTCACTGCATCCTGATCCACAGCAGCCGGCAAGGGCCGAGATCCCGCTAGAATTTCGTCTTCATGACAACTCCCTCGTTCATTACCCACGCACCTGCTTCCCCGCTCCTCTCCATACGTGGGTGAACCTCCTGAGATTTGCCGGCATCCCCTGGAGAGAACGATGGGAACTGGCATCGTGGGTGGAACAGCTGTGGGAAGGCAATGAGCGGCTGCCTGTCGATCTGGAGCAGCGCACCGCCGATGAATGGCTTGCTTCAATCAAACAAAGCACACAGACCCGCCGCGTCGTCTGGAATCCTCTCGCACGATGGCTGACCGGCAATGATCTCTCGACGATGTCTGCCGATGCCTTCATCACATCGATGAGGCCATTGTTCCTGAGCACTCGTTCAGATAGTCGCATCTCGGTTGTTCAGGACTCGTTTCAGACCTGCTTCGTACAACCAATTACCAAAGCACTGACCCAGGTCGGCACGACCATTTTACTCAATGCTGAAGCCACACAGCTCCGATATGAACAAAATCGTATCTCGGGCGTCCTGCTGCGGGATGGTTCCCTGCTGCAAGCCGATTGGTATGTGGCAGCGCTGCCGCCTCAAAAGCTGACGCCCTTACTTCCAGAGCAATGGCTGACCCGTTACGCCTATTTTCAACAACTGGCAGAATTGCTATCGGCCGACAGTACAATCCTCCACGTGCATTCCGAGCAGACCTGTGCCACGCCTCGCCTCGTCCTGCTGAATGACACATCATTTCCTTGGGTACTAACCACAGCGGCAACGCCTTATCGCACACAGTTCTCTCTCATCACGACCGACAGTCAGTTCGCGCAGGCTCGACCGGACTCAAGTCTTGATCTAGTTATTCCTGACCTGCTCAGATCGTTGGGGCTCCTCACGGCTGAAAGCAGGATCGCGTCGACCCGGCGTCGGACGATTCCAGGCGCCATCCTTTCACTCAGGCCCGGGACAAAATTACATCGGCCCATCCAACGCAGTCCGATCGCCAACCTCCTTGTGGCAGGAGCCTGGACCGATACAGGATGGCCTCCCAACCTCGAAAGCGCCATCGTCAGCGGCAACCACTGCGCTGATGCTATAGGCTCCGAATAGGTCAGTTTGACGACAACCCGATCCGACACGGTAGGTCTATCGCTTTTGAGGAAGCTGTTAGCGAGACGCGTTTTCTTCGCAGCGGTTGTGCTGACGCTCAACGGATGCGCGCACTATCCCCATGAGCGTGGGGGCAATCCGCAAGGACTCAGTTCACGAGATGTGGAACGGGATTATGATTATATGGAGTATGCGTAAAAGGCAAAACTGGCGAACGAACAGCACTTCTACAGCCAGAGGTCTGCTTCCTTTTCAACGGAGGCCCTCAAAGCCCCGCCGACCATGCCCGCGCACTGCACGGAATAGCGAGCATCAACAAGATGCGGGATAGCTGTCTGTCTGCAAGGAATATTGCGTGGAATGATCAAGATGCTGATAACGGCCTCCTGCTTCGTTCTCGCATCGTTCAGACCCTCAACGTACCCCAGAGGGTACGCTTCGGCCCTTCACTCGCTGCGGCCTTGCCGAAGGGCCTTTTTGATCATCCTAAGGAATAATTCACCTACTCGCCATTTGCAGATAATACTGATGTTCAAACTGCTCGCCACATAGATACCTCGCGATCACCGTCCATTGCCAGCGACCATCGGTCAGGGCTACATAGGTCTTCTCGTACATAATGAACGGCTGCACCGTGAACACTGTGCTCAGAGCCGGCGCACCTTTGCTTGACTCAGGATACATCGGAAACACAGTCAGCGGGTAGCTCCTACCGGTGCGTTCGAACTTATCTGGTGTCGCGAGCAAGGGCGCCATATCCTGCCTTGAAGCCTGTTCCTTGACATTGCTGTCGGCAGGAAACATGTAGACCTATCACTCGGCGCACCCTTCATACAAAACGTGGTCTTCATTACCAGATCCCTCGTGCCATCGTTATCGAGATCAACCAGTGCTTTATCCAAGTTCGAACAACGCCTCATTCTCGGAGCCGCACCAGCACAGCCGGCTCCCAAGTGACCTTACTGAACGGTTCAGCGTCCAGATTCAAACGACTGCCACTTCCAATGTTCTTCTGCAACAACTCGATGACCTGCTCACAGAATAGGTTGTCCTTGGCCGCCATCGGTTCTACAGACGCTGTGACCACGATTGTCGGGATTATCAGAAACCATTGGCTCCTGACTAAATGCAACATCACGGATTTATGAACAGGATTTGACAATCCTACAATCCCTACTTCGCTTTTGCCTCGTCCAGAATAGACTTCATGAGTTCTAACAGTCCACCTGTCTTATATGCAGGATATGGAACGAAATACTCAACGGTCGCTCCATTTCGTTGTTTTGCTAGATAGTCCATTAAGTTAATCTCTGTTTCGGTAACCAACCATGTGGTCCCAGAAATCTTAAATGGCCACGGCATTCCGGTGTGATGACGTGCCCATTTCCGAGAAACATCGGCTCGTCCGACAACGATGATTGACCATGGCTGGCCAAGGATTTCCCTGCCATCACCAAGTCCCCATTTGGAAACTGAGTAGCCATCGATTTTATTAATGCGATGAATCCCTTTGAAACGATAGTGTACTCACGAGTCGCTGTCATTCCGGGAGCTAGCTCGCGAAAACTACCGAAGCCTTCTCCAAACATTGGATCTTCTGGCACATGCAAATCCACCGCTTTGAAATCCTCACCCTTCGTTGATACTTCTTGAGCTTCTGCTACTCCGAAATTCTTTCGCACTGACTCTTCCATCTTTTCCCGCACGTCCTCATAACTCAGGTGGACAAGGGCAACAACCCACGGAGAAATGGCACCTTTCCTTTCCATGAGAATCCGCTCACCGGTGTGAAGTGGGATGGAGTCATTCTATGCGCTTAAACCGGACAGACTTATCGTTAGGATCTAAATACACGAGTACGTTCACGTTGTTTACGGCTACGCTCATTAACAGGATGGCAAAACTCGCTATTCTTGCTATTGCGAACATGAGTTACTACTCCCCCTCCTCTTCACATTCATAGTGGTGCCAAACTGAGACGTATTCACTGATCCTATTGGGAACACGTTGACAACGTAACCTTGCCCTCCTAAGATGCCGACAATTTTTCCTGGCTCCATTTTCAATCATGATCACGACGCCCCTCCAAGAACTTGCGAAATCTCTCCACAATTGCCAGCGCTGCAAACTGGCCAAACTGGGGCGCAGCCAAGTGGTGTTCGGTATAGGGAACCCGCAGGCGAGTGTGATGTTCGTGGGGGAAGCGCCTGGTTTCCATGAAGATCAGCAAGGGGAACCGTTTGTCGGGGCTGCGGGAAAACTCTTGAACGATCTCCTGCAATCGGCGGGATTGTCACGCAGTGATATCTACATCGCAAATGTGATCAAATGCCGGCCCCCGAACAATCGCGACCCGGAACCGGATGAAGTCGAGACGTGCAAACCGTTTCTCATGCAACAGATTGCGATGATCCACCCGAAACTGGTCTGCACGTTAGGGAATTGGGCGACGCAAACATTGCTGGAACGGATGGTGGGGATTACAAAGGTTCGCGGCCAGGCGTTCTACTTGAAAGACTTTGTCCTCTTCCCCTTGCTGCATCCAGCCGCAGCCTTACACCAAGGCAGCATGCTTGAACCGCTTCGTGAGGACTTCAAAAAACTGAGAGAGTTTCTTGACCGTCAAACAAAACCTGTCAAACCCACGGAAGCCACAGCCACACCAGAAGCTTCCACACTGCAGATCGACCCGCCTCAACCAGCGCAGATGGAACTTTTCGGATAGACTCGGCAAAGGACCAAAACCCCATGTCCCGAACCGGTCTTCACGAAACGAGGTTACACCTTTTCAGCCTTCGCAGAAGAAGCTGACTCGGAGTCAATCGCTGACTCCCCTTCTGGCTCTGCCGGTTTTTCTTCCTCCTGGACATCGAACCAGGACACGAGCATCTCGTCCCACCAGGCTTCGTCGATCTCTTTCCCAGGATCGCTGCCGAGAAACGCAACATCGTCCTTCGTAATGTCGGGACCGACCAGCTGAGGCTGAAACTTGGCTCGATCAACAATTTCTTTCGTGGCATACCCTCCGACTATCCAGGAATCCGGATCGGCCCGACGGGATTTGTAGGCCTTGAGTCCGATCTTGAGATACATGAACATCTGCTGTTGCGCAGGATCCCCGACACCAGATTGCGGCAAACCCAAGGTCTTTTCAATCTTCTTGCGCCAATGCCGATCGTCGTATCGCGACGTAATCAACTGAAGCATGATCTTTCCAAATTCGGCATCAAGCGGCATGGTACTCGTGATTTCTGTTATGACCTCAGATGCTGTTTGAAAAATACTGTGGCCCGTGCCCAAGCGTCTTTGGCCGCTTCCGGCCGATACATAGTCTTGTCCGTATCTCGAAAAAATGCATGCGCCGCGCCGGGATAGGTTTTGATCTCGCCCGACTTACTATATTTCTTGAAGCCTGCGGCAAGCCGCTGAACATCTGCCTTGGTAATCCAGCCATCATCCTCCCCATAGAAGTACAGTACAGGAGCCGACAACTGTTGCAACGGAGCATCCGGATTCGGCACCTGACCATAGAAGGGCACGGAAGCCTTGATGTCTTTGTTCACACAAGGCAACATGAGCGCATAGGACCCACCCATGCAGAACCCCGTGACTCCGATTCTAGTGGCGTCGACTTCAGGCACAGACTTCAGATAGGCGACGGTGGCGTTAAGATCCTTCAGTCCATCCACCTGCTGCAATGTATTCATAAGCGTGCCAGCCTCGCCAGGATCGGTCGTGAGGGCATACCCCAACCGGGAGTACAGATCGGGGGCAATCGCCACGTAACCTTCAGCGGCATAGCGCCGTGCCACGTCCTTGATGTGCTCGGTCAGTCCCCACCATTCCTGAATCACAATAACCGCGGGGCGTCGCTCCTTGGTCTGAGGGGCTGCCACATAAGCCCTCATCGTTACCTTGTCGCTGGAATACTGGACCAGCGTTTCTCTGATAGACTCAGCCATAAGGCACCTCCAACCTGGCGCAATTATGAATGAGGAATTTGGAATTATGAATTGGGATGGGAGGCCATTCAACACTCATAATTCGACATTCAGAATTTCAGCTGATCGCTATAGCAATCAGTTGCCTGCCACCATCATCTCTGCAATCTTCATGGTCGGACTGGCAATGCGCCCGCGAAACACGAGATCGCTGCCGATCATTTCGATTCCCGCAAACATATCTTTCAGATTGCCCGCAATCGTGATCTCTTCCACGGGATAACCCAACTCGCCCCCTTCGATCCAAAACCCGGAGGCTCCCCGTGAATAATCACCGGTCACCATGTTGATGCCAAAGCCGATGAGGTCCGTGACATATAGACCCTGCTTCACAGTCTTGATAATGTCTTGCGCCGTCTTCGTCCCTGGGGCGAGATAGAAATTCGTGGGACCAACCGATGGGTTTTCACCGACACTGCGCGAGGCGTTACCGGTTGACAGCAGCCCGAGCTTCCTCCCGGAATAGGTATCGAGCAGGTAGCTCTTCAATACCCCTCGCTCCACCACAGTCGTCTTCCTGGTCGGCAGACCTTCGCCATCAAACGGTCGAGAGCCCAGTCCTCCAACCACTCGTCCATCATCATAGACCGTGACAGATTCAGGAGCTAACGGTTTGTCCAATTGGCCTGCTAGAAACGAAGCCCCTTTGTAGAGTGAGTAGCCTGACACTGCGCTGCAGAGATTCCCCATGAGACTTCCGGCCGTTTCGGAGTCGAAGACGACAGGAACTCGTTGGGTTGCCACTTTCCTCGCTCCGAGCTTTCGGACCGTCCGCCGCGCAGCTTCCAGTCCCACCGCCTCCGGGGAATCCAGCTTACTGAATTTACGTTGCACAGCGTACCAGGAATCGCGTTGCATGGTCCCGGTTTCCGGATCGGTGGCGACGGGCGACACCGACATTGAAAAACTGGAACTCTGATACTCCCCCAGGAATCCGTGACTGTTGCCCAACACCACGCGCCCCGAGGAGGAATCGAAGTCCCCCCCTTCAGAATTCGTCACGCGCTCGTCCATAGACATGGCGGCAGCCTCTACCCGTTTGGCCAATTCGATCTGCTGCTCCGTATTCAGTCTGGTCGAATCGTAGAGGTCCAAATCTGGTGTCTCTCCCGCCATCTGATCCCCCGCCGGCAAACCGGACACCTGATCTTCCACGACGGCCTTTGCCAAAACACAGGTCTCGGCGACGAGTTGATTCAAGGAGACCACTGAGAAATCTGAGGTGGAGGTGCTGGCGGAACGTTTCCCGACAAACACACGCAAGCCAAGATGCTTCTCCCGCGCTTTCGTGAGGCGATCGACGGCACCCAACCGGACTTGCACGGAAAAGGTTTCGCCATCGGCAATAATGATGTCTGCTTCCGTCGCCCCACTATGCTTCGCCTTGGACAAGAGATCCATGGCGAGCTGGCTATACCCGTCACGCTGTTGTATCTGCTGACTCATCCTTGCGTCCCACCCACGGTGATTTCATCGATTCGAATGGTCGGCAGGCCAACTCCCACTGGAACGGACTGCCCTTCCTTGCCACAGGTACCAATACCCTCGTCGAGCTTGAGGTCGTCCCCGACCATCGAAACTTTGGTAAGGATCTCCGGTCCGCTGCCGATCAATGTCGCGCCCTTGACCGGCCTCGTCACCTTCCCACCCTCGATCAAGTAGGCTTCGCTGGCGGTAAACACGAACTTCCCGTTAGTGATATCCACCTGCCCGCCACCGAACGACACAGCATACAGTCCGCGATCGATCGAGCGGATGATCTCGTCAGGGTCCGACGTTCCAGCTAACATAAACGTATTCGTCATTCGCGGCAGTACCACACTTTGATAACTTTCTCGCCGCCCATTGCCAGTCACGGGAATGCCCATAAGGCGCGCATTTAATTTATCGGTGATGTAGCCGCGCAGAATCCCCCGCTCTATTAGCACCGTATGACTGGTCGGGGTCCCTTCATCGTCCATGTTGAGCGAGCCCCGCCGACCCGGCAATGTTCCATCATCGACGATCGTACAGACGTCCGACGCCACCCGTTTACCGAGGAGGTGAGAAAATGCTGAGGTTTTCTTGCGATTGAAATCCGCTTCCAGGCCATGCCCAATGGCTTCATGCAACAAAATCCCCGGCCAGCCTCCTCCCAGCACGACTGGCATGACACCGGCCGGTGCTTCGACGGCAGACAGGTTGAGAACCGCTTCACGTGCCGCTTCACGTGCATACCGCAGATACCGGTCACCTTCGTGATAAAACTCAAACCCGACACGGCCACCCCCGCCGAATGAGCCGGCTTGGCGTTGGCCGTTCTCTTCGGCGATACATGTGACTTGCAGTCTCGAAAGCGGCTGCACATCTCCGATCAGCGTACCGTCCGAGGTGGCAACCATCACCACTTTGTATTCCGTGTTAAACGAGGCCATGACATTCTTGATGCGTGGGTCGTACCGGCGGGCTTCGGCATCGATCGCATTCAATAAGGACACGCGCTCCGCCGTCGCGACTTCGGCCTGTGCACGGTCGATCGGGTAGAGATCTCTGGTGGGCCGATGACGAACGGGAACTGGAACCGCGTGGCTTCCGCCCGGCGAATTGGCAATGTAGCGGGCCGTATCGGCCGCTAATTCGAGATCCTTCTTCGTCAGCTCATCGGAGTAGGCAAAACCAGTTTTTTCCCCTGCTGTTGCTCGCACCCCCACACCCTGCGAGACACTCTTCGTCGCGCGCTTGACGAGGGATTCCTCCATCGAGACAGATTCGGACACACAGGATTCAAAGTAGAGATCCGCGTAGTCGACATCGCGAACTTTGACCCGGCCCAGCGCCCCAAGCACCTCGCCTTCGGTCAAACCAAAGGACGTCAACTGAACAAGTTCACCCATGGTTTGCGAATCCTCACGACGGTTGGCATGCAGATTGAGGGGGAAGTATAGCTCATCGCTTTCCATAGGCGCAACGATAATTCATCCAACTCGTCGCTTTTACAGGACTTTTACGAAAATTTGTTTGACTTTCCTCCCCCTCACCAGTAGACTTTGCTCGCCTACCGCACGATCCTTGGGAGAAAGGATCTTTACAAAAAGCACAGCAATGGACACGAAGGAGTTGTCGACCGTGCACCAGCTATCCGTCGAGGAACTTGCCTCAAAACTCGAACCTGACCTCTTACCTAAACACGTCGCCATCATCATGGACGGCAATGGCCGCTGGGCAGAACTGCGAAGCCTCCCTCGCATTGCCGGTCATCGGGAAGGGATCAAGTCCGTCCGGGAAATGATCACGGTTTGCTTGGAACTGGGCATTCACGCCCTGACAATTTACGCGTTTTCACAGGAGAATTGGAACCGTCCCGTTCAGGAAATCTCCTCGCTCATGGGCTTGCTTGAATACTACCTTTCGACGGAACGAACGAAACTCATCGAGCAGGGTGTCCGGTTGCGCACGATCGGTCGACTCGACTCCCTCCCGGCCTCCGCCCTCCAATGGGTTCGGGCCGCCGAACAGGAAACCGCCCATCTCGACAGACTGCATCTCACGGTCGCCCTCAGCTATGGTGGCCGCACTGAGATCGTGGACGCGGTGCGTGAACTCCTTCATGAAGTACAAGACGGAAAGCTCCAACCGGACGATGTGGATGAATCGCGTATCCAGCAATATCTTTACACCCATGAACTGCCCGATCCCGACTTATTGATTCGCACCAGCGGCGAAGCGCGCATCAGTAACTTCCTCCTCTGGCAGCTTGCCTACACCGAGCTCTATTTCACTCCGACCCTGTGGCCCGACTTTCGTCGCCGCGAACTCTTGCTGGCCTTGCTGGAATACCAGCGACGCGAGCGGCGATTCGGTCGCGTCCTCAGCACCATCTCTTCATAAGTGGTCGATCTAAATCTCCACATGCAGGAATACAAAACAGTCGGCCAACAGCAGGCTGAACCCGCACCCACGACGGCGTCCCGATTTGATCCCCGGCGAATCTATACCGTTCTGGTCCTCGCTCCACTCATCTATGCCATTATTCGCTACCTCCCACCCCTTGCATTTTCTGGCGTCGTAGTGCTGGCGGGAGCGCTCGCCCTCTTCGAGTTCTACAGATTATGCTTCAACGACCGCAGTCACCCCTGGCTGATAGGGATCGGCCTGACAGGATTCGCCGCCCTGATTCTCGGAACACACCGACCGGACACCATCGTTCCAATCCTTCTGGTTACATTAGTCTGTATTATTTCGGTCCCGCTCCTCAGTCCCTCGCCCCTTGAACAGGGCCTGAGGGATGGTGCCACGACCTTGTTCGGCGTACTTTACCTGGGCCTCACACTGAGCACTCTCTCGATGACGAGGCTCCTGCCTCTGGGTGAATGGCTGATCTCCTTTCTTCTACTGGTGACCTGGGCATCCGATACCGGCGCCTACATTGTCGGCACACTGTACGGGCGCCATCGCCTGGCTCCCACGATCAGTCCAAAAAAAACAGTCGAAGGCTTGGTGGGTGGTTTGATTGGTGCCATAATTGTCGGGTACGCAGCTCGTTGGTGGTTTCTCCCTGAGTTGTCCGGTCTCGATTGTCTGGTCTTGGCTATCCTGCTGACAATCACAGGTCTCTGGGGTGACCTGACCGAGTCGGCCATGAAACGTAGCGTCGGCATGAAGGATTCCGGCCGGATGCTGCCGGGCCACGGGGGCATGCTCGACCGTCTGGATAGTCTCTTGTTCACCGCACCCGTCTTCTACTACTATGTAACGATGGCGAGCCGGCTGCGAGTCATTGAGTGAAGGAGCCTCTATGAAAACGATCGTCATCCTCGGATCGACTGGCTCGATCGGCACCAACACCTTAGATATCGTGGACCGGTTCCCCAATGAATTCCGCGTGGCAGGACTGACTGCCGGAAGCAATGATGAAAAACTCGAGGACCAGATCCACCGGTTCAGGCCCCGCGTGGTGGCCCTATCGGATGCCTCCGCTGCCGCGAGGCTCCGGCAACGCTCTGCAGGTCTGCCTGTCGAAATTTTGGCTGGGCAAGAAGGCTTGGTTCAGGTCGCATCTGCGCCCGATGCTGATCTCGTCATCTCCGCCATCGTCGGTGGAGCCGGTCTCATACCCACCCTTGCGGCGATCCGAAACGGAAAGCAAATTGCCTTGGCCAATAAAGAGCCGATGGTCATGGCTGGAAAACTGATGCAGGACGAAGCACGCCGGCATGGCGTTCGTATCTTCCCTGTCGACAGCGAGCACAGTGCGATTTTCCAGTCGTTAGAAGGCCATCGCAAAGAGGATGTCCGCCGCCTGATCTTGACGGCGTCCGGAGGGGCCCTCTGGACCCTGGGGCGGGAGGAGCTGCAGGACGTCACACCCGAACGAGCCCTCCAACATCCCAACTGGAAGATGGGCGCCAAAATCACGATTGATTCTGCCACTCTCATGAACAAAGGTCTCGAAGTCGTTGAAGCCCGGTGGCTTTTCGACATCCCTGAATCCCAGATCGAGGTGATGATCCATCGGGAAAGCATCATTCATTCTCTGGTAGAATATGGGGATCGTTCAGTAATCGCGCAATTGGGACTGCCGGATATGCGAACACCTATTTCCTATGCGATGAGATATCCAGGGCGCATGCCGCTGGATCTGCCTTCGTTGGATCTGACGGAGATTGCGAAGTTGACGTTTTGCAAGCCGGATCACGACCGGTTCCCCTGCTTGGGTCTGGGCTATGAATCCCTGCGGATCGGCGGTACGATGCCGGCCACAATGAATGCCGCAAATGAAATCGCTGTCGAGGCATTCTTGAACGGGGGTATCCGGTTCACCAACATTGCGGAGATCATTCGCAGCACGATGGACGTCCACAACACCAAAGAGATCGAGACGTTGGAAGACGCACTGGAGGCAGATCGCTGGGCCCGAGAGAAAGCCGAATCGTTCGTAGTGGCGTTGGCACGCTAGGTCTACACGAAGGAGCATACACCGTGTTCATGGCATTTACCTGGTCCCCCGATACCGTCTGGTTGTTATTGCAGAAGGCATGGTGGTTCCTGGTCGTTCTGGGCGTGTTAGTCGCGTTCCATGAACTCGGGCATTTCTTGGCCGCTCGCTGGGTCGGCGTCAAGGTCCTCAAGTTTTCTCTTGGATTCGGACCGAAGCTCTTCGGCAGGAAAGTGGGTGAAACAGAATATCTCCTCTCTGCCATTCCACTCGGTGGCTATGTGAAACTTTTCGGCGAGGATGAGACCGAGGCGACCACACAGGAGGACCGTGCACGGTCGTTTGCGCACCAAGGATTGTGGGGGAAAGTCCTGATCGTCGCCGCGGGACCTGGGTTTAACTTCATTCTGGCTTATTTCATTTTTGCTGGATGGCTCGCGACCGGAGCTCCGCTTTTTGTACCAACGTTCCAAGATCTCACCCCCGTTATCGAAGCGATGGTCCCCGGCTCTCCGGCCGATACCGCAGGCATCCAAATCGGAGATCGTGTCAGCCGAGTCAACGGGCACGAAATTGCGACCAAGACAGAACTATTCGACGCCGTGGCAAAGAGCAACGGGCAGGCGCTGACCCTAGAGATCAAACGAGGAGAACAGGTCAAAACGCTGACGGTCACGCCCACAACCGTCCCAGGACCACAGGCCTCGACACAAGAGCCCGGATACTACCTGGGCGTCGAAGAAACACCGCCCCTCGTCACTTCAGTTATGCAAAGTTCTCCGGCGGCGAAAGCCGGGCTTCAAGCCGGGGACCATGTGGCCAAGATCGACGGCCAGACGATCCATACGTGGTCCCAGATGACCGGTATAGTGAAAGAAAACCCCAACCGCCAGTTACAGGTGGAGGTCTTGCGGGAAGGGCATCGAGTTCCGCTGACTGTAACGCCCTCTGCTGAGAAGGCGATGGTCAACGGCCAGTCGGTCGAAGTCGGCAAGATCGGCATTTCAGGACCAGGCCGTTCGATCATGCGCTCCAGCACCCCACTACTGTCGCTCTATGACGGCTTGGGAGCCACGTGGGGTTGGACCGAGCTGACCGCAATCGGCCTCTACAAGATGGTCGTGGGGGACATCTCCAGCAAAAACATCGGCGGCCCACTGACGATCGCCAATATTTCAGGAGAAGCTGCTGCGCAGGGGGCCTCAAGTGTGGTCTTTCTCATCGCCATTCTGAGCATCAATCTGGGTGTCCTCAACCTGCTCCCCATTCCCATTCTCGACGGCGGACATCTGTTGTTTTTCCTGATTGAGGGCATCCTCCGAAAACCCCTCGGCGAACGCCAGAGGGAAATCGCGCAACAGGCTGGCCTCGTGCTACTAGTGGGCGTCATGATCTTTGCGTTTTGGAATGACCTTGAACGGATCTTCTCTCGTTAGCAGGATGCTGACCCAACTTACTTTCTCACCGACCCACCCCCGGCGCGCCAAGATGCACCGTTTCCCAGGCTTCATTCTCGGCCCATTAAAATCCTCACCGTCCCCTTCCTGGGACGAGCGACCAGGCAGCTCGGGGCGGGCGGTTGAGAACCATTACACCTCCAGCTTTCTCTCGCCTACGACCTCGTCGTATGACTTGTTTGAGCATCCTGGGAGACTCTCCTCCGATAGATCGCTGCATTCATAGCCCATGCGGACCTCTCAAATCTTAAGCCCTACATTGCGAGAAGACCCGAGCGAAGCGGAAACCGTCAGCCATAAGCTCATGCTCCGAGCCGGTCTGATTCGCAAGGTGGCAGCCGGCATCTACACGTACCTCCCGCTCGGCCTCCGGGTCATCCGAAAAATAGAGCAGATCATTCGGGAGGAGATGAACCAGGCCGGCGCCCAAGAACTCCTCATGCCCATTGCCTCCCCCGCAGAACTGTGGCAAGAAACAGGCCGATGGACTTTTTACGGCAAAGAGCTGCTGCGCTTTAAGGATCGCCACGAGCGCGAGTTCTGCTTAGGCCCCACCCATGAGGAAGTGATCACCGACCTGTTCAGGCGCGAAGTCCGTTCCTATCGACAGATGCCGCTGAACTTCTATCAGATTCAAACAAAGTTTCGCGACGAAATACGCCCTCGCTTCGGACTCATGCGGGGACGCGAGTTCATCATGAAGGATGCCTACAGCTTTGACCAGGACGAAGCGAGCGCCAGGCTCAGCTATCAGAAGATGTACGATACCTACCATCGTATTTTCACGCGCTGCGGCCTCACCTTCCGTGCCGTCGAAGCCGACACCGGCCTGATCGGCGGCAGTTCATCTCACGAGTTCATGGTGCTCGCCGATACGGGCGAGAACACCATTGTCTACAGTGACACCGGTACCTACGCCGCCAACGTCGAACAAGCCGAAGTGCTTCCTCCTACTGACGTGGACACCGAAACCCCGCGTCCGCTGCGCACCGTCCAGACGCCTCACTGCCGAACAGTCGAAGAAGTCGCGAGATTCTTGAACGTCTCCCCCACTCACATCGTAAAGACGCTCCTTTATTCGACAGGGAAAGACACAGTCGCCGTGTTGGTACGGGGAGACCACGAGGCGAATCAGGTAAAGATCCAACGACTCATGCGAGTGACTGATCTTGAACTCGCAACTCCCACTGTCGTCGAGCAAGTCACTGGCGCACCGATAGGGTTTGCCGGTCCCGTTGGTCTGAAACACGTTCGAATTATTGCCGACCACGCTATTAAAGCTTTACGCAACGTGGTCGTTGGGGGCAATCAGAGTGATACGCACTATGCCGATGCGAATTGGGATCGTGATTTTCAGGTCGAGCAGTTTGCTGATCTCCGTAGCGCCTGCGCAGGAGATCCGTCACCGAGAAAAGACGGGATATTGAAGGCGACGAAAGGCATCGAAGTCGGACATGTCTTTATGCTCGGCACCAAATACAGTGAAACTATGAAGGCCTCCTTCCTAGATCTTCACGGCAAAGAGTGCCTCGCCGTCATGGGATGCTACGGCATCGGCGTCGGACGCACTGCCGCCTCGGCGATCGAACAGTACCACGATGAAAAAGGCATAATTTGGCCCTTCCCAATCGCGCCGTTCCACGTGCATCTCCTCCCGCTCACCCAATCAGCCCAGACATCCCAAGTGACGGCGCGACTCTACAGCGAACTGCAGGCAGCAGGGTTTGAGGTACTCTGGGATGACCGGGACGAACGAGCGGGCGTGAAGTTCAACGATGCGGACCTGATGGGAGCTCCCTTCCAAGTCGTCGTCGGAGATAAGGGCCTCGCCGATGGAGTCGTGGAGGTCAAAACTCGTAAAGACGGGCTAAAACTCAAGCTGCCTCCCGCTCAAGTGGCCGCTCATCTCACTTGCAGACAAGCGAGCTAAAAACTTTGCCGCCTGCAGCGGCTTCATTTATATATTGTCACGTTCTTAACAGCGCCAGTCTAAAACTGCCTTTTCCTTGCCTTCCATCCGTGATCAGCTAGACTGAAATTCAATCGCTGCCTCTAGACACTTTTGGTCATGTGGATCTTATTCACTCTTCATTGAGCATACGAATCCGCCAATGACCTTTGTAGTCAATGGCCAGGAGCCCATGTAATGCAAGCCAAGCCCATCCCCCAAAATCTTCAGGAACTTCAACAGAAAGTGACATTCGCCGAGAACGTCAAGCGCATCACCGACCAGATCCATGCTGCCAACGATCTTGACCATATTCTCCTCGACCTGCGTAAAGATATTCTTAGCATCTTCGATGCCGAAGACCTCACAATCTTCGCGTTCGATTCGGAAAAGAAAGAGATTTTCTCAAAAATCCCTCACATCGACAGCGTCGAGGAAATCCGCATTCCCATCACCGAACAAAGCCTGGCTGGGTTCTGCGCAAAGTATCTCCGCCCAGTGAGCATTGCCGACGCCTATAACATCGCCGAACTGCAAGGCGTCCACCCCTCACTCCTCCATGACACCTCCTACGACAAGCGGACTGGATTCAAGACGAAACAGGTCCTGACCTACCCGATTGTGGCGGACAACAAGTATTTGATGGGCGTCTTCCAACTCCTCAACAAAAAGAGCGGTGCACGATTCACCAGAAAAGACGAAGAATCCGTCGCGGAGATTGCAAAGGCACTCGGCATTGCCTTCTTCAATCTCCGCAAGATCCTGAAGAAAAACCCAACCAAGTTCGATCGCCTGGTCACGAACAACCGCATTACCCAGAACGAATTGGACCAGGCGATTGCCGAGTCCCGGAAAGGCGTGTCAGACTTCGAGAGCATAATGATTGAAAGGTACAAGGTACCGAAACTCGAAATCGGAAAGTCGCTCGCTCAGTTTCACAAATGCCCCTACATTGAGTACAGTGATCGAACGATTGTCGATGTCGAACTCTTGAAAAACCTGAACGTCGACTACCTCAAGAAAAACCACTGGATGCCCCTAAAACGGGACCGGACCGCCATTGAAATTTTGACGGACGACCCGGGCGATCTCGACCGCGTGGCGGATATTAAGCGGACCTTCCCCGGCCTTAACATTCGCTTTGCAATCAGCCTCCGCCGTGATATCGCCCAGTTCCTCGGTTCCGCCACAGGACAGGGAGATAGCGGCAGCACCCGAAAGTTAGATGAAAATGTCTCCGACATTCTCGGCGAACTCGTCAACGAAGCCCAAGAGGCGGCGGCGGAAGATGCTGGAGGCGGGCTCGACGAGAACGACAATGCCATCGTACGACTGGCCAATCAGATCATCGCCGATGCCTATCGACAAGGCGCCTCCGATATTCACGTCGAACCCTATGGCGAAAAGCGTGAAACGCTTGTCCGGTTCCGGGTCGACGGCGACTGTTTCGAATACATGAAGATTCCGCAAAGCTACCGGCGCGCCATCGTGTCGCGCCTGAAGATTATGGCCAGCCTCGACATCGCAGAACGGCGCAAACCTCAGGACGGCAAGATCAAATTTAAACTGTCGGAGAACAAGGAAATCGAATTGCGCGTCGCGACGATCCCGACTGCTGGATATAACGAAGATGTGGTCATGCGTCTGCTCGCGGCCAGCGAGCCTTTGCCCCTCGACAAGATGGGGTTTTCGGACCGGAATCTCGCGGGAATCAGGCAGATCGCCGCAAAACCCTACGGCATCATTCTATGCGTCGGGCCAACCGGATCAGGAAAAACCACGACCCTACACTCCGTCCTCGGATTCATCAATACGCCGGACATTAAGATCTGGACGGCGGAGGATCCAGTCGAAATCACACAATATGGGCTCCGGCAGGTTCAAGTTCTGCCAAAGATTGGCTTCACATTTGCCGCTGCCATGCGTGCGTTCCTTCGTGCCGACCCAGACGTAATCATGGTCGGAGAAATGCGAGATAAAGAAACGGCTGAGATCGGCATTGAAGCCTCATTGACCGGACACCTCGTCATGAGCACACTCCACACAAACAGCGCGGTGGAAACCGTCACTCGACTTCTCGATATGGGCTGTGACTCGTTTAGTTTTGCCGATGCGATGTTGGGAGTCCTCGCCCAGCGCCTCACACGCCGGATTTGCAAGGACTGTAAGGAGCAGTATGTCGGGACACCGGAAGAATATGAGGAAATCCGCCAGGGCTATGGACCTGAACATTGGGACAAGCTCGGCATCCCCAAAGACAACACGTTCCGCCTGTCCCGAGGGAAGGGATGTGAAATCTGCAATCGCACTGGCTTTAAGGGACGCGTCGCCCTGCACGAGTTGCTTCTGGGATCGGACAACCTCAAACGCATGATTCAGATGAAGGCGAGAACGGAAGAGATGCTAAAGGCTGCCATTGAGGAGGGTATGACCACCCTCATGCAGGATGGGGTTCATAAGACCCTGCTTGGCCACTGCACGTTCAAGGATGTCAAGGCGGTGGCCATCAAGTAATCTGACTCAAAAGGCACAGGTCTTGCTCGCTCACGGTGGGACGATTCAACCCGTAGTCCCTATCTCACACGAACCATGTCCGTTCGCCCCTTTACCGGCGTCCCTGCAATCGTGCAAACCTCGGACTATCCACGCGATCAGAAGTACATCACACCTCCTTCGTTCTATCGCCATCGATTGACATATCGGTCCTGCCCAGTACCTTGGCGATGGTTGGTCCGCCATTCCTTCTCCCCTTCATGAGGAGTAAGCCTGCAAAGGTCTTCATTAAGGAATGGGCTTACGCCTGTGGCAGTGGCGCACGGGAGAATCATTTCCACATCCGGGTCTCAGCGAGCTGAGATACAGCGGTAAATTCTAATCCGAATGTGTGGTGACTGCCCTATCTCGCTGTCGCATCGACATTCATCGTCGAAGTCTGACCCGGCAAACGCCCAGAGCCCGATCATACAGGTGCCACCTTAACTCGGTCGTCATCCCATCCTCTCTCTAAATCCTCCTTTCCGCCCTAGCTCTGAATAAAAGAATACGTCACGCGTACTGCCGCACCAATCAATTTCACCCAAAATGACACTCAGACTCCACCAGAGGCAGTACAGCAGGCCCCTTACAAGAGAAGCGCGAGGCGGCGGTGAAAATCGTAAGGAATGAACGGGAGGCTAGGCGGCAGTCGTTGAAACGATAGCTACGTACTTTTTTAGGCGATTCTTCGCAGCAGGGGATAATTCCGTGAAAACCAGGCCGAAGAATTGATCTTTCGCCCACTGCACAGTGGCGACGGCAATATCGGCAGGCTTGATTTGCTTGGGAAGACGTAGGCACAACGTGACTTCATCACCTAACCTGATCTCAGCCTCCGTGCTGACTCGAGCGCCATGTATCGAAAGATCGTAGACCAGGCCCAAGTCGATACCAGGCCTCCTCAACCAACGACGAGACTGGCAATGAGATAGGGCGCAGACAAAAGGAGCAGAGATGCGGACCCGAGGATGCTGGCGAAACCTGTTCACGACAGAGGATCGATGAGAGGTCTGTTCCATAGAGGGTCCCTATATTATGTTTCTACCGTACATCAGGACCTTCTATTCACAAATATAATTCCTCAATCGCACCATTTGACTCGTGGCATGCTGTGAAAAACTCATCCACCATGTCCCTGAGTTCCAAATCTCTGGCTTACCGCTGCCCTTCCTTACTGGTCTCAGCTGTCCGATTGCCTGCCTCTCCCATCGTTGTCTCAACTCCCTTGGCCTTGTCGATCGCGCTCCTAGTCATCCCACCAACCGCTGTGTCAGGATCTTGAGGTGATTCCTTTATGGCCTTCGAGGGAGAATCCTGACGATTACATCCGTTCAGGCCTATCAGCAACACCACCGACAAGGAAAAGACCAGGACAGATATCGACAGTTTCATTATCCATCATCTCCTCTCCCTACGGTAAGTGCACCGCGGAGGACAAGGGTGTGGTCATCGAACTCCAATGTGTGGCAGGGCTCAACCCATCCACACGGATACCGCATCTACGCAACGTTCACGTGCAACGTGTTCAAATTCACCCAGCCAGTAAATTCCTCATTTATCCTCGGTTCATTGCCAATGACTCGATCAGCGTTGGTTATGCGATGAATCTGACCACTGAGTTTTTTATGACTTCCTTTCCTGACGCTCAATTCATCCCGCAGATATGACACACGACATCCACGCTACCGCTCGACGATGGTTGTGTCAACGCCGGCCAGGGGCATGTCCACCATACAGATTTATGTAATTAGCTAAATACCCTATTTGACTCTCGCCCTGACCCATGTTACTGTGTCAACTCGTACGAGTCAGCACTACTCCTCGCGCGCGCCATCTCATAGCACTGTCTCAGCGCGATTGAGGTAGGACTCGCGGCTCATACATTCCATCATTCTCTGCGCTTAGCTGCCCGGCAGGAAGATGGACGGATTAATGTGGTATTTCTGTCCGATCCCCTCATCTCTATCGAGCGTTTTCCCATGTTGGAGATGCCAGGTTCTATAAAGGAGCACGTATGAAGCTATCCACTGGGTGGCGATCCGACAAGACGAGGAAGAACCGCGCACGGGCGACGCGAAAACCAAAAATCCGATGGGAAGTGCTTGGCCTTCCCAATCCTCTTGATACAAGTTTGACGACCTCAATGGAAGATATCCGCCGGCAAGCGTCGAACATGGCAAGCCGTGGGTTTGGCCAGGGCACTCGCTCCCGCACAGCTGAACGAGAAGCCAAGACCACCAGCCATGCTCCTGACTTAAGCAGCAAGAGACGTCATGGATCGACGGAATCGTCGCAACTATAGCGGGGACAGGATCATATACTGCAGGCGATTGGTGACTCACTACGAGTCGCCAGGCTAAGGAGGGCACCATCGGACGAGCAGGAAAAACGACCATCGCAAAACGAGACCGCGAGAAAGCGAAGCAAATTCAGCGGCGCGAGAAAGACGCCCGTCGAGAACAGCGCAAGACCGAGAAGCCCGCTCGCCCCCTGAACACAGAGGGAGAGGATCCAGATTTGGCCGGGCTTCAGTGGGGTCCACAAGAGCCACTGTATTAGGGATAACGTAATCGCGAGCCCGCGCATCACAGTACTACCGTCTTACGCCGCTTCCACAATGCGATCAGCGGCAAACACTGCTTGCAGCTGTTGGGTAACCATGCGGCGATACTCGCCCTTCTGTTTCACCATTATCACCACGCCATCCTGATCAGTCAGGACCAGCAAATCGTCCTCAATTGCAAGTGTCCGGTCGGGATCTCCGACGTTACTGCGATATTGGGTACGGCTATCAGGATTGCGGCCATGGCCGACTACCAATTCCGTCAGCCCGTCGGTGATCCCTTCGCGTCCGTCATTAAGAAACCTGACCTTCCTGCCGTCTGGAATTCTCACACATCTCTTCACCGTGTACAGCCCCTCAGCCTTCGGGTTTGACATGATGATAGCCCTCTGATCGCCCAGAATTCTTTACCAGTCAGTAGACAAGCGTCGCTGACATCTCCTTAGCCGTTAGACTCCGTCCTAAGAAACCTAGCCCCCCTCAGGTACGACGGGGAAATCGGCTGATGCTGGCGCCGGTCCTCGACTCGGCCCCCCCGCCTTTGACGGTCACCACTGGGACCTTCAGTCACTTTCAAGTGCGGACGATCATTGGGGGAGCGGCTTCCTTCTGCCAACGGCACAGCATGCCCCAACAACGTTTCGATTGCACGCAACTGATCACGTTCCTCGAAGGTCACGAAACTGGTGGCTCGTCCGGTCATCTTCATCCTGGCTGTTCGTCCAATACGATGAATATAGTCCTCCGGACAATTCGGCATATCATAATTCACTACGTGTCCGATATTTGCCACGTCAATCCCGCGGGCTGCGATATCCGTCGCGACGAGAATTCTGACCTGTCCTCGTTTAAATCCGTCGAGAGCACGGAGGCGCTGGGGCAGACTTCGGTCTCCGTGGATGACCGCGACGCAGTGACCGGCCTGCTCAAGTGTCTGACCGAGTCGATCGACCCGATTCTTTGTCCGAGCGAATACGAGGACGGTTCCTCGCTCCGCCCCCAGCAACGACACCAACAGATTCGGCTTCTCCTGGGAAGTCGTATGATGCAACGCCTGGGTCACACCATCAGCCGTCGTCGAGGGCGGCGTCACCATCACATGCACGGCACTGTTCAGGCTCGCTTGAACCAGGCGGGTGACATCCGCCGGAATCGTGGCGGAAAACAGTAACGTCTGTCGCTCCACCGGCAACGCGTCAAGAATCTGATTAATCTGTGGCGCAAATCCCATATCGAGCATACGGTCGGCTTCATCGAGTACCAAAATTTTAATCGGGACCAAATTGATCGTCCCGTTCCACATATGGTCCAGCAAACGCCCCGGTGTGGCAACCAGAATATCGGGCCGCTGCCGCAATCCTCTGATTTGGGCCTGCATATCGCTCCCTCCGACGATGACGGTGGCAGAGAGGTGGAGGCTTCGACCAAGCTTCTCGATTGAACCAAAAATCTGCAACGCCAATTCCCGAGTCGGTGCGAGAATCAACGCCTGCGGCTGACCTTTAGGCAGGACCGCAAGCCGTTCGATTATAGGGACAACAAACGCGGCCGTCTTCCCGGTACCGGTCTGTGCACAACCGATGACGTCCCGACCCTCAAGGGCGGGTGGAATGGCCTGAGCTTGAATGGGAGTGGGAACCAGTAAGCCCGCTGCCGTCAAATCCCGTAAGAGCGGTTCAGATAGACCAAGCGTATGAAAACTCGTATGAACAGAGGTATGCAATGCACTATCCTTTCAGTGTGATCGCATTAAGACGGGATCAGAGAACCGAGGGAAGAGAAACCAGATGGGCATCAACTCCGACAGGACCTGGTCGCGATGCGATCGCGAAGTCCGTTATGGTGTATACAGCCGTGCCGCCGGACTACTGCGACAACGATGTGGGATTCATCGTACAGCAAGCCCCTTCTGGCGTCAACTCTCTTGAAAAGATCCCGATTGGCCGTGAGGGAAAATTGACCTCTACTTTCAAGGTATTGGGCTATTATCATGTCATGAGAGACTGACGCGGTCGCTATCCTAGCCAGACTGTGCTATGGTAGCTCCAGAAGAAGTCCGGTCACTACTCTATCCCTCGCGCCTTCATTCCCTCCCTCTAGATTCTGCGCGATCGATGCTCTAGTTTCCGCCCTGCTCCGCACACAAGTCTCTTCAGGGAGACCGCCGAACAGCACCAGTCCGTACCGCACTTCACCCTGTCCGATTGCACAATCGGCAGACAACGAATGACGGTACAGACCTTGATCGAATCGAAATGCAGTGCATACTGGCCACCTAAGGCCACAACACAGTTACCCTAGAGAAGAGGCCTATGAGCCAAATGGTGCAACAACGCATGACTCCACGATCATCAGCGTTCGCCATCACCCCCAGGGGTGTACCGATCCCCATCAGCCAGCGGCGACACACGGTCTGGACTGGCATACTCTTTTGCGCCATTGCCATGGGTGCTGTGATCGGGGTCCCTCTCTATGGATATCTCTACCACTACTCCTGGCTGGACTGGTCGCTGTTTGGACTGCTCTATATCATCAGTGGGCTGGGCATCACGGTCGGCTACCATCGACTGATGGCCCATCGAAGCTTTGACTGCCCGAACTGGGTCAAAGGTGCACTCTTGATCGCGGGCGCCTGCGCACTTCAGAATTCCGCCATTAAATGGGCGTCCGATCATCTGCGTCACCACGCGCACTGTGACGAGGAAGAGGACCTGTACAATGCGCAACGGGGATTCTGGCATAGCCACTGCGGATGGCTCTTTATCCCCGATCAGTACGCCGATCCGAAATATGCGACGCGCGTCGCGAACGATCCCGTCGCGATCTGGCAACACAAGTACTATCCCCTCCTGGTCCTTGCGGGCCTGGCTGGCACTTTTCTCATCGGCTTCCTCTACAACGGCGTGTTGGGTGGGGTAGGCTGTTTTCTTCTCGCCGGTGTGGGACGCACATTCGCGGTGCTCAATTCGACGTTTTGCATCAACTCCGTCTGCCATTTGTGGGGACAGCAGCCACACGGAACGTCAGACTCCAGCCGGGATAGCTGGCTTGTGTCCCTCGTGACACTTGGCGAGGGGTACCATAATTACCATCACATGTATCCGACCGATTACCGAAACGGTCCTCGTTGGTACCACTTCGACCCTTCGAAATGGCTCATCATAGGGTTCTACTCACTGGGACTATCGACATCGTTGCGGACAGGCCCAAATGTCGAGGACTCGCTCGCTCGGACGAACTAACACGTCACGAAAGGAATCTCGATGGGGAAGCGGGTCCTGTACGTGGGAGGATTCCCGGACACGATTTCGGACTGTGCGCTACGGGGCCTCTTCACCTCCTACGGTCTAGTCGCCAGAGCTTATGTGGTCCGATTCAAACATACGGGAAAATCCGCCGGATACGGATTCGTTGAAATGGGGTCCGGCGAACAGGCCTTGAACGCCGTGGTCGCCCTTGAAGGAACCAAATGGGATGGACACCTCCTCAGGCTCTATGTGACCCCCTACGCGAACCAGGCCGTATAAGATCGCACATGTCACGGAAAAGGAGAACACATGGGCCGTACCAACTTGGACCCGATCATGACCTTTCCAGATGGATCGCACCTCTTGATCAGCACAGCCTGGTCAAAAGAGGGGAGCTTTTCCTGTGCCCTCTACATGGCAACCATCGCAGCGGATGATCGAGGGACATTCCGCGTCGTATCCAACCACCTCGCCGCAGCCACTTGCTTGGTGGCGCAAGAAGACGCCTACAGTTATGCCCAACGTCTCTACCCGCGTTCAGCTGAGACGATGAAAAAGCCACCTTACCTCATCTGGCCCGGCCCCGGTCCCACCGGCAATGCAGATGTGTAGGACGGTGCCCCTAACCAGCATTGTTCATGAACACTTCTGCGGTAATCGCCGATCCGCCACTGCGACATGCCTTCGGCCAGCGGGCTCGTCCCTCGGACCTTCAACGTACTGCAGGAGCACGCCTCAAGGCTCCGCGCGCAGGTCTCAAGACGCCGCTCAGTGATTTCGTGACGCCCCCATTATTGAATAATGTGGGCTAACCCTCTCGCACCAGATGGCAACCTCGATCCTCGACCTATCCACACAATCCACCCCTAGTCGTGCCGACGCCGAAAAATGTCGGAAATCAGGACTATAGCTTTTCAGCTGCGCCTCTGATAGTATGTCCCTGTTTCACGCGGTGGGCCTCGCATGAAACAGCAAATGGAACGGCCCATCACCGATATTGTTGTTACCGAGAATCTGACCGGAAGCTCGACCCAAGCCGCTACACCGTTCGCGTCTTCGGCCCGTTCCTTCCCCTCGTGTGTGCGTTCTCGAGTCTCAAACAATATCAATTTCAGAAGGAGGAACCCCCATGGGTTCAAAACTATATGTCGGCGGGTTGCCCTATGCGGCAACTGAATCACAGCTCACCACCCTCTTCGCCGCGCACGGCACCGTCGAGTCTGCGCGTGTGATCACGGACAAGTTCACCGGGCAATCGCGAGGTTTCGGCTTCGTGGAGATGGCCACACAGGAAGAAGCCAAGGCCGCGATTACCGCGTTAAACGGCTCACAGATGGACGGACGTCCCCTGACTGTCAATGAAGCCAAGCCACAAGAACCCCGCACTGGCGGTGGTGGCGGCGGCGGTGGGCGTTTCGGCGGTGGCGGTGGCGGTGGAGATCGCGGCGGACGCGGTCGCTTCTAACAAAACGCCAGCAAGCTGTAGCTGCAGAAGGGGCGCTTCGGTTGAAGCGCCCCTTCACGTCCTACTCCGTTCCTCATGCCTCACATTCAATGTGCCGTAGCGAACGACACGTAGTCTGTCGCGACTCCACTTGGTCGAAACCTCAAACCGATTACACCCATGTGTCTTTCTGATGCGGCAGTTGCCCTCCAGAGCGCTGTTGCGGTCACACCTATACGAGAGTAAAAATGCCCGCCTTGTTGTGCGCCACACGCAGCAAACTGTCGATGTAAATAGACGAGAATAATTGGAGGAATCATGGAACCGTGTCACACTACTCGTGGTCATCGAGAGACCGCACATGCGCCACTACCGACATCCACGCCTCCTGAATCTACTGCTCACCCTCTGGCTTTCCACAGTGATCTGCACACCGAGCCTTGCAGGAGAGATGGCCCTCCTGAGCATCGGCCCTCGCATTGGCTTCGGTGAAAAAGTCCCCCTGATGGGGAAAGAGCAACAATACTATTTCCACCTAACTGACGTCGCAGCGGTCATCAAGCTCCCCTGGTCCCGGCCGCTCGGTGAGAGCACGTGGAGTCTAGAATCGAGACTGATCGCAAGCGCGGGGCTACTGACAGGCGCAAATGAGAGCGGTCTGATGATGACGGCCGTGCCTGATCTTGCGCTGAACGGCTGGAGGGGACTTGTCACCTTCGACGCCGGAGTTGGGGCAGGATTCTTCAGCAACCATAAGTTCGGCATGCAAGATTTCGGGGGTCCGGTACAAATCGTCGCGACCATAGGCGTTCGCGTCAATCCATTTTCTCACGCCTATACTGGCATTCGCGTCCAACACTTCTCCGATGCCGGCCTGTACGGACCGTCCAGTCTCGGCGTAGACATGTACGTCGTAGAAGTTGGATACCGGTTTTGACAGAGACGTCGCTCGACTAGCGATTCCTTCGCACGTGAACAACCAGGTACAGCCTACCGCCCTATGGTTTCCACCCCGATAACACGCAACGCTGCGCAATCAGCGGCGTGAAGCTCCCTACATATTCCGAGACCCTTGTCATGACCTCATCCGCCAGCCGCCGATCCTCGAAACATTCGTAGACATCATCGAGAAAACCGCCCCGGAGCAGTGAGTGGTGAAGAAACGCCGGACCAGCACCAGTCGCCACGTCCAACGGATATTCGGTCACAGCAATGCGCGCGAGATGAAGCCGATCCAGCCATCCACGAACGTCTTCTGCTGACGGCCGTTCGGCAAGATGGGCTTCCAACCGACGGCGTTCCACCAGGAAACCACGGACCGCCATTTCCTGATCGATCCGACGCCAGAGTGAATCGAACGTGCCGAGCGAAGGAAAGGTCAACACCATCTGACCTCCTGGCTTGAGATGCTTCACCAATCCTTGGACGGCTTCGAAACGGTTGGGACGGAAAAACATGACGGAGAGATTGCCGGTGATGCGGTCGAAACAAGGCAGGCGCGGAGGCAGAGCACGCATATCCAGACAATCGAACCGCAGCCACGGGAGTTGCTCTCCTTGGATCGCTCGCGCGCTCTCGACCTGACTCCCACTGAGATCTATAGCCAAGACCTGTCCCGTGGGCCCCACTTGTTCTGCCAGGTGGAAGGCCGGAATCCCGTGGCCGGAGGCAATATCGAGAATGGACATTCCGGGGCAAAGATCCAGATGCTGCAGCAACGATTCAGCGAAGGGGGTGGACCAATAATCGTGGGTCGGAAGAGGCCAACGAATCCTGACATCAGTCCTTTGTTCTGTCATGCAGCTGCTCCTCTGTCATGAGATCGGCACAGCATGCTCCACCGCCCTGCCAAGGACCATCAGCCGTTTCGTGAAGCGTCGATGGTGACCATGTGGGACAGCGAGACGAACCAGGTATGAACTCTTCGCATGATTCTTCTGCCTGCCGCAGAGGAGAGTGAAATAACCGCAGATTCGGCAGTTCAGGAAGGCCCACACCCCAGCTCACTCCGGGCTCCTTACTGGGAGGACTTCGGCTGGCGTTTCGGATGAAGGCCCTTGTCGCTCTTGCTCATAGGTCTACTGGACTCGCCCTCAGAGAGTATGTCCTCAATCTGGGATTCGCTGCATGTGAGATCGCCGTCCATGGGTATCCCCGACGGTCCGCCGGGCAGCTTGCCTGCAGCATGAACCTTCTTATTTTTTGCATAGTCCGGCATGATGGCTGTCCTCTTTCTCTGTGAGTATGTTCAGCCGACAGCGGCACGTTATCGAGCGCGATTGATGGAATACGATCCACCCGTCGCCGGCACGCTAATGGCGCGCTGCAAATCATCCACATGCTGCTGCATCTCCGCCAGCGTCCGATCAATTTTCTTGCTGGAGCAATGCCGCAACGAATGGATGCTCGATCCCGTCCAGAGTCGAACTGTTTTTCTCGACAGTGCATTCAGCGTCAGCACATAGACTTGCGTGGTGTTCTTCATACTATCCCCCCTGGTACTGATTGCCCATGGCCTAGACGGCTCCTCGACGAATACACCCCGGACTCGCCCGCATCCTCTCAGATTGCGCGATAGCCAGCATCGCCCCTTATTCAAGACGATGATCGTGTTATTCAATCCTTGCTTGCAGCCACTACACCACGGCGGTCACGGCTACCGTACTCTGAGGAGGCTGCGCCACTGCGGCCGGCGCCGTCAGCATGGACGCCTTCAGCTCATCAATAGCCCTCTCAACGTCTCCTTCCGTCGATCCAAACCGGTCGCCCATGACCTTTATAGCCTGAGTGATCGCTTTCTTCATCTTCGTGATTTGTTCTTCTTGTGTCATCACGTCTCTCCTTTATAAGTTGGGGGATTGTGCCGAGAAGTCCGCTGCATGTCCTTTAACTAGCTTGTCCCTATGGAACCGAACAGCTTCGGTCCTGGTGGTCACGATTAATGATTGCAGCACTTGAGAAACACTCTGTTATAGGAGCGGCGGAGACTGGGGAATCAAACGCGCAGGCAGGAAGCAAACGGCGCGAGGGATAAGACAGTCAGCGAGGCTCGATACAGCACAGCCCTATGCTAGACGCCATGGAGGGGCTGGTCAAGCGGTATTCAGCGCTGCCTGGATACTTCAATGATTCTGCGGGAACTCATTCAAATAGATACTCGAGTCCCCTGCACAGCACTTGCTGATTTGGCGTATGCCGTTACTCGCAGTCAACTGTCTGCGGCCTGTATTTTCACCTCAACCGAGTGTTCCTGATTATCGTCTACAAGGAGAATAACCTTGTCTGGTTGCTCCACGCCATCGACGGCCACGCTCATTTCGCCGTTCCCGGCGCTGACTTGTAGGACGGTGATATGGTAGAGCGTTTCCCTGTACCGGTAGTGCAAGGTAAATCCCTTCCACTCCGCAGGGAGGCAGGGAACAAAGCGTAGCTTGTCCACTTCCAGCCTCAACCCGAGGAGTGATTCCAAGATAAGCCGGTACATCCAGCATGCCGAACCCGTATACCACGTCCATCCACCACGGCCGCTGTGCGGCGAGCCCGCATAGACATCGGCCGCGACAACGTACGGTTCTACTTTGTAGATCGCGACCCCCTCCGGAGATTGCGCATGGTTTACCGGGTTGATCATGGCCAACAGTTCCCACGCGCGCCGCCTGTCTCCCAAGTCGGCAAACGCCATCGCCGCCCAGATCGCCGCATGCGTATACTGCCCCCCATTCTCTCTCACCCCTGGGACATACCCTTTGATATAGCCAGGATTCGAAGTCGATTTATCGAACGGCGGATCCAACAGTTGGATCAGCGCGTGGTCCCGGCGAACGAGTCGCCGATCCACCGCATCCATGGCCATGCACGAGCGCGTGGGATCCCCCGCTCCAGATAGAACCGACCAGCTTTGCGCAATTGAATCGATCTGACATTCAGGATTACTCCCCGATCCAAGCGGCGAGCCATCGTCAAAGTAGGCACGGCGATACCACTCACCATCCCAACCATGCAGCTCGATATTCTGGCGCAGGTCAGCCGCCTCCCTCTGACAACGTTCAGCGAAGGACAGGTCTCGTCGCAGGCGTGCAACCTTCGTAAACTGCATGAGCACTTCATACAGGAAAAACCCCAACCAGATGCTCTCGCCTCTGCCTTGTGCGCCGACCATATTCATGCCGTCATTCCAGTCACCGGAGCCGATGAGCGGGAGACCGTGCTCCCCTCGTGCGAGGCCTTTCAGAATGGCTCGCACACAGTGTTCGTACAAACTGGCCGCTTTCTCAGACCGGCCCGGTAAATCATAATACGAGTCCTCATCCTGGTTGACCGGGCGGCCTTCGACGAAGTGGATGGGTTCATTATCCAAGACCCCACTGTCCCCAGTGCTCAGCACGTAGCGACATGTCGCCAGGGGCAGCCAGAGGTAATCATCCGAACAGTGCGTACGCACTCCCCGGCCAGAAGGGGGATGCCACCAGTGCTGGACATCGCCTTCTTGAAACTGTCGGGCCGCGCAGAGCAGGAGGTGCTCCCGCATAAGATGCGGCTGAGTATGGATGAGCGCCATCGAATCTTGAAGTTGATCGCGGAAACCGAAGGCGCCCCCCGATTGATAGTATCCGCTCCGCGCCCACAGACGGCACGCGAGCGTTTGATACAAGAGCCAGCCATTGGTCAACACGTTCAGTGACTGGTCGGGCGTCTTCACATGCACGGCGCCGAGCGTGTGCTTCCAGTACTGCCACACTGCCTCGAGCGCACCGCGCGCGGCGGCAGATCCTCGAAAGCGACGCACCAGGTTCCCGGCATCTTCGGCGTCCCGCCCAACCCCGAGCCTGAAGATGATCTCGCGCTCTTGCCCACTGGCCAGCTCGAATGGAACGTGGATCGCGGCGCAGGGATCGAGGCCAGCTCCCACTTTGCCCGACAGTCGCACCCGGGTCATCGAGGCCGGATTGCGAAGCGTGCCGTTACGCCCAATAAATTCAGTCCGGTCGCCACTGATGGTCCGAGTCGTCTCGTCCACGTCGAAGAAGGCAATCCGCCCGGCAAACTCTGTGTGATAGGGATTGCGAGCGAAGACTGCGCCGCTATTGGGGTCCACTTCGGTCACGACGTGCATCACCGATTTTGGCCGAAGATCTCCCAGCACCCATTCCATGTAGCCCGTCGCGGACAGCTTGCGCGATCGGCCTGACTCGTTCCGCACCTTGAGCACCATAAACTTCATCGGCGCATCCAGGGCCACGTACACCCACAGCTCTGAGCGGATGCCGCGCTCCGTATGCTCGAAGACACTATAACCGAAACCGTGCCGGCTGACGTACGGTGTCGCCCCGCGGCTGGGCAGCGGCGTGGGAGACCAGAAGTGGCCCCTCTCTTCGTCACGGAGGAACAATGCTTCTCCGCTCGCGTCACTTACCGGCTCGTTTTGCCATGGAGTGAGACGGAATTCGTGGGCGTTCTCGCTCCAGGTGTAGGCCTGGCCGTTCTCCGAGATGACGGTGCCAAAGTGTCGATTCGCCAGGACATTCACCCACGGCGCCGGCGTCACATGGCCGTGCGAGGTCGTGATGACATACTCGCGCCCGTCAGGCGTGAATCCTCCCAGCCCGTTGAAAAAGGTAAGATCGGTGCGCGGCAACGCAGCGGATGGCAAGGGTTCGGAGCGGCGGGTCCTGGTTGGCGTCACGCGCGGTACGGTGACTTCCACATAGCTGCGACGCGCGATCTGGTCCGCCAGTGATCCCCGATTGTCGGTGAGAATGGCACGGGCTACCGATTGCAATAGAATGCGGTCCTCGCTCGATATTTGGTCAATAGGGCGGACGAAGATGCCGCCCGGTCGATCCATCACGTGTGCTTCGAGACCCGCGGCAATCAACCCCATGATTTGTTCGTGGAGTAGTTGCCGGTAACCGGCGTGGTCTTCGTTCCAGATCACCAGGTCCACGGCTAACCCCTTGGAGCGCCAATACGCGTGGGCCTGTACGAGCTGGCGCACCAGATCGATATTGGCCGGATCTCCGATTTGCAGGAGCACGATCGGCAAATCGCCTGAAATAGCGTACCCCCAGAGCCCGGATTGCCCTCGGCGGTTTTTGATCAGATCGCTCGGATCAGCCCGCAGGGAGGAATTCGCGTAGAGGACAGAGTTGGCCAGGCGGCCATAGAGTTGCGCGTCGGCCTCCGTGGCATTCAGTTGCCGCATGACCACCTGGCTATGGGTCCAAGCCAGATTGAAAACACGATCGGCGAGACGCCGGTCGTGGTATTTCTCGACCAGGCCCAGGCAGACGTCGCGGGTGTCGCCGATGCCGGATACCATATCAATCGTAGCCGATTCCTCCGGATCGAGCGTGATCCGACACCGGATGGCGACAATCGGATCGAGCACGGAGCCCTCGCTGCCAGAAAGCGCCGTAGCATCGAGCGTCCCTTGTCGCGCGCCGGAGCCGCTCATGGCTTGTGGATCAGCGGCAGTCCGGCCGCGGCCAATGAACTGCAGGCGGTCCGTTTCGTAGGACATCGTTCCGATGTTTGCTCCATGCACGGCCATGAGATGACACATCCATGGCGAATGCTCGTCGAGGGATCGGGGCCTGCGCGTACAAAGGATCGCTTGCCGCTCGCGAATGATCTCGGTCTGAACAAAGAGATTACTGAACGCCGGATGCAGCGCATCCGCGGCGGATGATGCGAGCACGACTTCCGCGTAACTCGTGATCTCGATCGTTCGGCTGGTTCGCGAGCCGTTGGTGATGCGGATTCGACGCAGTTCGATATCATCTTCCGGCGACACCACGATCTCGGTATGCGTCTCAACATCGTGGTCGCGGCGGCGAAACTCAGCCCGCCCCTCAGTAAAGATGACTTCGTAGTTCTTCGTTGGCTTGAGCGTCGGCTGATAGGCCGTTGACCAAAACTCCCCGTTCGTCACGTCGCGGATGTAACAAAACGTACCCCAGTTGTCGCAAGTGCTGTCTTCACGCCAACGTGTGACGGCGAGATCCTTCCAACGACTGTACCCACCTCCCGCGTTCGTGATCATCACGTGGTATCGGCCGTTCGACAATAAGTGCACTTCTGGAATCGGCGTGTGAGGGCTGCTGAACCGACGCACCGACATCTCTGCATCCCCGGAGGTCGTACGTAAGTCGGAGAGCTCGGCGGTGTGCGAATAGAATGCCGTAGCCTTTGGAATCCGCTCCTGAAGCAACAGAGTGGTTGCCTGGAACAACGGATCAGATTCGAATCGCTTCTGCATCGGACGGTCCAGGATCAGATAGGTCAGAGAGAGCAAACTCATCCCCTCGTGATGGGCCATATAGGACCGAACGATCGCGCTCGATTGTCCGCGCGGAAGACGGGAAGGAGTGTAGTCAATCGCTTCATACAAACCGAATGGTCCTTCGAGCCCCTCCGCTGCGAGTCGCTGCAGGTTCAGGCACGCCTCCTCGGGCGCCACCATCAGCGCGAGCGCTGAGGCATAAGGCGCAATGACCACATCATCGGCAAGTCCGCGTTTGAGTCCCAGGCCTGGCACGCCAAATGCGCGGTATTGGTAGTTGAGATGACCGTCGATCGAGTTGTAGCCTGATTCGGAAACGCCCCACGGGACGCCGCGCTGCCTTCCATACTCGATCTGTCTCTCCACCGCCGCCTTACAGGTCTGGTCGAGCAGCGTGTTGTCGTAGGTCGGCATCACCAACAGCGGCATGAGGTACTCGAACATCGACCCGCTCCACGAGATGAGCACCGGCCCCCCACCGGCGGTTGTGAGGAGACGGCCGAGAGCAAACCAGCTTTCCTGCGGCAGTTGTCCCTGCGCAATCGCCACGAAACTGCACAATCTCGCCTCCGAAGCCAGCAGATCGTAGTAACTCGAGTCCCGACGGCGCTCGCCGACGTTATAGCCGATCGCCAGCAGATGACAGCCATTATCGAACAGGAAATCATATTCCATGCTGGCGAAGCGACTGGCCTGACGTGCAAGTCCTTCGACGGCCTCAATCCTTTCTCTGGCACGGTGGCTGGCTTTCGCAATAAGTCGTTGCAGCTCGCTGATCCATTGGCTTTCCTCGTGCGTCGCCTCCGAGCCCAATCGCTGTTCGATTGCCGGGAGACACACCACGTCAAGTCTTGCCAATTCGCGCAGCGTGGGGATCTCGTCGATATCGCCAGATTGGCCGAGCCTATTCGGTGAAGGCGACAGCAAGACCCACGGCGCGAGAAACATGAAGTCAGCGAGGGCGTCCTGGCATTGCCGGGCGAGTGCGCGCGCCCACCAGGTCGCTTGGCCCTCGGAAGTAGCCTTCAGACCAGCGAGCATCTCCTCGGCGGTTGTCGCCAACCGGTCAAGGCAGAGCCGCGCTGCCGTGAGCGTAGTCGGCAGGGATTCGTAGGCAGCTTCCAGATGCTTTTGAAATTGAGCGAGCTGGGCCGGAGGGGCTTCCCCTACAGTAACCTCGAGGACCTTGAGTGTATCGCTGAGCCCGTCAAAGAATCGCGACCCCAGGATCTTCTGATCGGGGACTGCGAGCAGACCCGCCCGCAGTGTCAGCAGATGGCCTGCAAGATTTCCGCTGTCCACTGTTGAGACGTAGGTCGGCAGCAACGGTTTCAGTGATTGCGTGTCGTACCAGTTGTAGAAGTGACCTCGGTGCCGTTCCAACGATTCCATCGTAAGAAGCGCCTGCGTCGTACGTTCGATAAGTTGTCCAGCCGAAATGTAGCTGAAGTCGTACGCGGACAGGTTGGCGAGCAGCGCGAGTCCCATGTTGGTCGGCGAAGTGCGATGCGCGACCACGGCAACGGGATGTTCTTGATAGTTGTCCGGCGGAAGCCAATGATCTTCCGGACCGACGAACTGCTCGAAGAACGCCCAGGTCTTTCGGGCAAGCTTCCGGAGAAAGAGAGTCTGGTCATCCGTCAGACAAGCTTCGCGTCGAGTGATCGGCCGGCTGATCCACCACGCGATCGCAGGGGAAGCACACCAGAGGCCCAGGAAGGGCAGCGCCACACCTAACGCGCCCGATTCCGTCAGTGTCAGATAGATCACCGTGGCCGTGGCAAGAACGGGAGCAATCCACATCGTCCGACAGTAAGTGACCAGGTCTGCGCGGCGACCGCGATCCAGATCGCTTGACGGACTCCATTCTAGCAGTCGTGTACTCGTGACCAGCATTCGCCAGGTCGTACGCACAATCGCATTCAAACTGAAGAACGCCTCGTAGGGAAGGAACGTGACCGTCAGTATCGTCTGAACAATATGCCGACCGGCCGAGCGTAGCGCGGCGGCGAAATGCTGCTCCGGCAACATATCCTCCTGTTTCTGACACAGATCCAAAATAGCGGCAAGCACAGGGGGAATCAGGAGGATTCCGATCACCGCCAAGGACCAAAACCAGAACGGCGACAAGGTCGTCCAGCCGAGCAACAACAGGACGGTCAATGCTGAAGGTACGAGACTACGTCGAAGGTTGTCGAAGAGCTTCCATCGAGAGAGACCAGAGATCGGATTCTTCTGACGCCGCGTTCCAGGACCGGGAACGCGCGGCAGGAGCCACCCCGCAAGCTGCCAATCCCCACGGATCCAGCGGTGCCGCCGGCTCACGTCCACGCTGTAGCAAGAGGGAGTCGCCTCGTACAACTGCACATCGCTCAACAGCCCCGCCCGCGCGTAGCACCCTTCCAGAAGATCGTGGCTGAGAATCCGGTTCTCGGGACAACGGCCCGCGAGTGCCCGTTCAAATGCATCAACCTCATAGATCCCCTTGCCGATGAACGAGCCTTCACTGAACAGGTCCTGGTATACATCGGAGACAGCGCGCGTATAGGGATCGATACCTGGCTCAATCCCGTTGAGCCGCGCATAGTGCGATCGGTTCGTGCTTGGGAGGCTCACGGCAACGCGTGGCTGCAGGATGCCGTATCCCTCGCAGACCCGCTGCTTGTGTTCGTCGTACCGCGCACGATTCAGCGGATGCGCCATCGCACCCACCAACTGCCGCGCCGCATCACGCGGCAGATGTGTGTCCGTGTCGAGGGTGATCACATATTGCACGTTCGACAGCACCGCAGTCTCACCGACGACGAGCGCAAAGCGATCCCCTGTTTTACTCTGGGTGCCGCCGCGCAGAAGTGCATTCAAATCCGCAAGCTTGCCTCGTTTCCGCTCGTACCCCATCCAGAGCTGCTCCCCAGGATTCCAAAGACGCGGGCGATGAAACAAAAAGAACGCATCGCAAGTCGCTTCTCTGTACTTTCCATTCAGCTCTTCGATCCTCTTCTGGGTCAGCCTCAACAAGGGCTCGTCATCCGGAAGTGTTTCCTGAGGCGCGTCTCGAAAATCGGTCAACAGGCCGAAGTGCAAGTGGTCGTCTCGATTGGCCAGGAACCGGACTTCGAGCGCCTCGATGAGCGCCTCGATGTTTTCAACGCTGCTCAATATAGTCGGGACCACGACTAGCGCGCGCGATTCCGGGGGGATGCCCTCGGAAAAATCCATTCGCGGCAGCGCATGCGGTGTCACCAACACTGTCGCAAGCCAATTCACCAACGCGACCGCCAGTTGGCTGGTACAGAGTAGTGACAGAAGACCGACCAGTGCGAGTAGCCAACCCTCCTCATCCTCGGCATACGTCAGTGCCAATAAGCCGCCGGTGAAAACCCCCGTCATCAAGACGATCGTGCCGACGTAGAGGAGCAACGGAAACTTGCCGCTCGTTCGCTGAAGCGCGTTAGATATGGAAAGGCGCACCGCCGCCGTCAGTTCGAGCTGGGTCACTCCCTTGTCGATCAGGTAGAAACCAACATGGGCCTCTCGAGCTCCACCGCCGCTCTCGCTCGCGCCCTGCTGCGCCAGGTGGATCGCGTGGCGCGCCACTTCGCGTTCCGAGAGCCGGCTGCTCCTCGCCATCTTCTCCACCACGTGACGGTAGCGATCACGAGTGGCAAAATCCATCCTGCGGTAGGCTGCAGCGGGATCCTCACGCAGCGTCTGTTCGACCACACTCATCGTCTCAACGAACGTGCGCCAGTCCATCGCTCCTAGAAATCGGAGACTACCGATGCTGTTGCTGATAGAGACCTGGTCGACGGCCTGCTGCTGATTTTCCGACTGCACCGACTGTTCAATCGTCAGGCCTGACTCGGAGAGTCGCTGCTCGATCCAGGTGAGCGGCAATGCCAACGCGGGGCTCTGTCCTTGCAACCGGCGCGCGAGCTCGGCCACAAACGCACTCGCCATCGGAGGGCTCGACCGCGCCATGTCCGCGATCACCAGAATCAGACTTTTCGGATCCTTCTCTGCGATTTCCATCATCTGATCCGCCCAGTAGTCGGCACGATTGCGGTCGATCCTTTGGGCGGCGATTCGCGTTGCCGCGCGCCGAAGATTCTCGATCAGCGCCAGGCGGAGCATGATCGGGATAGCCCATAATTCCCCTAACGTGAGGTCGGTAATAGTTTGATAGGCGGCAACGAAACTGCGGAGGCTTCCCGGATCGACTCGTCCATCGCCGTGCGAGATCGTTTCGAGCGCGATGTCATACACGCGCGGAAGTTCAGCCGTTGAGCCATTAAGTAAGCAAGGCAGTTCCCGACTGTACCCCTTGGGCAAATGTCTCTTGGCCATGCGAATCTGCTCTTCGATGAGATAGAAGTTATCGAGCAGCCATTCCCCGGCCGGCGTAATCCGGCGGTTCGCCTTTACCGCCTCTGCCAACAGATCGCGGACTCCTATCAGGACGCCTTCATTCTCAGCCAGCCTGCTCAGCAACTGGTCCGGAGCCTTCCCCAAACTCAACCGGTGTAGGCCGGCAAGGGTCTTGCCATGCAGCTCCATCTGGTCGCCACTGTATAGTTCCGAACGCAGCGGTGGCTCGCCACCGGCGTACTTTTCCGCCAAGTCGTTTTCGGGGAAGCTAGCCCCGAAATGGAGCAAGCTTCCGAGAGTGATCTTGCTGCTTACCTTCACGTGTGAGGTCTCTTTCTTAGCAGGTCGCGGGAAAACATGGTGGCACGCGAGAACTTCGATGCTCCGCCCCTGTGGCACAACAGAAGATCACTCCCGCAGGATAGCCGCACGAGTCCGCGAAGCTTGCAGGAATGGCGGGACACTCGAAACCAGGGCTTGCACGTCGTGCCTGTCGCGCTCGACGTGCCCGTCGTGCGCTTAAGAGGCTGGCGTACTTTTTCAGCATCCTGTTAGAGGCGAAGTCTCGCGAACCAGTTTGCAACCAAGGTGGCGGCTTGGATTGCCCCTCTTCGGCAATTCTTGCCAAGCGCGTCGGTCGGTTCGAGACGAAGGTCTCAAGGCCAACGTGTCTGTCGATGTCTAATGCGAAACAGAAGACCGAGCGCCGCCGAGTAGGCTGGGATGAGCAGCAACTGCACCGCTCCCTTGGACAGTTGATCCTTACGAAACTTGCTCAGCGGTAGATTCACACCAGACCGTCAGAAGCTCGGAATTTCTCGTTCGCTGCGGCCCGGTATGAGGGAGGTTTCAACAGTGTACCTGACTTATCGGCGATGTGATACCCCGCGTAACTCTATCAGTCCAGCCGCCCATAATCTTTAGTCAAATCTATGTAACTATACGGAAGCAGTCTGGTCAAAATTGCTCAGTTTGAAGAATCCAGACGGGGAACAACTTCTCGCTCGCCCTGGTCGAAATCGACGAAGCCTCAAGAAGGGGAACTTAGCAGGCTGCGGAAAAACTATTGTGGCGCGCGAGAACGTCGATGGTCCGCGCACGTGAGAGCTCTGGCAGTCTTTTCAGTACCCTGCTAGTCGTGGAGGATAATATTAAGGAGGGAACTGTGCACGTGCATCCCACCATTGTAGTATACAAAGCCCAGTTTGCGGAACTTATTCATGAAGAAACTGACGCGAGAGCGCGTGGTGCCGATCATCTCGGCGAGCGTGTCTTGACTGATCTTCGGAACGACCGGCTCCGGCTTACCTTCTTTCCCAAAATGGGCCATTAATAGCAGCACCCGCGCCAGCCGTTTCTCGCTTGAATTGAAGAGTTGATCCACCAAGTCTTCTTGGATTCGAATGTTACGCCTTAGGAGATATGTGAGGAACATCTCGGAGAAGGCTGGTTCGTTGTGGAGCACACGAACCATCGCCGTTCTTTCAATGCGCACGAGAATGGAGTCTTCTAGAGTGGTCGCCGAGGCCATGCACACCAGTTGCCCGGCGAGACACCCTTCGCCGAAAAAACTGCCCTTCTCCAGCAATGCGATGACGGCTTCTTTGCCTTGCTGCGATACGACTGAGAGTTTGACTTTGCCGGCCTGGATATAGAATACGGCATCGGCCGTATCTCCTTGCGAAAAGAGAACCTGCTTCTTGGGACACGTCAGGGTCGTTTTGCCGTTGCCGATCTGTTTGAGGAATGTCTGGGGACGAAATGTTGAGATGTCTTTGCGTTTCATGGCCAGAAGCTCCTGAGAACTCTGGGCAAATTTTTGTGTGGGTATATGGCAGTGAGTACTAGAAAATGCTGATTTGAAAAAAAATTTTACACCCGCGCACAGGCGGGCGTCAATATCTGCTTCGGAGGCCATGAAGCGCCGCTCTGGGAGGATCACATGCCTTCCACGACCAGCAGCACTCACAGCAGGCTGCGGAAAAACTATTTAAGGCGCGCCAGAATGTCGATGGTCCGCGCGCGTGAAAGCGATGGGAGTCTTTCTGAGTAACCTGCTAGTCGTGGAGGCCGATTTTGAGGAGGGAACTGTGCATGTGCAACCAGCCGGTCAAGTGCAACTTGCCATTGTAGCCAATGAAGCCTAGGTTGCGGAACTTATTCAGGAAGAAACCGCCGCGGAAACGAGTGGTGCCGACCATTTCAACCAGCGTGTCCTGGCTGATCTTCGCAATGACCTCTCGGCTTGCGTTCTCTTCCAAAATGAGCCATTAACAGCAGCACCTGCGCCCAGCCACTTTTCAGCCGAGTTAAAGAGTGTGTGACGCATGGCTATGACCGTCAAGGTCGCTCCAACTCCGGTAACGATTGTGCCCTGTGATGGTCGGACCCCTCAAGCACGAACCGTGACGCAGCCTGCATGGTTGTCGCTCCCAACTCAGCCAACCCCAGCTCCTTCACGTGTGCTCTCACATGAGTCAGGAGTGCCTTCATCACCATTTCCTCGTCCAATTCCTTTCCCCCCTTTACAATCGTGTAGGACAGCTCGGTCTTCCATATGAGGGTCCCTGAGCGACTCATCAGATGCAGGTATAACCTCTGCGATGTACTCTTCTTTAATCCGGCAAAACTCTGCTTTGGCTCTTGACCAGCCACTTTTCCGATCAGCATACAGTCCTCGTGAAACTCATCGCTCATCCGCTGTGCCGTCCCTATCTGCCCGTGGTCGGATACCCCATACCGGGTCGCGTCGGATGGGCTCACCACACGAAGATCGGTCATTTCTCGAAAAACAGCGGCCCATCGCTCGGCCATCACCGGATCTCCGATGAACGGCATCACCGCGATGCTCTTTACCAATCCCAGCTTCTGCCGCTCATGCGGTGCAACTACCCACGAGTTCTCGAATGGTTGGAACTCAATGTCACTGGTCCGAGTCACATCAATCCCAACCGCACCCAGCCACACAATGCCCAAGCAGCCTTGCATGGCTAAAGCTGAGAAGAGCAGAAGCCCTAAGATGGCTGTATGGTGGACCCGTACCCTACGGTTAGGCATGAAAAACCTATCCACTGGGCGTTGACGTTACATCTACCCCACAATACTTATTCTGGTCTGGTCAAAATTGCTCAGTTTGAAGAATCCTGATGGCGGACAACTCCACTCTCGCTTTGCTCGAAATCAACGGAGCCTCATGAAGGTGAACTAGTCACAGAGAAGGATATTGAGGAGGAAGTTCCGCACCTGAAAGTGGCCATTCTTGTAGTCAATGGCGCTCTGCTTCCGGAATTTATTCATAAAGAAACTAATGCGGGAGCGCGTGGTGCCGACCATCTAGGCCAGCGTGTCCTGTGTCATCTTCGGAATGACCGGCTCCAGTTTGCCGCCTTTCCCATAGCGGGCCATCAACAGGAGGATCCGCGCCAGCCGCTTTTCGGCCGAATTGAAGAGATGATCAACTAAGTCCACTTGGAGGCACACATTCCGAGACAGCAGGTAGGCCATAAACAGTGCGTCGAAGCTGGGCTCATCGTGGAGCACACAGACCCTGTCGTTTTTCGCGCATCGAGCTTGTGAGCCCCCGCGTGCCTCCAAAAACCGAAGACAAGAAAGTTTCTTCGAAGTAACGTCGGCTGGCCCGAATTCACCCGCCCTACCTCACTCCTCCCTATCTCCCTGTCCCTGCTTCGTTTTCCCTATTTTGTTTTCCGTTCCCTTCCAGAGCCGGACGAGATTATCCTTGTGCTTGATCCAGATAAGCCCGCTGACAATCAAGGCGAAGACGAGAAATTCCTGCCGCTGTTCGTTCACGATCGCCACGACCGGAAGGCACCCGAAGGCTGCCAGCGCGCCACCGGATGAATAGCGCCAGATCGCTACGGCCCCCAGCCAGATCAACACCAAGAGGAGTCCGATAGAGGGAGATAGACCCAGCACCGATCCCAAGGCCGTCGCTACACCCTTCCCTCCTTTGAAGTTCAGGAATGGCGAGAAGATATGGCCCAGGATTACCGACAGCGCCACGAGCATGATGAATCGTTCATCGGTGAGCCATTGCATGGCAGCCCACCCTATCACCCACCCCTTCCCCATATCGCCAAGGAGCGTGAGCACACCAGCTTTAGTGCCGGATACGCGCAGCACGTTGGTGAACCCGACATTCTTGCTACCGACCGTACGAGGATCGGGCAGTCCCATCGCCTTCGACACCACGATGCCGAAGGGAACGGCCCCCAGCAGATAGCCGACGACCACGAGCACTGCAACCAGCACTTGATGATCCATGGAGAATTGCCCGAGGAGTCAGACCCAATGCACTACAGGATGTTCAAACTAGCAGGATGATGAAACAGTTCGCCATCGGCTATCGACTGTGATGAGTGAAATGCGAGACAGGCGGGATGAGCAAGACGGGCCAAACGAGGTAGGAAGCCACTCTGTCCACGTCGCGCCTTTCTTGCATGTCTCGCACTTCTCACGCGGTTTCCCGCATCCTGTCAGAGTCCCTTCGCGACGACTTGCTTCCAGAAACTCCACACATAGTGACCGCCTGAGACATAGCCGAGCACCAGCGACAGATAGAGCGTGACGATTCCGGCGAGGTGCAGATTACCGAAATCAGACATGAACGTACCCTCGAGGATCAACAGCACAATGGCCACGACTTGCAGTGCCATCTTGTACTTGCCCGTCGTCTCAGCCGCGATCACCATCCCTTCGCCTGCCGCAATGGCGCGAACGCCCGTAACCGCGACTTCACGTGCGATGATCAATATCGCGACCAGTGCACTCACACGATCGACGTTGACCAGGAGAATCAAGGCGGAAAGAACCAACAACTTATCGGCGATGGGGTCGAGCAGCTTCCCGAGTGTGGTCACTTGGCCGTTACGGCGAGCCAGGTAGCCATCCAATAAATCGGTGACCGCTGCGACGACGAAGACGAGGGCCGCGGTGAGGGATCGATTCGGAGTCGGTGTGGCAAACAGCACCACGAAGACAGGGATCAAGAGGATGCGTGTGAGGGTAATGAAATTCGGCAGATTGAGCGATTCCTGCCCGACCGATCTCCATACCGCCAGTACGCGATTCATCGGTGACCTATTCCGTTAGAAAATTCCATGTTTCAGCAAGTCATGCAGATGCACGACCCCCGCAATTCGCTTGGCGTCGTCTGAGACGACGAGCGTGGTAATGGAATAGCGCTCCATCATTTCGACCGCCTTTGCCGCCAGCTCATCCGGCCCAATCAACTTAGGGCGGCGCGAAGCCAAAGACCCAGCGGTGATCTTGGAGAAATCCCCGCCCTGTTCGAGAAACCGCCGCAGGTCGCCGTCGGTAATCACCCCCAGGAGCGCGCCTGCTCGATCGACCACCGTGGTCATGCCAAGTTTCTTGGCCGACATTTCGAGAATGGCCACCGAGGCTAAGACCGTTTCCTGCACCTGAGGCAACTCCTGCCCCCTATGCATCAGGTCCCGCACTTTCACCAGCAAACGACGTCCGAGCGTCCCACCTGGATGGAATTGCGCAAAATCCTGCTCCTTGAACCCGCGCTTCTCGAGCAAGGCGACCGCCAAGGCGTCGCCCATTGCGAGCGCAGCGGTCGTGCTCGCCGTCGGCGCAAGTCCCATGGGGCAAGCCTCTTCTTCGACGGACACATCCAACGCGACGGTGCTATTCTTGGCCAGCGTTGAATTCTTTCGGCCGACAATCGCCACAACTGGAATGCCCATGCGCTCCATGAAGGGCAAAAGCTGCAAAATTTCCTGCGTCTCTCCGCTATTCGAAATCGCAATGAGGACGTCGCGGCGCGCCAACATGCCGAGGTCGCCGTGGAGCCCTTCGGCTGGATGGAGAAAGAAAGACGGCGTCCCGGTACTGGCCATCGTCGCGGCGATCTTCTGGCCGATCAACCCGGACTTGCCCATGCCTGAGACGACGACCTTGCCCTTGCATTGATAGAGTAGGTCCACGGCCTCCGAGAACCCACCATCGAGACGTTGAACGAGGGCCTGGACGGCACGCGCTTCGATGTCCAGCACACGCCGGCCTACGTCGAGGCTGGTTCCGCCCTTCGGCGACGCCGCCTGAACGTCCCTCGGTTTGATTACTTTCGGGGTTGTGACGCGTCGCATACACGCATGACCCGTTCTAGCAAAGCTTGTAATTGATGGAGCGGCACCATATTGGGTCCGTCCGATAAGGCCTCATCGGGATTGGGATGGACCTCCAGAAAGAAGCCATCGACTCCGGCGCCGGCTGCTGCGCAGGCCAGGGGCTCGACGAATTCACGCTGACCGCTGGATTTGGTTCCCCCGCCGCCCGGCAACTGTACACTATGGGTGGCGTCGAAGACCACCGGATAGCCGAAGCTCCGAAGGACAGGGAAGGACCGCATATCGACGACGAGATTATTGTAGCCGAACGACGATCCTCGTTCGGTCAGGATGATCCGCCTGTTTCCGGCCTCCTCCACTTTTTTTACCGCGTTGCCCATTTCCTGCGGGGACAGGAACTGGCCCTTCTTCACATTCACAACTTTCCCGGTCTTCGCCGCTGCAAGGAGCAAATCCGTCTGCCGGCAGAGGAATGCGGGAATCTGGAGCACGTCCACGATCTTCCCTGCCTCGGTCGCCTGTTCTTCCGTATGGACGTCCGTTAAGACAGGAAGGCCCAGCTGACCCTTAACCTGCTTTAGCACCGCCAGACCCTTTTCGAGACCAGGCCCGCGATACGACGTGATGGAGGTCCGGTTCGCTTTATCGAAGGACGATTTGAAGATATAGGGGATCCCCAGAGACTTGGCGATCTCAGCGATGCGCGCCGCCGTCTCCAGCACGAGCTGTTCGCTCTCGATGACACAGGGCCCGGCGATCAGAAACGGCCGGTGGTCTGCGCCGACTTTGAATGAACCGATTTGAACTTCGTGACTCATCTTCGCCTCTATGCGATCTGGAGGATGCTCAAACAGATCTTTCAACAAGGCCGCAGACGAGACAAGACCGTAGGCGTAGCCTCTCGGCTACGTTGAGAATCTTGTCGAGTTGAGAACGCCGTTGAAAGGCAGTTTCAGCATCCTCATTCTAGTGGCCGCATTTTCGGCGTAAAGCCGCTCCCACAAAGCCGCTAAACAACGGATGCGGACGGTGTGGTCGCGAATTATATTCCGGATGGAACTGCGTCGCCAGGAACCAGGGATGGTCGCGTAGCTCGACGATCTCGACAAGCCGGCCGTCAGGCGAAAGCCCGCTCAGCACGAATCCCTTGGCAAGCAATTGCTCACGGTACGCATTGTTGAATTCGTACCGATGCCGATGGCGCTCACGCACTTCGCTTACCCCGTACATCTTTTGGGCCAAGGTTCCCTCCCCGAGCGTACAGACATAGGACCCAAGCCGCATCGTCCCGCCCTTGTTGCTAATAGACTGCTGATCCGACATCAAATGAATGACGGGATCGGGGCAGGCCTCGTCAAATTCGGCACTGTTTGCGCCGGCCAGCCCGACGACGTTCCGCGCAAACTCGATCGTCGCGCACTGCATGCCCAGACACAAGCCGAGAAATGGAATCAGGTGTTCCCGTGCGTATCGAATCGCGACAATTTTCCCTTCGATCCCGCGCGCGCCGAACCCGCCGGGAACCAAGATGCCATCGACCTCGCGCAGGATACGCTCGGTCCCTTGCCGTTCAATCTCCTCCGATTCGATCCACTGGATGTTCACCCGCGTTTCATGGTCGATGCCACCGTGGACGAGCGATTCCGCGAGACTCTTGTAACATTCCCTCAAACCCGCGTACTTGCCGACGAGGGCGACTGAGACTTCATGCTTGGGATACTTGATCTTCTGGACCATCGCATCCCATTCACGGAGGTTCGGCGAACCGGTTTCGAGTTGAAGCAGGCGCACGATCAGCTCGTCCAGCCCTTCCTTCCTGAACACGATCGGCACTTCATAAATTGTATCGACGTCCTTGGCCGTGATCACCGCGTCTTTCTCGACGTTACAGAACATTGCGATCTTGCCCTTGAGTTCTGGCGGCAGATACCGATCAGTCCTGCAGAGGAGGATATGCGGCTGAATTCCGATCTCCCGGAGCTTATTGACAGAGTGCTGCGTCGGTTTAGTCTTCAGCTCACCGGCTGTGCCGATGTAAGGAACCAGCGTAAGGTGGACATAGAGCACGTTCTCGCGGCCTACGTCATAGGGCATCTGGCGAATCGCTTCGAGGAAGGGCAAGCTCTCGATGTCGCCGACCGTGCCGCCGATCTCCACGATCGTCACGTCCATCCTCTGGGAGATGCGCATGATGCACTGCTTGATCTCGTCGGTAACATGGGGCACCACCTGCACTGTCCCGCCGAGGTAGTCGCCACGACGCTCTTTCGTGATGACCGAATGGTAGATCCTGCCGGTCGTATAGTTGTTTTCTTTGGTAAGGGTTAGGGACGTGTACCTTTCATAGTGGCCGAGATCCAGGTCTGTTTCCGCTCCGTCGTCCGTCACATAGACTTCCCCGTGTTGATAGGGATTCATCGTGCCGGGATCGACGTTGATATAGGGATCGAGCTTGAGGAACGTGATCTTCAAGCCTCGACTTTCGAGCAGGTTGCCGATCGAAGCCGAGGCAAGCCCTTTCCCCAAGGAAGAGACGACTCCGCCTGTGACAAAAATGAACTTGCTCATCGGTGCCCCCATCTTGTCGGATCGTATGATTCTGACACGCATGCCACCCTTACCTGGAAGGGGCTGCCTTCAGCGCGCCCAGCTCCCGCTTGATGACATCAGACTGTTGGAGCTTCTCCGCCACCGACTCGACATCTTCCGGCGTATCCACCCGCATAGAGGCATGTTTTGTTTCCCAGACTTTGATCGGAATGCCATGTTCCAACGCGCGCAACTGCTCGAGCTTTTCCGCATCCTCCAGCCGTCCGGTGGGAAGAGACGCCAGCTTCAACAAGGTGTCGCGCCGGTACATGTAGAGACCGAGGTGAATGTAGTGCAATCCTCCGATGGCTCGGGGGCTCGCGTCGTCCCGCACCGATGGAATTGGCGCGCGGGAGAAATAGAGGGCGTTACCGAGATGGTCCGTAACCACCTTCACCACCGAGGGATTATGGACATCCTCCGTCGAATCGATCGTGCGTTTCAGCGTGCCCATTCCTGAGCCGCTCTTGACGAACGGCTCGATGAGATCCGCCAACAGATCCGGCTGCAGCGGGATCTCATCTCCTTGTAGATTCACAAAATAGTCCCCGCCGAACATGCGCGCCACTCCGGCGACTCGATCGGTGCCTGTCCGATAGTCTCCAGCTACCATCACGGCACGCCCGCCAAATCCTTCCACGGCTTGTTTGATCCGCTGGTCGTCGGTGGCGACCAGCACCTCCGTCACCGCTCGACAGGCCGCAGCTTGTTCATACACATGCTGGATCATAGGCTTGTGACCTAACATGACGAGGGGCTTTCCCGGAAAGCGCGACGACCCATACCGGGCCGGGATCACCACCATGACGGATGGTGTGGCTTTAGTCATTGCCGAGAGCCTCCGAAAGCTGCCGTGCCGATAGAGTCGCGGTGCCGACCATGCCGACGACGATACCCGCAGCATGGTTGGCCAACGTCGCCGCATCTCTCGTCGAGGCACCGGTCGACAGCGCGAGGGCTAATGTCCCAATCACCGTATCACCCGCACCGGTGACATCGTAGACTTGGCGGGCTTGTGTGGGAATGTGCCAGGAGACGCCCTCTCCCTCGTACAAACTCATCCCTTTTTCGCCGCGCGTAATGAGCACCGCTTGGCACCCTAAACGCTGTCGTATGATCGCGCCGGCCTCGTTGCTGGCCTGTTCGTCATCGCCGTGCACCCCGGCGGCTTGTGTCGCTTCCAGATGGTTCGGCGTAATGACCGTCGCCCCCTTGTAGTAGCTGAAGTGTTCGACTTTCGGATCGACGACCAGGGGTATTCCGCGAAGTGCGGCGAGCCGCGTGAGTTCCGACATCAGCGTGGCACTCACCACCCCCTTGGCATAGTCCGACACCACGAGACAGGATAGCTCCCGTAACCGCGATTCAACGTAGCGCAGAATCCGCCGTTGCATCGCCGGCTTGAGTTCCGCACGGCGCTCCACGTCATACCGCACGATCTGCTGATTATGTGCGATGACGCGGGACTTTCTGGTGGTCGGGCGGTCCTGGTCGATCACAACCCCTCCACGCCCAAAACGTGTCGATCCCAACTCTTTGAGGAGGATCCGGCCGCTTTCATCCGAACCGATGACGCCGCAGAGGTCCGCTTTCCCCCCCAGAGCCAGAATGTTATTGAAGACGTTCGCAGCGCCGCCGAGCTTCAAGGACTCGGAATCAACATGGACCACCGGCACCGGGGCTTCTGGCGAGATGCGGCTCACGCGGCCCCAGATATAATGGTCGAGAATGAGGTCGCCGATGACGAGCACGGAGGCTTGCGGGAACCGCGAGATGTACTGCCGAAGCACTTTAGAGGACGCCCCACCTCCGCGGCCCTGAGCCCCGGAGCCTGCCGCCGTCTGGCGCGAGGTTTTGCCTACTGGATGGCTTTGCCGAATCGATCCCATCTGACCCACTCCGTCATTTGACCTTGCCCGCTCCACGACCAGTAAATACGGAACGCCTTCCCGCGGATTTTTTCCTCGCGCACGAACCCCCAAAACCGGCTATCCAGACTTTGGTCGCGATTGTCGCCCATCACGAAATAGGCACCATCAGGCACTGTCACCGGCCCGAAATTGTCGCGCGGATTGATCGTGCCGTCGATGATCCCCGGATCGATTCGTTGGGTGAATGGTTTGTCATCGAGCACGACCCCGTTCACCAGCACGGCTTTATTGCGAAGTTGGACGGTATCGCCTGGAGTCCCCACAATCCGTTTGATGAAATCCTTTTCCTCGTCTTCGGGAAACCGGAACACGATGATGTCTCCCCGCTGGGGCTTGCCGAATTCGATGAGTGCCTGCGAGGCGTAGCAATTGACAGGAGGAAAGGTCGCTTGAAACTTGCACTTGCTGGGCCATTGAATGCCGTAGGACAGCTTGCTGACCAGGATATGATCCCCGATCAATAACGTGGGAATCATCGAGCCGGAGGGAATCTTGAAGGCTTGGACGACAAAAACCCGGATCGCAAAGGCCAGGAGCATCGCCACGACAATGGCTTCGGCATACTCGCGAACGAGCGACTTCCTGCCCGGCTGTGACCGCGCCGACGGTTCGCCGAACACCGCCGGCGCTCCTGCGGCATCCGTCCGCCCCTGTTGGGTCGCGGACCTGATGTCGTCCGATGGGGGGCGTTTCGTCTCCCCGCTCACTCCCCACCGACTTTCAAGATTGCGAGGAAAGCCTCTTGCGGCACTTCCACGCTTCCCACTGATTTCATGCGCTTCTTTCCTTCCTTCTGTTTCTCGAGGAGCTTGCGTTTCCGTGTAATATCGCCGCCGTAGCATTTCGCAAGGACGTTCTTCTTCATGGCTCCGATCGTCTCACGCGCGATGATCTTGCTCCCAATCGCCGCCTGAATGGCAATCTCGTACATCTGCCGGGGAATGAGTTCTTTCATTTTCTCGGCAAGCTGACGCCCACGCTGAATGGAACGCCCTTTATGGGTGATAAATGACAGGGCATCGACCGCCTCGCCGTTCAATAAAATATCGAGCTTCACGAGATCGGATTCGCGATAGCCGAGCAACTCATAATCGAGCGAGGCATAGCCTTGCGTGCGCGACTTGAGCTTGTCGTAAAAATCGAGAATGACTTCGTTGAGCGGCAATTCGTAACTGATCACCACTCGCGTCGGATCGAGAAAATGCATGCTCCGCTGAATACCGCGGCGTTCCTGACAGAGCTTTAGGATGGCCCCCATGTACCTTTCGGGGGTAATCACCGAAGCCAGAATAAACGGCTCTTCAAATGAGTCAATACTGCTGGGAGGCGGAAGCTGTGACGGGTTATTGACCTCCAGCACCTCGCCCTTGGTCGTCAGCACGCGATAGACGACGGTCGGTGCGGTAGTGAGGAGCGTCAGGTCATATTCACGTTCGAGCCGTTCCTGGATAATTTCCATGTGCAGCAGGCCTAAGAAGCCGCATCGAAAGCCGAACCCCAAAGCGAGCGACGTCTCCGGTTCATAGACAAATGAGGAGTCGTTCAATCGCAATTTGACTAGCGCATCGCGCAAATCTTCGTACCGGGCCGTATCGGTGGGATAGAGCCCGCAGAACACCAGCGGCTTCACTTCTTTATACCCGGGGAAGGGTGCGCTCGTCGGCGACACCGCATTCGTGAGCGTATCGCCAATTTTGACGTCCGCGACTTCTCTCATGTTCGCGCAGAGATACCCGACCTCGCCGGTCAACAGCTCGGTCTTTTTGGTCCGTTTCGGGGTGAATTGGCCGACTTCCATCACTTCGAACGTCCGGTTGTTTGACATGACTTTGATCTTCATCCCCGGCTGCAGGGCTCCGTCCACGACTCTCGTCAGCACGATCACCCCCTGATAATTATCAAACCATGAGTCGAAGATGAGCGCCTTGAGCGGTGCCTTGGAATCGCCGGACGGTGGAGGAATCCTGGCAATGACCGCCTCCAGCACCTCCGGCACGCCACGTCCCTCTTTCGCGCTGATCGCCAGGGCATCGGTCGCATCCAGCATCAGCACGTCCGAGATCGATTGCTTGGTGCCTTCCAGATCGGCACTCGCGAGATCGATCTTATTGATGACCGGAATGATCGTGAGGTTATTGGCCATCGCCAGATTCACATTGGCAATCGTCTGGGCCTGCACCCCCTGAGTGGCATCGACGAGCAAGAGCGCGCCTTCACAGGCCGCCAAACTGCGCGAGACTTCATAGGTAAAGTCGACGTGACCCGGCGTATCGATCAAATGCAAGGTATACGTCTTCCCATCCTTGGCCTGATACCGGACCGCGACCGCATGGGCCTTTATCGTAATCCCGCGTTCACGCTCCAAATCCATCGCGTCGAGAATCTGTTCTTTCGATTCTCGGGCCGAGACAGCGCCCGTGGCTTCCAGGAACCGGTCAGCGAGGGTTGATTTGCCGTGATCGATATGGGCAATAATCGAGAAATTGCGTATGAGGCTTTGCAAATCTTAACTCATTTCCCAATAACATCGCGTTATTATAGTTACTGCCCCTGAGGTTGTCAAAGCAATCGCCTCCTCGTATAATCCGCTCGGCGCCCGCCAACAAGATCCGATAAGCGCATATGGTGGATCGCCTGTCGCGAATGGCAGGATCCTGATTTTTCTGATTTTGCACTTTACGCCATTCACTCTTCTACAACTCCTACACTGTGGCACTAAAACCTTCTGCTCGACAGCTGATTGATTGGGATCACCGGTACCTCTGGCATCCCTTCACCCAAATGCAGGAATGGGAGCAGGAGGTGCCGCTCATTATCGAGCGAGGGAAAGGGCCCTACCTGATCGACACGGAAGGGAACAGGTATCTCGATGGGACCTCGTCCATCTGGGTCAATCTCCATGGCCATCGCCATCCGACGCTCAACCGTGCGATCAAGCGACAGTTGGATAAGGTCGCGCATTCAACGTTGTTCGGACTCTCCAATCCACCGGCGATTCAGCTCGCGCGAGCATTGATTCGGATTGCACCCAAAGGCTTGACGCGTGTGTTTTATTCCGACAATGGGTCGACAGCAGTCGAGGTCGCGCTCAAAATGGCGGTGCAGTACTGGCAGCAGCGAAGTCCCGAGGCCGCCCCCAAACATACCTTTCTGCATCTGAAGCTGGCCTACCATGGCGATACCATCGGTGCCGTCAGCGTGGGCAACATCGAACTATTTCATTCACGATTCAAGTCGCTGTTGTTCCCCACCGTCGAAGCCGACCCGCCCTATTGCTATCGTTGCCCGCTCAGTTTGACCTACCCTTCGTGCCGGATGGCCTGCCTCGACCCGATTGAACAGATCCTCAAAGAGCATCACCGCAAACTGGCCGGCTTCATCATCGAGCCGCTAGTTCAAGCCGCAGCAGGAATGCTGACCTCTCCTCCGGGCTATCTGAAGCGAATTCGTGAGTTGTGTACCAAGTACAATGTCTTATTGATTGCCGACGAAGTCGCCACCGGATTCGGCCGCACCGGCAAAATGTTCGCCTGCCAGCATGAGGAGGTCACGCCGGACTTGATGGCCATCAGCAAAGGCTTGACCGGCGGCTACATGCCACTCGCAGCAACACTCACCAGCGACGAAATCTACCAGGCTTTTCTCGGCAAATACGAAGACTTTAAAACATTTTTTCACGGACACAGCTATACCGGTAATCCGCTCAGCTGCGCCGTGGCGCTGGCCAACCTGGAGGTGTTCAAGAAAGACCAGACGCTCGCTCGACTACAGCCCAAGGCCAAGACGATGGCGCGACTCCTCCAGCCACTGTGGCACCTGCCCCATGTGGGTGACATTCGGCAGCGGGGATTCATGGCAGGCATCGAGTTGGTGGAGGACAAGAAGACGCGAAAACCCTATCCCATCGAAGCTCGAATGGGCCATCGAGTCACACAGGAGGCCAGACGGCACGGTTTGCTATTAAGACCGCTGGGACACATCATGGTGCTATTGCCGCCCCTCTCGACCGATGCCTCGACACTCGCGCGCATGGTCGCGATCCTGCATCGTGCCATTGCGACAGTCACGGGAGCATCCTCTCTCACATCAGCCTGACGGCTTCTCTTGTGCCAAGCTGAAGCAACGATGCGGCGCTGCCCTCTTTGAGAAAGATCTCCAGCTGGCCATTACTATTGATCAAGGCACGAGGTACCCGCGCATCCCCTTCATGATAGCTCCCGACAAGTCCGTCGATCGTGTGGCCGGCAATGCGGATCAGCGGGTTGGATCGCTTCGTGACGTCTAGAATTTCCTCCACGTGATGGGGTGTGAGGTTGGAAATCAGATTGCCGAATCGATCAACGTGGACGATCTCCCCCACCAAGGCCCGATCTTCCCATTTCGGCTTCGAGATGGTGAAGGTCTTGCAGTCGTCGATGAGTCGTCCGAAAGACGCGAACGGCTGCTGCCTGGTCAGCCACGCCGCAGCCGGGGCAAAGAGATCGCGGCCGTCGAAGGTGTGGCCTGGTGATGTCAGCCGATAATCCGCGTTCTCAATCTCCCGTACTTCCATCTCGCGGTCTTCGGCAAGAATCAGCGTCAAGAGACCGTTGTCGGGAGCCAAAAAGAAGTAGTGCCCGCTCTGTGCGATGAGGGGACGCCGCGCGCTGCCGACGCCAGGATCGACGACTGCCACATGCACCGTGCCCTCCGGAAAATATCGATAGCAGGATTTCAGGAGATAGGCTGCGTCTTGAACCGAATGGGGCGGCACGTGATGCGAGAGATCGACGATGGCGGCGTGGGGATTGATGGTGAGGATCACCCCCTTCATGCTTGCTGCGAAAGAATCCCGATCGCCGAAATCGGTCAACAGCGTGATGAGTCCCAGAGGGTGCGGCATGCTAGCCCGCATTATTCATGACGGTTCGTCGCGAAATCGCGCAGTCGCCCAGCGAGACAGGCGCGCGGAGCTGCGAGTCGGGGCTTTGCCACGCCTGGGAGTTCCGATGGGGGTGCGCCCCCTTCGGGGGGATTCTACAAGGGGGCTGGCCCCCTTGTATGAGTGGGCGAGGCAGGCTCCAGAGCCGAGCCTGCGAGGGAGAGAGGCATGCTTGAAACAGTATGTTGACCGACCGAGCGGTGAGCCCGCCTGCCTGGGCGCGTGCCAACCGCATCGAGGTGCGTCGCCACCGTGCTTGCGAGGTCGAGCGCCTATTCCATGATCCTGGCGCGAAGAAAGAGTTCAACATTGGACCCTGACTTCCATCTCGCGATTGCAGCAGAAAAGTTCATGAACAATGCGGGTTATAGCTCCTCGAAGCGAATCTCCACCACCTCGTATTCAACCATCTTGACCGGTGTCTTGACCTCGACGAAATCGCCGACTCGCTTTCCGATAAGCGCCTTGCCGACCGGAGACTGAATCGAAATGCGGTTCACTTTCATGTCGGCTTCATCCTGTCCCACGAGCGTATACTCCCGCTTCGACTGCGACTCCTGTTCAATCACGAGCACCGTGGCGCCGAACACGATGGTCTCGGAGACTCGCCCGGCCGTTTCGATGATACGGGCGTCGGCCAGTTTCGACCGCAGTTCCACGATGCGAGATTCGATAAATCCCTGGCGTTCTTTTGCGGCATCGTACTCCGCATTCTCGCTCAAATCGCCATGGGCGCGCGCCTCAGCAATAGCTTCGATATTTTTGGCACGCTCGACTTTGCGAAGGCGATCGAGCTCTGCTTGGAGTGCCTCGTGCCCCTTCTTGGTGATCGGTGTCGGCATGGTCTGTGGCGTCCCCTATGAGTGGTGGTGATATTCCTGCAGCGACCGAATGGTGAGCTCTTTCTTGAGAATCGCTTCAATCCCCATGACCGCCGCTCGTGCCCCCCGTATGGTCGTAGAGTAGGCCAGCCCTTTATTCAGAGCCTCCCGGCGGATCGACAATGAGTCGGCATGTGACGCCGCGGTGCTCACAGTATTCACGACCAAGGCTACCTGCCCGTTCTTGATATGGTCCACGACATGGGGGCGACCTTCCATGACCTTGTTTACGGTTTCCGCATGGACCCCATGGTCGCGCAAATACGCCGCCGTTCCCCTTGTAGCTTGAATGTTAAACCCCAGCCGGTGAAGCTGTCGCACGACTTCCAGAACCGCCGGACGATCACTCTCCTTCACACTGATGAATGCGGTACCCCCCTTCGGCAGCGGCGCGCCAGCTCCTGCTTGGGACTTGGCAAAAGCCCATCCAAAATCCTGGTCTATGCCCATCACTTCTCCAGTGGACTTCATCTCCGGCCCCAAGAGAAGATCCACCCCGGGGAACTTATTAAAGGGAAAGACAGATTCTTTGACTGACAAGTGAGAGGGAGCAGGGGCCTCGATCAACCCCAGCTCCGAAAGGCTCTTGCCCACCATGGTCTTCATTGCCAGCTTGGCAAGTGGCACACCGATGGCTTTACTGACGAACGGGACGGTGCGCGAGCCTCGAGGATTGACCTCCAGCACGTAGATCGTCCGGTCTTTAATGGCAAATTGCGCATTCATCAGGCCGATCACGCCGAGCTCCAGAGCCAACGCCTTCATTTGTCGACGAATCTCTTCGACCACGCTCCGATCGAGCGAATAGGGCGGCAACGAACAGGCCGAGTCCCCCGAATGCACCCCAGCTTCTTCGATATGTTCCATGATCCCGGCCACCACGACGTTCGTCCCATCTGAAATGGCGTCGGCATCGACTTCAATCGCATCCGAAAGATACTTGTCGATCAGCAAGGGATGTTTCGGCGAGGCCTTGACCGCCGATCCCATATACTCCAGCAAACTGGATTCGTCGTAGACGATCTGCATGGATCGCCCACCCAACACATACGAAGGTCGCACCATGACTGGATAATTGATCTGCGAGGCGATCCGAAGGGCCTCGTCTACGGATCGGGCCATGCCGCTCTCCGCTTGGCGGAGCCCAAGTTTAGTCAAGAGGTCGCGGAATCGTTCTCGATCTTCCGCGCGATCGATCGCCTCAGGACTCGTGCCCAAAATTCGGACCCCGGCCTTAGACAAGGGCAGCGCGAGCTTGAGGGGCGTCTGCCCGCCGAACTGTAACACGACTCCCAACGGCTGTTCGCGCTGCACGATGTTGAGGACGTCTTCCTCGGTCAAGGGCTCGAAATAGAGTCGATCCGAGGTGTCGTAGTCTGTGCTCACCGTTTCGGGATTAGAATTCACCATGATCGATTCGATACCTTCTTCCCGAAGCGCCATGGCCGCATGGACACAACAGTAGTCGAATTCGATCCCCTGCCCGATACGATTCGGCCCCCCACCGAGGATGATCACTTTCTTCCGGTCTGTCGGGCGAGCCTCACATTCGCTTCCGTACGTCGAATAGAGATACGGAGTATGGGCTTCGAACTCTGCGGCGCAGGTGTCTACCCGTTTATAGGTCACCCCTCTTTGACCCTGGCCGTCACGGGTTCGCTGCTTCCGAACTGAGGCCGCAGTGGAACCGATGAGTTGTGCGATACGATCGTCTGAAAAACCAAGTTCCTTGGCCTCCCATAGAAGCGACTCCTCAAGCGCAGCTGGCTTCTTTCTCGCCTGGCCAACCAGCAGGGCTTCAAATTGCATCAATTCTCGGATCTGCTCCAGGAACCAGGGATCGATCATTGTGAGGGCAAACAGGTCGTCATTGGTCAGGCCGAGACGTATGCCATCCGCCACGTGCCACAGTCGCTCGGCCATCGGGGTCCGAAGATGTTGGCGTACCCGCTCCAACGCTTGATGCCGATCGAGCCCCTCAGGAATGCCACGATCCAACCCCTCCCGCGAAGAGAGCCCGTTCTTGTTCAACTCCAGCGAACGAATCGCCTTCTGCAAGGACTCTTTAAAAGTCCGCCCAATTGCCATCACTTCCCCCACCGATTTCATCTGGGTCGTGAGGGTGGGGTCGGCCCCTCTGAACTTTTGGAAGGCAAAGCGAGGGATCTTCACCACCACATAGTCGATCGTGGGTTCGAATGAGGCCTTTGTGACACCAGTGATATCGTTGGTGATTTCATCCAACGTATAGCCTACGGCAAGCTTGGCGGCAATCTTGGCGATGGGAAACCCCGTCGCTTTCGAGGCGAGCGCAGAACTCCTCGACACACGTGGGTTCATTTCGATGACCACCATGTCGCCGTTCTTAGGATCCAGGCCGAATTGGATGTTCGACCCGCCGGTATCGACACCGATCTCACGGATGATCCGAACCGCAGCATCCCGCATGCGCTGGTACTCTTTGTCCGAGAGGGTCATGGCCGGCGCGACCGTGACGCTGTCACCCGTGTGCACCCCCATCGGGTCCAGGTTTTCGATCGGGCAGACAATGACGACATTGTCGTTGAGGTCCCGCATCACCTCAAGTTCGTACTCTTTCCACCCGATCACGGATTCTTCGATCAAGATTTGGCCGACGGGACTCATGGCGAGGCCCCAGTCGACTGTCTTCTCGAATTCTTCCCGGTTGTACGCAATATTTCCACCGGTCCCACCCAGGGTGAATGACGGCCGAATGATCGCCGGAAATCCGACCTGTTCAAGAATCCTGATGGCTTCTTCACGGTTATGTGCCGTACCGCTAGCCGGCACACGCAACCCAATTCGCTGCATCGCATGTTTGAAGGCTTCGCGATCCTCGGCCTTATGAATCGCTTCGGCGGACGCGCCAATCAACTTGACGCCGTATTTTTCCAAGGTTCCCCGCTTGACTAATCCCATCGTCGTATTCAACGCGGTCTGTCCTCCCATGGTCGGGAGCAGGGCGTCGGGACATTCGCGCTCGATCACTTTCTCCACGACCTCGACCGTGATCGGCTCCACATAGGTCCGATCCGCCAACTCGGGATCGGTCATAATCGTCGCCGGGTTGCTGTTGATGAGAATCACCCGGTAGCCTTCTTCTTTAAGCGCTTTGCAGGCCTGCGTGCCGGAATAGTCGAACTCACAGGCCTGACCGATCACGATTGGGCCAGACCCGATCAGTAAAATGGAGTTAATATCTGTCCGCCTTGGCACAGAGACCTCGTTTCAGAGTCAGCTAGCTTGTGGCATCGGCCCGATCGTCGGCCTGTACGGTGCGGGCGCCGGTGGAACTGCTTCGCTCCCAGGCCCATGATAGTACTGAAGCGCCTCGGGCAGCCAGGCTTCGATCTGATTGATACGTGTCAGATCGGACGGATGGGTGGAAAGGAATTCAGGTACCGCCTGTTGCGACCGAAAACAAAGCTTCCCGATCATCTGCCTCGGACAGCCGCTCATGCGCTCCCAAAACGGCACGGCTTCACGCGGATCGTACCCTGCCTGCGCCATCAATCGGAGTCCGATGTAGTCGGCTTCCGATTCTTGTTTCCGATTGAAGGGCAACGACACATTGACCCCGTACGCCCCCAACAAGCCCTGGATCGCACCGGCATTGGTACGTCCGGATGCCGCCGCACCCAATGCGCCCAATTGGGCAATTTGGTCCAAGATACTCCTGCTCATCCGCTCCACCCCGTGACGTTGCAAGGCATGCGCGACCTCATGACCCATCACCGTCGCCAATCCAGCATCGTCTTTCGTATGTTTGAGAATCCCGGTGAAGATGGCGACCTTTCCACCTGGGAGCGCGAAGGCATTGACCATCTTGTCGTCTTGAATGACCGCGAACTCCCACTGATACTCCGGCTTGTTGGCGGCTTCAGCAATTTTTCGTCCTACCCGGTGCACCAACTCATTCACTTCCACGTTGTCACTGAGCGGAGCAGCCCGTAAGACCTCGCGGAATGCGCTCAGCCCGAATTGCAGTTCCTTCTCTTCGGAGAAAAAGATCACCTGATCGCGAGCCGTGCCTGGCGCCCGGTAACAGCCAGTCAGGCTGCCGAACAGACTCAGGGCCGACCCAAGCCCAAGGGCCGTGCAAAGGCTCACCGCCCCCTGGGCACCCAGAGCCAGCATTGCCCGACGTCCAATCGGCGTCGCCAAGAATTTGCCGATTTTGTGATCTGGTGATTGAATCATTGCAAGATCACTTCAATGAACAAATCGATACATCACTCAATGCGGAATTTTGGTCATGGCATCCAGAGATACATGAACTGCGGCGTTCCACCCCGTACCATCGAGAGCAAATCCAGATTGACTAGCCCGGTGATGCCCGAACTCGTCCCGAACAGGCGCGAATAGATATTATTTTGATATTCCCCCCGCCGCCCATAGGTTACGACCCGCGCCTCCGTCAGCCCCGCCTTCTTCTTGGCCATCTCGATCGCGTCATCAAGATACCCGATCTCATCGATTAAGCCTGCCTCCTTTGCCTGATCTCCGGAATAAATCCGCCCGTCGGCCAGTTTCTTAATTTGATCAGCCGACAGATTGGGACGCCCCTCCTGTACCACTGCCAGGAACCGGTGATAGAACGAGTCAATCACGCCTTGAAAGATCCCCCGCTCCTCAGCCGTCATAACCCGAAAGGGCGAGCCCATGTCCTTCCGGGGGCCGGACGTGATGGCGTTGGCCTCGACACCCACTTTTTCGAGCAATCCCCTGGCGTTGACGGTCAACATGATGACGCCGATACTGCCCGTCACCGTTGAGGGATGAACCAAAATGTTGTCTGCCGCCATGGCCAGGTAGTAGCCCCCTGACGCCGCCACATCCATCATCGAAGCAATCACGGGAACCTTCCTCTTGGTTTTGAAGTCCCGCAACTCGTGATACAGGATATCCGAGGCGGTTACGGTTCCGCCCGGACTGTTGATTCGAACGACCACGGCTTTGATCTTGTCGTCTTTCGACGCCCTCGTCAGCTCTTCCCTGAACGTGGCCAACATGTTGGGCTGTGGAACAAGACCATCTTTATCTTGCGAGCTAATGACTCCCGACAGATCGAGCAACAGGACTTTTCCCTGGCCCGTGCCGCTGAGTTGCACTTCTTGCACCGGCCCCGACGGCTCGATAAGATTGACCGTAACGCAACCGGCTTGCAGACCGATGACTGCGATGAGGCAGAGCCAACCAAGCATGGCATGCCCTCTAACAGGCTGCGGAAATACCGTTTCGGTACCGCAGAACTTCGATGGCCCGCACGTCTGGGACGACAGGAGAACACCCGGCAGGAGGCTCAAAAAGGCCGACCAGCAAGGCCGCAGCGAGTGAAGGGCCGAGGAGGTACATACCGCACTTCGTGTGGGCCGTTCGCCCCTAGAATGGATCTTGGCGAACGGAAAATCCCCTCCAGTGCTTCCGAACTCCGAGAAACTCCTCCTAAACGTTGAAGGTCTGAACGATGCGAGAACGCCGCCCGGGAATAGGCGCGTCTCGGCGCGCCAGGGTTGGGCGGGTGAGAAGAGCGACTTTTTCAGCCTCCTGCTAAACATGCTGTTTCTCCATCAACTGAATAAACTCAGTGAATAAGTAGGCGGAGTCATGGGGACCGGGAGACGCCTCGGGATGATACTGCACCGAAAACACCGGACGATCAGTACAGGCCAATCCTTCGATCGAGTGATCGTTCAGACTCAGATGTGTCACTAGGACTTCACCGAACGCCGTATCGATGACGGGCGGTCGTTCCGGCATCGCACTGATTGGGTGAACTATTTGTACCGCGAAATTGTGGTTTTGCGACGTAATTTCGACTCGTCTGCTGCGGAGGTCCATGACTGGATGATTCGCCCCATGATGGCCGAACTTCAACTTATAGCTCTTGAGCCCCAGCGCGAGACCGAGAATCTGATGCCCTAAACAAATGCCGAAGATCGGTTGGCGTCCAATCAATTGCCGCACCGCCTCGATCGCGTAGGGTACTCCCTCTGGGTCTCCTGGACCGTTCGACAGGAAGATTCCATCAGGCTTAAGGGCTTCAACCTTCGTCGCGGTGGCCGAAGCCGGAACGACGGTCACGTCACACCCCACATCTACCAATCGGCGGAGGATATTCAGTTTCACCCCGAAATCATAGGCGACAACATGCCACCGCCTGGATGCACCGACCCCTGTCATGTCGTCGAGCGAGGGTGCCCACTCACCTGATCCTTCCGTCCACCGATAGGCCTCCTTGCAAGTGACTGCTGTCACCAGATCACGACCAATGATGCTCGGAGCTGCCTGTGCCTTCTCGACGACCCGGCGGGAATCCCCGTCGACATGAGTGATGAGGCCCTGCTGCGAACCATGTTCGCGCAAGTGGCGGGTCAGAGCCCGTGTGTCCAGCCCCTCAATGCCAACAATCTTCGCCTCATGTAAATAGTCTTGTACCCTCTGTCGGCTACGCCAGTTACTGGCGAGTTGACTCGCCTCTTTCACAATGAATCCCTCAGCCCAAATCCGCCGCGACTCGGCATCCTCCGGTGTCATTCCATAGTTTCCGATATGGGGAGAGGTCATGGTGATGATTTGTCCCTTATACGAGGGGTCGGTCAAGACTTCCTGGTATCCGGTCATGGCCGTGTTAAACACGACTTCTCCCACCGTCTCCCCTTCGTATCCGAGGGCACGGCCCTCGAAAATCGTGCCGTCTGCCAGTGCTAACAACGCTTTTCTCACGAGACCACTCCGTCCCGATATAGAGACCGTTTAGCCTTGATCCCGATCAAGAGAATTCCCAGTACAAGATTGATCATGTAGAGCCACCGAACCGGCATAAGAATACGAAACAATGCTTCGAAGGCCGCCTTCTTCGCCGCCTCCTCTTGCACCAAGAAGGCCTGAGATTGAAGCGCCGCGGCACGTGGATGCAGCCACACAATAATGATGCCTGCGGTCACCACCATCACCGCTAACAACGTCATTTCGGCCCGACTGACCGCCACCGTCGGATCTCCACGCCACCAGCGATACCACGATGCGGCCCACATGATTGCCAGCGCCACGATCACGAAGCGATGATAGCCCTCAAACGCCCGCGTCAGAAACAATCCGCCTGAATCCTGCCCGCCGAACGTATTAAAGACCGCTGGAATGACCGCTCCGATGAGCACCAGTAATCCGCCGACCCATACCCCCAGCGCCAGCCATTCAAGTGTGAGACAACAGACTATCCCCCAACGGGACGTACGCAGCACCGGGCTACTGCCCTGCCTGGCTGGCCTCAAACACTACCCGGCCACCAACGATTGTCGTCGTTACCCGGCCCTTCACCTTCCATCCGGCAAACGGGGTATTTCTGCCCTTTGAGAGAAACTTGGTCGGATCGACTTCCCACTGTTCCCGCTGATCGACGACCGCCACATCGGCATCGGCCCCAACCGCCAGCGTGCCTTTGGACAATCCAAACACCTTCGCCGGAGCCGTACTCAACTTATCGACTGCCGACTCCAATGACAAGACCCCCTCATCTACCAGCGCGAAGGTCAATGGCAGCGCTGTCTCCAGTCCAACGATACCGAACGGCGCTTCAGTAAATCCCAGTTGTTTTTCTTGAGTTGCATGCGGAGCATGATCCGTGGCGATGACATCAATCGTGCCATCCCGAAGACCTTCTTTGATCGCTTGCACATCCTTCCACGCCCGAAGCGGGGGATTCATTTTGGCATAGGTATTATAGCCTCGGACCACTTCTTCCGTGATGGTAAAGTGATGGGGGCAGGCCTCGGCTGTTACTTTTAGGCCGCGTGACTTGGCCTCCCGCACTATCCGGACCGATCCCTCTGTACTGATATGCGCCAGGTGCAACCGAGCCCCTGTCAGTTCCGCCAAGGCGACATTACGCGCGACCATCACATCTTCTGCCGCCGCCGGCATCCCGGGGAGCCCCAACTCGGTCGAGATGGCCCCTTCGTTCATACAGCCCCCTTCGGCAAGATGCAGATCTTCGCAATGATCGACCACCGGCATGTCGAAGGCCAATGCGTACTCCATCGCTCGCCGCATGACCAGGCTATTCATCACCGGCCTCCCGTCATCCGAGATCGCGACACAGCCGGCACGCCGCAAATCTCCGATCTCCGACAGCTCCTTCCCTTCAGAGCCCTTCGTAATCGCGCCGATCGGAAACACATTCGCCAGCCCAGCTACCCGCGCACGATCGAGCATGAGTTCTGTAATCGCTTGATTGTCATTGACGGGATTCGTATTGGGCATACAACAGACCGAGGTGAAGCCGCCGGCCACCGCTGCCGCAACTCCGCTCTGGATCGACTCTTTGTATTCGAAGCCCGGCTCCCGGAAATGGACATGGAGATCGATAAAGCCGGGAAAGACCAATCGTCCCTTCGCATCAATTTTCGTGGCCCCCGCGGGAACTTTGAGGTGAGGGCCTATCGCGACGATTCGGCCCTCATCGATCAGCACATCGGCCACGCCATTGAACCGTCCCGGATCGATCACGTGCCCGCCTGCAATGTGAATAGCCACGATTCAGTTTGCTCCTGACAAGAGATAGAGAATGCCCATGCGAACGGCTACGCCGTTTGCGACCTGATCTAGAATCACTGACGACAAACTATCTGCCACCTCCGGAGCAATCTCGACCCCGCGATTGATCGGGCCTGGATGCATCACAATCGCCCCAGAATCGGCCAACTTGACCCGCTCGGCCGTCAACCCGTAGAGCCGCGCATATTCTCGGATGGTCGGAAACAGCGCAATTCCCTGCCGTTCGAGCTGTAATCGCAACATCATGATGACCTGCACGCCGCACAGCGCCTCGTCGAAGTTGTAGTAGACGCGCGCGCCCAGTTTGTCCACCCCACAGGGCATCATCGTCGGCGGCCCTACCACCCGAACGTCCGCCCCCAACTTCACGAGCGCGTGAATGTTCGAACGAGCCACGCGGCTATGAGCGATATCTCCGACGATCGCCACCCGAAGCCCCTCGAACGACAACCCACGCTCGCGAATCGTATACAGATCCAAAAGGCCTTGCGTCGGATGCTCATGCCACCCGTCTCCTGCATTGATCACCGAAGACTTCACTCCGCGGGCCAGGGCCTCGGCCGCACCAGCCGAGGGGTGACGCAAGACAATAATATCCGCCTGCATCGCCTCGATATTGCGTGCAGTATCGAGCACTGTTTCCCCTTTGACCACACTGCTGGATGACGGCGAGAAGTTGATCACATCCGCGCTCAGCCGTTTCGCCGCCAGCTCGAATGAGGTGCGTGTCCTGGTACTGGGTTCAAAGAACAGATTCACCACGGTGCGCCCTCGGAGTGCCGGGACCTTCTTGATTTCCCGACCTGTCACTTCCTTGAACGAATCGGCAGTCTGTAAGATCAACCGGATCTCATCCACCGACAGCGAGGCTAGGCTCAAGAGGTCTTTGCGTTTGAGACTCATCGTTCCCTCCCCCTCAGCTCGCATGACTCATGAACACTTCTGCTGCAATCGCCGATCGACTACTTTGACGGGGCTTCGGCCGCGGGCTGGGCCTTGGAGATCACAACTCGATCATCTTCGCCTTGTTCTTCCAAAAGCACCTGGATCTTTTCTTCTCGTGACGTCGGAATATTTTTCCCGATATACGTCGCCTTGATCGGCAACTGACGATGACCTCGGTCGACCAAGACGGCAAGTTGAATTTCTGCCGGTCGTCCCAGATCGATCAACCCATCCATCGCTGCGCGAATGGTCCGACCCGTAAACAGCACGTCATCGACCAACACAATGATCTTGTCCGAAATATCAAACGGGACCGACGTCTTGCGGAGAATCGGTTGCTCCTTCCGCAGGGAGAGGTCGTCCCGATAGAGGGTAATGTCCAACTCGCCGATCGGCACCGCTGCTGCTTCGATCTCCTGGATACGCCTCACCAGTCGATGGGCCAGATGCACTCCCCCGGTTCGAATCCCGATCAACGCCAGCGCCTGTACGCCCTTATTCCGTTCGAGAATTTCATGGGCAATACGGGTGAGCGCGCGCGCAATATCTCCCGCGTCCATCACCAGCCGTTCTTGTGGTCGATCCTGCGGGGTGGCGCTCATGGTCTTAATTCCCCGCATAAAAAAACCCTCTCATCGAGATCCGACGAGAAGGTTGTGGTGTGCGGAAAGACACAAACCTGACTGAAGCCCATAAATACTCCTTGCTCACCTCGCAGGATGAGCATTAAAGGTTCCCGCATCTTACTGAGGCAGGCGGAATCCTGTCAAGCTGCAAGACGCTACTCGTGATTGGATCACCACAACATTGGTGCGTCTTTTGTCTGTGGACCAGAAGGACGATCGGATGGAAACCATCCCCTGCGAAGAACTCACCCGCGCGGCGTGAGTTCTTCTAATGTGAATTGTTTCGGGAGCATCACCGGAACCACGATGCCGATGGGATCACCCCGCTTGATGGTCGTCGGCTTCGTGAGTTGTAAGAGAAAGTTGGCGGTGAAGGCGTCATAGTCCGGAAGCCAGTCGTACATATTCGGCGTGCGTTTATACTCTTGAGTCTTTACCCCCTCCCACACCAAAAACGTCCGGTCAGGATAGTGATAGAAGTGGTTCGGCACATCCTTCATCATCAATCCCACCTGCTTGGGATAGTAGAACCGAAGACCGCAGCAGAGCTTGGGATACCCGCTGTTCAAGATCAAATCGATGTACGTTCCTGAAAACGATTTGTAGCCAAGAATCCTCTCTTCCTGCAAGATCGGCGGCGCTTGCCACTTGACCCCATCGGCCGTTCGGCGAATCTTGCAGTCCGCCGGAGACCGAATGAGCCAGCCGTACTGGCCGACTGTTCGCACCGGTCCACAATCGTCGGGGATCACTTTGTAGCCCTCGACCGCCACCGCCCGTTGCTCGTTCAGCGACATCCCGGACAATAGCGGCCGATGCGGCATGAAGTCTAGCTTCAGTCTCTCCGGCGCGATTGCAGTCGAATACTCCCGTTCCCAATAGATGACGATCTTGTCGCTCGGGTCCTCGGCGGCAACCTGTTCTGGAGTCGGCTCGCTCATAATGTCCCCGCAACATAGCCGAGCGAGACTGGTGGGACGGGCGAGACGAGGTGGGAATCCAATCTGTTCACGTCACGCCATTCTCGCATGTCTCGCGCTTCACGCGCCAGGCTCCTAGACCCTCTCGATATAGAACAGTGTCAGACCAGCTCTGAGCCTTGCTTTCGGCAGGATCGTGCGATGCATCCGAAACGTGGGGAGCTGTTCGACCGGTTCTTCCCAGCAGACGTGGAGTCCATGGGACTCGCCATGCTGACCGAGCTGTGCCGGACCAATGACGAACGCATTGCCTCCTTCCCGAAGAATTCGGCTGATCCCATTCATGCGTTCGGCCAAGCCGGCCGCAATATCTCCGTTGTCATAGCGCACCCAGTGATAGACCAAGTCATAAGAGTGAGCGGCTTCCCGATCGTACAACCCTTCGTCAGAAACGAATCGAATGTGTGAGAGCCAGTCCCACCGCTGCAATTCGGCACAGTTGCGCCAGAGTTGTTGTGCCTGCTTTTGCGCAAAGGCCGGATACCGTACCAGCACAGTATAGTCTCTCGGTCGATCAAATGTGATGCAGGTCGCAACCACTGCATCTCCATTCTCGATGAGCACGCGCTGGGCTTGCGAGAGAACCGCGCCAATTTCTCGATCTCGCTCGGCAGTGTCTTGTATGTAATCGGCCACGAAAGGTTGCGCCGCACTCTCACCGATTTCAGATTCGTCTTCCGGATAGAGCAACACCGCGCCGTAGGCGTCGAGAGGAGGGATAAGCGGAACCCCCCGGGTAAAGACCGACCGCCAGTCGACCGGGCTCATGTCCACCGACTCACCAGACTGTTCCAGACTCCCCTGCGGCAGGGTCACAGCCAACTTCGTTTCACGATCGCGATCCTTCAGTATGACATGCGCTCCGGCAATCTCTGCACTTCGATCACAAGGGACATATCGACGGCCTTTCGGGTTCAGATAGGACAGCCCGGTGGAGTCTGACGCCACCGTCACCTTGTGCAACGAGCCGGCTTGGAAAGTCAGGCAAGTCCCCGCGCGTTGATTAAAATATCGAATCGGCGGCGTACCTGCCGGCAGCCAGATTACTTGATGGGACCGTTCAGCATTCATGAAGAGCGTGAACGGGTTACTCCCCCCGGGAGCCTGCGGGGTAAAGAAGCTACTAAATAAGCGGAAAGCCGCTTCTGACGGATAAGTGGGAATTCCTCGGTAGCGCAAAGTTCGGGGGGTCGGTTTCTCCTCATTCTGATCGTCGTAGAGTCCGCGAATCAATTCAAAGACCGCGGACCCCGTTCCCGGCAATAGTGATTTAAAGAGTTCGACGACCGGCAGAAAATCGATAGAAGCCCAATGCATCGCCCCCATACAGGACATGAAGCGGACCTGTTCGAACCCCCCGTCCTGGAGCACATATAAGGCATCTTTTCTCTGGCGGATCGCCGCCCGACCGGTCGATTCGTCGATCAGGAGATCCTCGTCTCGATAGAAAAATCGCACTTCCTCCATCGGGACCCGAAGCGCCTGCGCAGCCATTGAGCGCAAATCATCCGCCTTGAGCCGTTGCCAGCCAGACTTACTGGCAAGATTGAGGCTGGTTTCATTCACCAAACCAGCCGGCTTCAACCCGACCCATTGCCCCCAATCCAAACGTATCCGAGCGCGACAGAGGATCACATCGCCTATGGCACTAGTCCCCCACTCGCATTCATGCAGCGGGTTTCCTTCTGGGTCGGTCGCCAGAAACCTGCGACCGTCCGATCGATAGAAGACGAGATGCCCGGTGGCCTGGCGAACGACGCGTCCACCCGCCTGTTCGAGATCCTGTGCGAAGGGAAGATTGATTGGAAAACAGAGATGACCGGAGGTTGTCAATGCGGCACGACGTGGATCGGAGGGCATCTACTCGCGGACTTGACCGCTCCCCAACACGATAAACTTGAAGCAGGTCAATTCTTCCAGCCCCATCGGGCCTCGGGCATGGATGCGGGACGTGCTGATCCCGATTTCTGCTCCCAGCCCGAACTGATAGCCATCGTTCAACCTTGTCGAGGCATTCACCAACACCGCGCTGGCGTCAACCTCGCGCAGAAACCGCATAGCCTTAGGATAGTCGGATGTCACGATGGCTTCCGTATGGCGTGAGCCATATTTGGCAATATGCTCCATCGCCTCATCGACGTTCTTGACCACTTTCACGGCAACGGTGAGTTCGAGGAATTCCTTTCCAAAATCATCGTCGCTCGCGGGCGTGGCCGACGATGACAGCTGACAGGTTTTCTGGCACCCGCGGACCTCGACTTTGGCCGCCACCAACTTATCAATGAAGGGGGCGAGCCAGCTACGCGCAATGCCTTGATGAACCAAGAGAGTCTCCATCGCATTGCAGGTCGACGGTCGCTGCACCTTTGCGTTGAAACAGACCCGCTCCGCCATGGCCGGATCGGCATCGGCATCGACATAGATATGACAGACACCGGCGTCGTGCCTGATGACAGGGATCGTGGCGTGCTCGGTAACGATACGCATCAGCGATTCGCCGCCGCGCGGGATAATCAGGTCGATATAGCGATCTTGCTTCAGCAAAAGAGGAACCAGCTCACGGTCTGGCCGCGCGACAAAACTGATAGACCCAGCCGGGACACCGGCTTTCTCTGCCGCCTCCGATAGGACTGTCGCAATCGCCGTATTCGAATGGATCGCCTCGCTCCCTCCCCGCAGCACGCAGGCATTCCCGGATTTCAAACACAGGGCGGCGGAGTCCGCCGTGACGTTTGGGCGGGACTCATAAATAATTCCAATGACGCCGATCGGAACCCGCACGCGCCCCACCTGCATCCCGTTCGGCCTTGTCCACATCTTCGGCATAGCACCGAGTGGATCAGGGAGCGCAGCCACTTCGCGCAGGCCTGCCGCCATCTCGACGATCCTCTCGGCCGTCAGACGCAGCCGGTCTGCCATCGCCTGCTTCTCCGGCGCAGTCCCGAAGGCCTCCAGATCCAGTTCATTCGCGGTGCACAGCGCATCCTTCTGCTCTTCCAGCGCCTCTGCCATCGCGAGAAGGGCCCGGTTCTTTACCGCAGTCGAAAGCGTAGCCAGTCGGCCCGCAGCACTTTTGGCTCGCGTGACCAATTCGTTGACATACTCTGGAATCGGTATGGACGCAACCACTTCCACGCCCTCCGATTCGATGGGTTCGACTGACGCTTCCACCTGGTTACTCTGGTTATTTCGGTTAGACAGCATAAGCAAGACTCTTATTGCATCACATTATGAGAGGGACAGGATACAGCGCAAGTTTCAACGCGGTCAAGGCGGCCATTCGCAGGACAGCCGGGCGAGACAGGCTGGACGGTTTATCCGGTTATCTGGTTTGTTTTGTTCATCCTGTTAGTCTCGTTCAACAAAACACATCAAACAGACCAAATACACATGAGAAACCAGCTGGATCTCGCGCTTCACGCCCCATGATTCATGGCTACTGGCAGACTTTTTCAGCATCCCGCTGGGAGCCTGTCCGACATTGCCTTCGTGACAAGGCGAAGTAGGTGCGGCCAGATGCGAGACCGCAGGCCCGGAAAAACCGGAGGCGTATCAGCTGGAATACATTGAAGGTTTTTTCGGACCGAGAACAACGCAGATGGTCGTAGATCCTTCGCCGCAGTAGAAAGGTCAATGTCGAACAGGCTCCTAGATCAGAGTCCTGAAGTATTCGATCGTGCGACGGAGGGCATCCTCGAGCTGTACTTGAGGCTCCCATTTCAGGAAAGCGCGCGCCCGACAGATATCGGGTCGTCTGACTTTAGGATCATCGGCAGGCAGCGGGTGATGGGTGATGCGGCTCGACGAACTGGTGAGTTCCAATACCAATTTCGCGATCTCCAAGACGGTCAGTTCGCGCGGGTTCCCAATATTCACGGGATCATGCATGCTGGATCCATCGGTATCTTTATTTTGCGTGACGAGGAACTTGCGATCTGTCCGTTGTTCGACATTCTTGTCTGAGTCCAGAAGAAGCAACCCAGTTATACCGCGGATCAGGTCGTCAACGTAGCAGAAACTCCTGGTCTGCGATCCATCGCCAAAAACACTCAACGGTTTTCCCTGGATCGCCTGGACGATGAAGGTCGAGACGACGCGACCGTCATTCTGCCGCATACGTGGTCCAAATGTATTGAAGATACGCACGATCCTTGTATCGACCGCATGATAGCGGTGATAGGCCATCGTAATAGCTTCTGCAAAACGCTTGGCCTCGTCGTACACGCCACGGGGGCTGATGGGGTTGACGTTGCCCCAATAGGATTCAGGCTGAGGATTCACAAGCGGGTCTCCATAGACTTCCGACGTGCTGGCCAAGAGGAACCTCGCGCCCTTCGCCTTGGCTAGTCCAAGAGCCTTATGCGTACCTAAGGCGCCGACCTTCAGTGTGGCAATAGGATATTCAAGGTAGTCTTGGGGGCTCGCAGGTGATGCGAAGTGCATGACCGCATCCAGTGGACCTTCAATATGCAGATAGTCACACACATTGTATTTGACAAAAGAAAATCGCTCGTGCCCCAGCAGATGGGCGATGTTCTCAACCCGTCCTGTGAGGAGGTTGTCCATGCAGATCACGGAATGTCCAGACTCCAAGAGCAAATCGGAGAGATGACTCCCGAGAAACCCGGCTCCGCCTGTAATAAGGATACGCATACGATTATTCCTCTTTTACGCTCCTCTCATCGTGAATGCCATGAAATTTACAAGCATCGATAGGGAACCCTGGCAGGGGTTACGGATTCACGGTCGGCAGCCCCTGAGTTGGCTGAGGGACTGGAGCGTTTCCGCCAGGAGTGATCGATGATTCCGGCGTTGATGGCGCCACAGAACTGGGCGCAGTCCCTTGTGGCACGATCGGACCTGATGAGGGACTCGGGTGTTGGAAGACCCAATCATGATAAGTGGCGCGTCCCTCGAAATGCCGGACAGCCAGGGGAAAGTCGTGCTGCCGGAACGGCTTCGCGAGGCTCTTGCTTCGGACCCCCATGATGCCGCCTGTCGGCGCCCGAAGATATTCCCATTCTCCATGCCCCATTGGATCAAGATAGACCTTCCGCAAGAAGGGTTTGGGCAATCTCGTGAGATCAGCCAATGTCTGGGGGTAGACCTCTCCCGGCATTACGCGGCCTGCCTTGATCGTCGTGGAATAAAATGCGAGGGCATTCTGGATTTCAATCCCTTTGGCCAAGAGATCCGCCTCAAGCTCCCGCTGGACGATGACCTTCCACTGTTTCGCAGCAGCGGTCGTGGCAATCCCGATGAGTACGATCGCGAACATGAGCATGAGGTAGGTCACCCCTCGCTCATTTATGACACGTTGCCGGCGGCTGATGAGCATAGAATCGCTAGCAGACGGTGAAAAAACTATTGTGGCACCCTCGAGTTTCGATGGTCTGCACGTGTGAGATAAGAAGAGAATATTCCCACAGGAGGCTCAAAAAGACCGTCCAGCAAGGCCGCAGCGAGCGAAGAGGCGAGGCGTACGCTTCGGTACGTTGAGCCTCTGAGCGATGCGAGAACACCGCTGGCGGACTTTTTCAGCATCCTGCTAGGGCTGCAACGGAGCTTCTTCGGAAAGCAGCACCGTATGTTCCACTCGTGACTGCCGGTCTTGCAACGTCACACTTTCTTGTGTGATAGCCTTCACCACGACGTGATCCTCCACTGTTTCTCCGGTCCTGACGACATGGAGGTCGTCGTTCTTTGTGAGCACAGCCAGTTCGCCCTTTTTCCGCCACCCCCCCTCCATACGCACAAACCCGAGATAGTGGAATTGTGCTAATCCGGCAAGGACCTCCTGCTGGCGCAGTGCTTGCTTCGATCCAGGATCGAACTCTGGCTGGTTTGCGAGAGCAGAACCTGAGTCATCATCAGGGCGAGGTGGTGCAAAGATATTGCGTGGCTGCGTGAAGATCATATCTCGTTGAGTCCGCGCAGCTGCGAGGAGGTCGAGCTGCACGTGCAACCCATCGACTGTTCCACGGGTTGCCCGGGACATGGAAACAGGGCCACTCACATTCGCCAGCGGCACGCGCACGGGCTCTTCCACGGTCAGCCATTCCCAGGCAAGAATCCCACCCCAGAGCAGGGCAAGCGCGACCAATGCCGCTATTTTATATTGATTCGTCGTCATCATATCTCGGCGCTACTGAACCGCAGGTTTACCAGGCTCGCCGCGAAGGTATGTGGCGATCTTAATGTTGAAGGTCAATGTCTGGTCCTGCTGAGCGTCTGGGCGAACAAGTTCCAAGTCCTCGATGTATACCAGTTCTTCGGCAGTCTCCACGTCATAGAGAAACCGCCGAAGATCCTCGTAACGACCGGTCATCGTACCCTGCAGCACCCCCTTACTCGTGTTGGCCACCAGCGTGGGCTCAGTCTTGTAGGAAAGCGCGGGGAGGATCACACGATCACGCTTCGCCTCCTCAGTAATGCCCAGCGCCAAGGGAGCAAAATCCCGTTCAACCGGCAAGACCGACCAAACTTGCGCAAGATCCTTCCGCGCTTTCTGAGCCTCCTTGTGGAGTGTGAATTCTTGACGGGCTTGATTCCATTCCAAGTCCAATTTCGCCAGACTCCGCTCGGCCCCATCAGTCCCAACGGTGCGAACAGCCCACAAGACTCCGGCCAGCAGCAACACCAACGCGAGCCATGGAATCAAGATTCCGTAGGGTTTTCGCAATTGTTGGAGGATGAAATCCATCATGTCGTTCTACCAGGCAGCGGAAAAACTGTTTTTGCACGCGAAACTGGCGGGAAAGGCGAGACGAGCGAGCCGCGAAGGTTCGAGGTCCGAAGCTCGAGGTTTTCGGAACTTCGAACCCCGAACTTCGGGTCGTGCCTTGTCGGCAGGCAAGTCCGCAGCTCCACGGCTGACCCTCGTTTCACGCTTCACGCCTCACGTTTCACGGTTCCTGTTCAGCATCCTGCTATAGACCCGGTTGCCGATAACGCAGCGTCAGGTCGAACTCAACCAAACCATCTGGCCCCACCCGATGCTGGCCCAGCACAGGATCGCGGAAGACGGCGTGGTCTTGCAATGTGACAGTCAATGCCGTCACATCTTCGACAGTCACAGCCAACCCTGTCAGGTGTACGACCGCGCTCCCGGGATCCAGACGTATACTCTTAATCGACACATGCTGGGGAATTGCCGCTTCAAGAGCGGACAGAAACTGCGTCCAGGAGAAATGCCGTTTTGTGAGCAGCTGATTCGCTAAACTGACTTCGGCCGGTAACTGCTGCAATGAAGGCCCGGAGAGATCAATGCTTTCCTGTTGGGCCCCGGCAAGGAGCTGATGATCTTGTGTGCGAACATGATCGAGGCGTGCTTGCATGTCGTGCCGGTCACGCATGGTCATCATGGTCTGGATCACACTCCAGAGGATTGCGACCCCAACGATCCAGCTTAGCGCAACCAGCGCCAGATGAGTAGGCGCGACATACCACCGGTATCGGCTACTTAGTTCGATGTGAAAATACGGCGCCCCTCCTGGCTTCACCACAAAACCATTCGCCCTGCCGGCGAGCACACGAAGGAATGTCCTTCCAGGTACCATCGTCTACATCACCCCCGCCACGACAGGGAGCGTCGCCCATGACGTAGTCCCCCCGTCATGACTCCACCCCACTCGTTCGACAGCCTCCCAATCCAGTCTCTCAGTCGACAGGCCGAGTTCTCTGTTCAGCGCCTGTTCAAGCGTCGGGAATGAGCTATCACCGGCGAGGACAATCTCAGTCACCTTCAGGCCAGGATGATGCTCACGGCACACACGAAGAGACGCCGCACATTCCTCGACAATGTTGTCCACCAGGTCTCCATCAAGGTCTCCTTCACCTTGTAGGTCTTCAGCAGTTAACAGCTTGGTCCGAACAAAAGCCAATCGGCCTTCCTGCATGATGAAGCAGGTCAACCCACCGTCCGATACACTGACCCAGAGCAAATCACGGCCCAATCGTTTCCAGCCGCCTGCCGCTTTCAGCCAGAGATTGAACAGACGAAAACTGGTCACACCGACTTCCTGCGGAAGCAACCCGACCGATTCACAGAGGGATTCGTATTGCCTCAAGATGGCTTCTTGTATCGCCACGACAAGGACGACATGGGAACGCTCGTCCCCTGCCCCATGTGAGGGGAACCGCTGCCAGGTAATCTTGGCCCCGGCCAGGGGCAACAGCTGTTCCTGCCCTAGGCGCCAGCGAATCAGCGCCTCTTGCTCTTCCGCCTTCGCGGGGAGTTGTTCCAACTGCAAAACAATCGCGCGCACCGACAGATCTGGCAACAACAACACAATCGGACGCGGAACGTCAGACAGCCATACACGCCCTGCGAATCGGATATCTCGACTTGGTCCCGCCAGCAACCGAAGGCGACTTTCTACTGCAGGCATGTCTGTCAGATTCAGATCCATAGGGGACAGCTTGATAGCCCCCGTCGGTGCCGGTGAGAGGACACAGCGGTAACGATACCGCCCCCGCCAGGTACGGACGGCCTCTCCCCAGACAAGGGTCTGGGCTCCGATTTTCAAGCAGAGCCGCGGACGACTAGTGGTCAGACCCCACATCAGTTATCCTTCCTCGCTAAACGTCACTCGATTGATCTCGTGCAATGTGGTGGAACCTTCCAGCACCTTTCTGAGTGCGGACTGCCGCAACGTGATCATCCCGCCGGTCACCGCGCGATAGCGGATCTCAGACAGGGGACGCTCTGCAAGAATCATTTCTTTGATTTCATCGTTCAGATCCAGAAATTCTGTGATGCATTTTCGTCCGCGATACCCAGTGCCATGGCACTCCTGGCATCCTTTACCTTCATAAAATGGAACATCCTTATACCCCTCGAAATCGAGACCGGATTCTTCCGCCAGCGCGGGGTCCAGCTTGACCGCCACTCGACAGGCGAGACACACCATTCGAACAAGCCGCTGCGCCAACACACAGTTTAGCGCAGCCAAGAAGCTGTAGGCATCGATTCCCATTGAGGCAAATCGTCCGATGACGTCGAACACGTTGTTTGCGTGCACCGTCGTCAAGACCAAGTGGCCGGTTAGCGACGATTGAATAGCGATTTGTGCAGTCTCTCCATCGCGGATCTCGCCGACCATGATCTTGTCAGGATCATGACGCAAGATTGATCGAAGCCCTCGCGCGAAGGTGAGGCCTTTCTTTTCATTCACGGGAATTTGCACGACCCCCGACAGCTGATATTCGACCGGATCTTCGATCGTGATCAGCTTGTCTTCCTTGATATTCATCTCCGTAATCGCCGCGTACAGCGTCGTTGTCTTTCCACTTCCGGTCGGACCGGTCACCAGCACCATGCCGTAAGGCCGCGTGATCGCGCGCCGAAACCGCTTAAGATCTTCCTGATTGAACCCGAGTCGTTCCAACCGCAACGTCGAAACACCCGTGGTGATCGCCTCGCGGTCGAGAATACGAATGACCACCGATTCACCGAATACACTCGGGAGGATCGAGACACGGAAATCGACGGTCTTTCGCTCCAGCCGCATACGAAAGCTTCCATCTTGCGGTACCCGCCGCTCGGCGATGTCCAGATCCGACATGACTTTCAGTCGCGAGACCAAAGGCGCATGGAGCCGGATATCGAGCGGCTCCGTCGCCGGAACGAGAATCCCATCAACCCGCAACTTCACCTTGGTAGCACGGTCGTCGGCTTCAATGTGAATATCGCTGGCCCGACGCTGCATCGCGCTGAGGAGGATCGAATCCAACAGCTTGACGGCAGGACTTTGATCCTCTCCCGCTTGATCGATCGTGAGGACTTCCTCTCCCCGCTCATCCTCCTTTACCAGCACGGATCGATACTCGGCCTCAAGCTCACGAAGGGCTTGGCTGGAGCCTTCACTGCGTTCCAAGGACGCCAGAATCGCACTTCTCGAGCTCACCACCAAGTCCAACGGGCGCCCCAAAAGCAACTCCAACTCATCCAGTGCGAGGAGATTCTGCGGATCGGGGATAGCAATGGTCAGGCGACCTTGGTGCTCTGCAATCGGTATGAACGGATGCCGCTGCATGAGTTTCACCGACATGGAGTCATAGAACGACTGATCGACCCGGAACTCCGTCAGAAGATCACAGGGCAAGTCAAACTGGGTTGCCAGCGCCTGGGCCAGCTGGTCCTCAGAGAGCATCCCCTCGCTCACCAAGGTCTGGCCAAGGGCTGCCGTCGCACCACCTAGTCTACTGAGCACTTGGTCGAGCGTCTGTTTCGGCAGAGTCCCCTGCCGTACGAGAACATCCGTCAGCGTTGGTCGCGTCACAGCCCGTGCCATAGTTTCCTACTCACTCTTCAGCCCATGAGTGCAAGCCGTACTGCACTACAACTTGCAGCGCTACACCGCCCCAGCCATTTGAAACACCGGCAGATACATGATAATGACGATCGCACCAACTAAGGCCCCCATGATCAGAAGTAGTGCCGGTTCAATCCACGTCGTCAATTGCGTGAGCCGGAGATCAAGTTCTCCTTCATAGAATTCAGCCACGTCATGCAACATCGTAGGCAACGATCCGGTCTCCTCCCCTACCGACAGCATCTCCACCGCCAATTTTGGAAATACTTTGGGGAGATCCAGTGCGGCGGCCAGGGTCGTCCCTTCGCGAATTTCGTCGACCGCACCCGCGACACCGCTCGAAACATATCGATTGGAGATGGCGCCACGTGCAATAGACAAGGCATCCACAAGCGGCGTGCCTCCGGCAAGGATCGTGGCGAGGGTGCGCGTCAGTTGGACCGTATAATGCTTCACGAAAATTGGTCCTAAGACGGGCACGTTCAACAAGAGTCGATCCACGGCGAGTCGCCCAGTGGGCGTGACATAGTACATACGACCTGCAAGTCCAAGAATAACTAGCCCCGCCAATCCAGGCAAAATGAACGCTTGACCCCCCGTCACCAAATCAAGCAACAGTTGCGTGGCAACCGGTAAGGATTTCGACGTCTCCGCATAGACCGACACGAACGTCGGCACGACGTAACTTAACAGAAACCCGATGACGGCAATCCCGACAAGCACGAGAAAACCAGGATACGCTAGCGCTTTTGAGACCTTCTGGCGCAGCCCGATCATCAGCTTCAGATAGGCAATGAAACGCTGCAGCACCTCGGCCAAATTCCCCGATTGTTCTCCGGCTTTGATCGTCGCAATATACAATTCTGAGAAATGGATCGGGTGTTTTGCCAGCGCTTCCGAAGCCGATGCCCCTCCACGAATATCTTGTCGGACCGTCCGCAAGGTCTGCTGAAATCCTGAATGGTTGGCTCGCTCGATCAAGAGATCCCATACACGCAACACCGGAAGACCGGCTTTCACGAGGGCGAGCAGCTCTTGATTGAACACCAAGAATTCGCCAAGCGGGAGTTTTCTAAACGTGTGCCACCCCAGACCCAAACCGGTTGTGGCCGCACCCCGTCGCTGCAACCGAAAGACGAGGAAGCCCTGACCCTCCAGTTTGGCCCGGACGAGGTATTCCTCCTCTCCCTCAATCTGCCCATCGAGGGTTGAGCCATCAGGACGGGCCACTCTGTATGCAAATACAGGCATAGTAAGACTTGCACGAATTTCGGGCGGTTAACAGGAATCTTGGAGCCTGCCCGACATTGACCTTTCTACTGCGGCGAACGGCAATGTCTGACAGGCTCCTAGGCTTACGGCGTCGACAAGACCTTGTCGGCACCGACCCCATCCATGGCCCGATCATCTGATAGCCACAGGGCCTGGCCAATGACAATCCTGTTGTCGGTCAATTGATTGAGCCTCCGCAGATGATCCACATTGACGCGATACTTCTGCGCAATGCTCCAAAGCGTATCGCCGAGTTTCACGGAAATATATTTAGGTGGAGTCCTCTGCTGCTCACCACCCGACGAAGACTCTCGATTGGCCGGCGCCTGTATCGCAACAGTCGGGGCCGCCACCATTTGAGGCGACTCCAAAAGTTCTGAGGGCTGATTTCGTTGTACGGGAGCCTGCATCGCCTTCCGGCCCTTGCGCACCGGACCGCTGGACGGTAGTGAGGCCGCCTCCTGCCCGTCATCAACAGGGCCCGACTTCTCCGTTCTTGAGAGCTGCTTCCTGAGCTGCTTCATCTGACTCTGCAATTGAAGACTGCTTCGGGACATACGCGCCCTCTCCGTCCGAGCTGCGGCCAGTTCTTCCCGTTGCAGCTCGATTACGTGCCGTGCTTCGATGACCCGTCTTTCCGCTTCTCTGACCCGTCCTTCAAGCTGCGCTCGAGCGACCTGAGCTTCTGCCAGTTCCGTACGCCTTGTCTCAAGGTCAGTCCGCAACTCAGTGACAATCCGTTGCGCATCGCGCACCGACGCCTTTAGCGTGTCTGTGGTCAGCTCAAGATCGACCACCTCCGGCTCACGCATTGGCTCGAGTTCGCCACACCCTGCAAACAAGGCTGAAGCGAAGCCGACTGCACATAGGGCTCCGACTCGCACCGTCGGATAACAGGCGCGTGTTGCTTCAATTGAAGTCGGGAGCAATTTGCGATGACGATTGCGCATGGACATCTTTACCATCGATTATACGGAGTGCCGTCCGTCCCCACAAACTCGGCCCCTGAAAAGACATCGACCACGCCTCCCTCGACAGGGTCCGAAATCTCTTGCCATGTGGTCGTCGCACCGGTGAAGGGATCTTTTGGGATCCCCCGCAGATACCCAGTGCCCACCAATGCCGACAGAGACGGAGGATACTTTCCCTGGTCTACCTTGTGCTGATCCAGCACATCGCGGAGTGTCGAGAGATCCTGACGCAAGGCAGCCTCTTTGGCCTTCACAACAGACGCTTGGTACGAGGGCACTGCCAGGGTGGCGAGAATGCCGATGATCGATACGACGATCATCAGCTCGAGCAGGGTGAAACCATTTGAGTCCCGTGCTCCACGCTTACCAATCTCGATATTTCGTTCCATCTAATGCCATGTCCTGACTTTGAGTCATCACGTCGTAGACGTCATCCCCGCACCAGCTCGATGCCTTCGGCGAATCTTTATAACAGCGGAACAACCAATCGGCCTTGCCGGTCAATGGATCAAGGGGAAGATTCCTGAGATAGCGCCTCGTCGTCGTGCCCCTGATCGTCGCCTCTTGACTGGTAAGCTTGATCCCCAACAGCATATCCAGCGACTTCGGATATCCGTAGACACTCGTCACATCTTTGCACGTGAGCTTGTTCTTCACGCAGGCTGGCCCCAATAAGATCTCGCCATCGCGATTCCACTCCAGCTTGAAGGTGTCGATGGCGGCCCGCATGATTCTCAAATGCTGCCGCAGTTCTATTTCGTGAGTCCGTTTCGCAGACAAGCGACTGAGCGGCATAGCGATAGAGGCGAGGACCATCACAATTGTCAGCGTGATCAGGAGCTCCAAGAGGGTCACGCCTGACTCTTTCACCGTACCCTCACGATACCTTTTCCTTCTTGGGTCGATACAGTGGATGCTTCCGCGGAGGAATCCACCAACGCCACACGTACTGGAGACACACCTGGTGCCTTGGCGTAGAAGGTGACCGTGACGGTTCGCCCCCCTGCCTGTCTCGCTGATGGTGCGACTTTGAAGGCTACCGTTCCCACTTGCGTCTCGAGGCTGCCAGACGCTTGTTCGCCTGTGCCGTCTGACTGTATGACCTCACCGTTCAGGAGTGTTCTGAATTCCAGTACCTGTGGATCATACTGAAGGTGAAATACGCCTTCCGCCGTTGGACGAAGACGTTCGTCATTGATGGTAAGCTTAAATTCTTTTCCCATTTGGATCACCGACTCCTCTGGCTTGATCGAGGCGACCGCCCCTACCGGAGCCATTGGGGTGAGTGACGCTGCAGCGGACTTCCCTGCCATTCCCCCTTTTGCCGGCCCTCCAGACGAGGAGAGTCCTGCACCGGAAACCCCACCTCCCATCATGGAAATCTTCTTCCCCTTTGGGGCAAACAGCGGGCTCGTGGCATAGCTTGAATCCGTCCCGGACCAGAACAGCTGCGTACTGAGCCCAGGAGGAGCTATCCCTTGAATGATGTGCGGTGTGATCGTCAGGATCACCTCGGTGGTGACCCGGTTGGTTTTAAAACCACTTATGAGATTGCCGATGAAAGGGAGGTCGCCGATCCATGGGATAGTGGTGCGGGTCTTGCGATCCTCTTCTTGGAGCAGCCCTCCCAAAACAATGGTTTCGCCATCTCTAACATTGAGCATGGTTTCCGCCGAACGATTGCCGAAGGTAAACTGGGTAATCGGAGGACTGGCTTGGAGCGTCACTTGGTCGCCTAGACTAACGATTTCAATTTTCATCTTCAGGGAAAGTTCATTCCCCAGATGGATGGAAGGCTCAACGGTCAATTTGACTCCGGTGTCGCGGAATTCGATGGAGGTCACCGTCGAAGTTGTCGGTACTGCCCCTGTTGCCGCTTGACCAGGCAAGACATTCGTTGTGGAAAGCAGGATCGGCTGCTTGTTCCCGATGTTAATCTCCGCCTTTTTGTTGTTGACCACGCGAACTTTCGGGGAAGCAAGGGTCTTGGCGTCGGTGATCTGTTTAAAGAAATCCAGCTGGATGTTGGTCGGAAGCTTAAAGAGATAGTTGTCCCCTCCAAGGTCGGTGAGTTGTCCGCGCGTGAACTGCTGTGCAACATCTCCGGCGATAATTCCCGTAAACCCGGGAGGTACGATGGCGCCTGCGATTTGCTTGGGATAGGTCAAACCATAGGTCTGATTTATCGTGCGATCGACTTCCAGAACCTCAACATCAAAGAGAACTTCTGAGTCCAGGCGGTCGTTGGCCAAGATGATCTTTTCAGCCATCTCCAGTTTTTCCGGTTGGTCCCGGATGACAATCGTGTTCAATTGTTCATTGGCATGCATCCGTTTAGAATCGAGCATACCCTTCAGCAACACCAGCATGTCTTTCGCTTTAGCGTTGGACAAGTAGAAGGTCCGAATCATCAGATCTTGATACTGTTCCTGCTTCTGCTTGGTATTGGGGCTGATAATCATGACGCCCGGGGATACGGTTTGAGCGAATAGGCTATTGCTGTTCAGAATGAGATTGAAGGCCTCTTCGAATGGCGTGTCTTGAATGCTAATGGTCACAGGGTCATTTCTGACATCCTTGTCGAAAATGAGGTTGATTCCTCCCGCCTTTCCAATCCCTTCCAAGACTTCTTTGAGCCCGGCATTGCGAAACCGAAGTGTCACCGGTTGCTTCCGCCGATCGTTACGGTTCAGCGCCTGCTGCTCCTCGGTGAGTTTGGAGATACTATTGAGGGGTTCCTTGAACGAGGGATCCAGTTCAGCCGCTCTGGCATAGGCTTCCATGGCCTCGTCGGTCCGACCGAGTTGGGCGAGTCGATCTGCCTCTCGATTCTGGCCGCGCGCATCCTTCAAGCGAAGTGCTTCAAGCAACCCTGATTGATGGTCCTGACTGGACGGTTCAATGGTGAGTGCCCGCTTAAACTGTTCCATCGCGAGGTCAGGCTGATGTTCTTTGAGATACGCCCGTCCTCGCTCCTCATACGACGCCGCAGCTCGTTCCCGAGCCATGGTGTATTTGCCCTGTAATGTGGGATTGAAGGGATCCTCTTTCAGCGCTTGCTTATAGGCAAGACTGGCTTCCTCCCAATTACCCGCTGCGAGATGTTGATCACCCCGCTTGATGTCAGCTGAATTGAAGTAGGCGCAGCCGGCAAGAAGAACCAAGGCGGTAAAGGGGACGCCTCTGACGATGGTACGGTATTGATTAGAGGTTTTGGCGCAGAAAGTATTCATAACCCACAAGGTCAACAGGGAAAGGCTGAGACTAGGCTAGCGCGAAGTGGAATTTTGATGCCAGCTGTAGTCTACATCAACTCCCACAGGTTGTGTAGAGGTAGAATGGTCTTGTCTATATGTAGGTAGGCACTATAGCCCTTGTCTAGTTTTTGATCAAGCCCGCTCAACGTCGGATGAACAACTGCTATCCGGTAGTCCTGCAGAGAAAGAGCGAAGGTTCACTCCTTAAAGGGCCGCTCCAGCATCCGGTATTTTTTATAGACGCCAGTACTTGAGCGTCTTTGGCAGTTTCGCCTGATCAAGCAGACATTTCACATCAATAATCACACCCTCCCGCTGTCTGCGAAAAGGCTTGAGCAATTCCCGCAGGCCCATCTCCGCATAGGCGCGGTGGGCCACCGCAATAACCAGCCCATCGACGTTCTTCAGATCGTTCCACTGCTGCAGATGAACTCCGTATTCAGCGAACGCCTCTTCCCGTTCTGCAATCGGATCATGCACCAACACTTGAACCCCATACTCACGCAACTCCTGAATGATATCGAGCACCTTACTGTTGCGCAGATCCGGCACATTCTCTTTGAACGTGAGGCCTAAGACTGCCACCTTGAGATCGTTGACTGGCCGCGGAAGTTGAGCGAGCAGCTTCATCGTTTGCTCTGCAACGAACTTTCCCATCCCGTTATTGATGCGCCGACCAGACAGAATCACTTGCGGATGATAGCCGACCGATTCAGCCTTAGCAGTCAGATAATACGGGTCCACGCCAATACAATGTCCGCCGACTAATCCCGGGAAAAACTTCAGAAAGTTCCACTTCGTCCCGGCGGCGTCGAGGACCGACTTGGTATCGATTCCGAGACGATGGAAGATGAGAGCCAGCTCGTTCATCAATGCAATGTTCAGATCACGTTGTGTGTTCTCGATCACCTTGGCTGCTTCCGCAACCTTAATACTGGAAGCCCGATGAATCCCAGCCTTCACGACAAGCGCGTAGGTGCTCGCAACGACTTCAAGCGAATCCGCATCCTGAGCCGAAACGACTTTGACGATCTTCTCGAGAGTATGCTCCTTGTCCCCTGGATTGATGCGCTCTGGTGAATAACCAACCTTGAAGTCAATGCCTGATTTGAGGCCGGATGTCTTCTCCAGAATGGGGAGACAAATATCCTCTGTCACTCCCGGATAAACCGTAGACTCAAAGACAACGACCGTACCAGGCGACATATTCTTGCCGATCAATTCCGAGACTATTCGTAGCGCCTTGAGATCAGGTTGGAGCGCTTCATTGATCGGAGTTGGAACGGCCACAATGATGAAATCGGCGGCCTTGAGGTCGGTAGGCTCCGAAGTATACTGCACATCAGAGGCTTTGAGGTTGGCCGTCGACACTTCTCCCGTTCTGTCAAAGCCCCTCTGCAGTTCTTCGATCTTTGCTTTGTTGATATCAAACCCAATGACCTTACCCAGCCTGCCGAAGGCAACTGCGATAGGAAGCCCCACATAACCAAGTCCAACAAGCGCAACCTTTCGTGCGTTCTCTTTCTTTTGAGCCATGAATCCTCTCCGTGGGTTTCACTAGAATGGCAGAACGTCGCGTGTCCGTCAACGAAGTCGAGTCGACTCGGCGAAATGAACCTGTTCTTATTGGCAGAACACGTTCAATCTAATTAACCTTCTCATTTCATTTTCAAGCCCACCGACAACACTTGTTTCCTCACACAGCCCCTCGGACGCACCCAGAATAGAGTGCATCCACCGGCGCTAGATTTACCCGGCAAACACATCGACTACCGACGAGACATCGGAAAAGATGGTTACGCCGTTTCTCCCGACTGATTCTCCAAACTAAATTAGCAGAGCAAGTCCGTTTTATCGTAAGTGAATACTCACCGCCTTCTTCCTAGCTTCCCACGTCAATAGGGCAAGAACACGGTGTCGTGCTATCTGAAAGGGCAATATTCTCGCCTTGTTTTTGGCAGAAGCCTCTATTTTTAAAGAACAAACACAGGCGCAATTTCAATTGATTTTGATGAGCACTCATTTATTAGCATTATGTGTTCAAATCTTCGGAGGCAACCTTCTATACGTACACTTTCCCCGCCTCACCCTTGCTTGCAGTTTCGGGAGCTCGATACTTCAAGCTATTGCTTTAAAAGGTTAATTTTTAACTATTAGTCGGTGGATCGCATTCCAGAACTGAGGCATTGCTTTTGCTGATCCTCCCCCAATGGCATTGGATATCAGATCAAGATGTAGCCTGATCGGATCGCCTACCCGTAGCCAGCAATATTTTATGGAATACGCTTCAGAAACGTGCAGTGGCAGGTAGTGAAATGCGTAGGACCTAGACCATGCACCAAGCAATACGTCAGAATCTCATCGTAACGTACGCGATCTCAATGGGCTTCACGACAGCCCTGCTGTCACTATTTCAGCCTATTTCCTCCGCCTCCGCCGAGCAGCTGATAGGCCCTGTCATCCAGGAAACCAGCGGAACAGGCACGCAAGAGCGGCGCATCGAAAACATTGCCCCCACCCTTCCATACCCAACGAAATCCTTGGAGAAAAAGGACGCGCATACCTCGACCCGCAAACCGCACCGACTGATTCGAAAACCACAGAACACTCCCGTCGCGTCCGTCGAACCTGCTCCATCCGGCTCCTCACCACTCAGCTCCGTGCCCATACCCCCACCGTCGCTGCAAAGCGACAACACGACTTCTCAATCCACTGAACCGTCACCGCTCAACAGTAGTGTCGGGGCAGCCGCGCCTCTTGCGACCATGAGTGTTGCACCGTCGTCAGCGACAGCCACGGGATCCGTTGCAGTTGGCACAACACCAACCGGAACCATCCCGCTGGCCACTGCAGGCGGAGGGAAATCGTCTACCTCAGGAAGCAGAAGTGCAGGTGGGCGAACGATGAGCAGATTAGCTGCGGAGATGCCGGGGTTGACACAATTGCTCTCGCCAGCTTCGGTCCCGGTTAATTCAGTCAATCCTGCGATCGGCGCCAGCCCGACCAGTCTGTCCTTTACAGCCCAGCAAGGGGGCAGCAATCCCACCGCGCAGACCTTGAGTATTAGCAACGCCGGTGGCGGCACGCTCAGCTGGACCGCTAGCGACAATGCCGCGTGGTTGACGCTCTCACCTGCATCG
>DASYRC010000020.1:0-25797 GCA_036004925.1 Nitrospiraceae bacterium | reverse complement strand
AACCGCACGCGAAACAACTGTCGTTCAACATCTCTTAAAAGGCTGGACCAATAAGGAAATCGCCAACGAAATGAGACTCGCGGAGCAGACCATCAAGGAACATTTCAAACACATTTCTGAAAAAACGAGCACCACCACGCGGATCGGCATCGCCATGACAATTATCCACTCAGGATTACGCCATGCACTAGCAGCTCCCTCACCACATGTGAATGTGCCGACTATGAGTGGTATGCCCAGCGAGCTGGTGGGAGCGGCATAAATTGTTCCAGAGCGATTGAGAATGAGGGTAAGCCCTTCGCCCTCGGAGCTCTTGATGTCTGTGGGAATCAGGCGGGTGGCAATCAGGTAGAAATCCGTGTGGTTTTTGGCGGCCTACATCGAAAGTGCTTCATGCCGCCGATATTCTCGTGAGCGAGTAGGACCGGTTCACTGAAGGTATTCAAGCCTATTTGCTGTTGCCTTCGGCCGTCCGGCGCTCTTGGCTTTGCCCTTGCCCTTGGTAATAAAAAACAGGGTTGCGCTTCCTTCTATTCCCTTCTATTGAGGCGCTTCATCATAAAAAACAAACCCATTAGGACTACCAGGAATCCCAAGACTCCTATCAGGATCCATCCGAGCACACAGGAATAATCCTCATTGCAGTAATCAAAAATATACTGCCAAAATCCCAACATATTGGTCCTGGCCATGCTCTTAACAAACATCGTGTCCTGTTCGCTCCTTGGCGTTACTATTGGGCGCTAGTATAGCATTTCCCATGGCGTACTTGACAGCCTCCAAGAGACTAGTCAATAATGCAGCGATGTGCCGAAACCATTCGAAGCGTATCCGTGCCGTACGCCGCGAGATTCGTCGGCACATGCCGCGCAAGTGATGCGTGATTCAGGCCTCGGCTGCGCAGCCAGTGGTTGAGGATAGAGGACACCTCACGTTGGTAGGCAGCGTCACCGAGCGCGACCTGCGCTGCGGCTGATGACCGGCGCGATTCGAAAGGTGACGTCGAAAAGATCATCCGACATCGTTTACCGGTTGTAGTGCGAGTAAGACGGTTAAAGAAACGCGCCGGAAACTTCACGCGCATCGCGCGATGAGCTTGCCCGTTGCGGATAAGGCGGGCGGTTATTTGTGATGCGCGCTCCTGTTCTTCGAATCTTGGCTGTGAGCCGGTGCCCGTTGATAGAGCGGCTATCCGTGTCTGGCTCATCGGCTCATGTCTCGCCGCACCAACCACAAGAATCTGGACCTGCGCAGCCACAACGAATAAGGCACGACCTCGATCCTGTCGAACCGTGGCAACTGGGTAATGAGGCCGGTCTCACGTCCGTCCAAGCGGGGCGCGGTCCGCCTTGCCGCTCCAGGTTCAACGTAGTTCGGGACAATTCATTCGCACCATTCAATAATATTAAATGGAGGATTTGTTAAGCCATGATGAACTATAGAACCGTCACAATCGCAGTTGTTGGGCTCTTCTTGTCCTTGTCATTCTTCGCCTCCTCCGGTATGGCCGCCGAGAAGGATGGTGTCATAATGAAGGATGGCAAGATGTGGAGGTTGCAGGACGGAAAGGAGATCGGCCGGATGGATCGCGAGACAACGATGTCCAACGGTACGAAGGTCATGATGAACGGCAAAATGATGATGAGGGACGGGAAAGAGTTGCAGTTGCAGGAAGGGCAAATCATGATGCTGGACGGGAAGTTGATGGAGGGTGGCAAGGGCAAATAGCTTCTCAGAGTCGTTGGATCTGACGACGCCCGACGTTCTGGCGGCTAGCGGAGCTCAACGTGGCTTCGCCCCGCCAGTTCGTCAGGCATCCGTGGTCTTCCTCTGAGGTCCAAAACGAGCGGATGATGGCGAAATGAACATTCCAACCACTCAACCGGAGGCGCTTCATCCACGTCTCGGCAGTGCTCGGCCTGCTTGCGAGCCTGCAACGCCGTAGAAATTGCCCGTATTGCCCGCCTCAGTGGTTCCGCTGATCACAGATTAACGAGGGTCCGGGGTTCGGGTCCCAGCCGGCTTACCACTTCGTACCAAAGCTATTGCCCTGCAGTCGTGCGGCGGTTTCTCTCACTCGTGAATCGTGATCGCCTGAAATCCGTATTGGGTTATATGCAGGACAAAGAGGAATTCCTGTCTCCCTGCGGCATCCGTGTCCTCTCGCGCTATCACAAAGATCATCCCCATATGGTCTCGGATGGGCCATGAGCATCATGGGACCTACGCACCGACGCAATCCGGTATAGGCTTGTTCGGGGGTAATTCGAATTGGCGTGGACCGATCTGGTTCCCGGTCAACTATCTCCTGATCGAGTCGCTGCAAAAATCCACTACTCTCTCGGCGACCAGTATCAGGTGGAGTATTCGACCGGATCGGGCCGTCAGTCCACGCTCTGGCAAGTGGCGGCCGAAGTCTCAGGCCTTTTGACGTACATCTTTCTCCAGAATGCCGAGGGGAAACGTCCGGTGTTCGGAGGAACGAACCGATTTCAGGACGATCCGCATTGGCGCAACCACGTATTGTTCTGCGAATACTTCCACAGGGACAACGGGGCAGGTATCGGCGCGAGTCACCGAACGGGCTGGACAGGGCTGGTGGCGAAATTGATTCAACAGTCTGGGGAGTGAGGACGTGAGGGGTAAAGGGTGAAGATCGGAGTTGAAGACTGTCGGAATCTCAATCGGGCGCTGAGCCTCGAATGGCTCGAGACGAACGGTAGAGGAGGATTTGCCTCTGGCACGATCGCGGGCGCAAACACCCGCCGGTATCATGCGTTGTTGCTGACGGCGCGCACACCGCCGAGCGAACGGTTCGTCCTGGTTAACCACCTCGAAGAATGGCTCGACATCGACGGCCCGGCAATTCCACTGTCAACGAATCTATATCCGGGCTCCGTCCATCCGGCCGGTTATGAACACTGTATCGAATTTTCAACAGACCCCTGGCCGACCTGGACCTTCGACTGCAACGGAATAACGGTCCAACGGGAGATCCTGTCGATCTACGGCCGCGATATTATGATTGTGCGGTGGAAGCTGATCGGTAAGAAGCGAGTGCGAGCTGTGCTGCGGGTGAGACCGAAGCTCACCGGGCGTGACTATCATGGGACGCATCACCAGAATGGAAGCCTCTCGACAGAGGCTCAGATCAGGAGCGGAAAAGTCGTGTGGCATCTTCACTCCGATCTGCCTCCAGTGCGGGCCTTCCACTCAGGTGGGTATCACCATGAACCAAATTGGTATCGGCACGTACAACTCCCCGTCGAACAGCAACGCGGACTCGATGCCGAAGAAGACTGGTGGTCGCCCGGAGAGTTCACATTCGACCTTGAGTCCGGATCCACCAGAACCCTGGCCCTCACCAGCGAGGCCATCGACCGCCTCGACGTCGTCGCCCTTCCGAAGCGCGAGAAGTCTCGCCGAGACACAGCCAGACAAGCCGCCCCAGCCGCTGATTCTTTGGTTGGCGAACTCTGGAGGGCTGCGGAAGTGTACCTCTCTGAGCGAGGGACGCAGCAAACGGTGATCGCCGGGTATCCCTGGTTTACCGATTGGGGCCGCGACACGTTTATCTCGCTGCCCGGCCTCTGTATGGTCACCGGTCGATTGGATGTGGCCTGGCAGGTCATCGCCTCCTTCGCCGCGTACGTCTCCGAAGGCATGGTGCCGAACCGCTTCCCCGATGCAGGCGAGCAGCCTGAATACAACACGATCGACGCCTCACTCTGGTTTATCCACGCGATCGATCGCTACCTCGCGGCGTCACGAGATGAGGCCCGCGTGCGCGAGACCGCTTGGCATGCGGTGAAACAGATTCTCGATGGCTACCGCCGAGGCACAAGGTACGGGATTAGGATGGCCGAGGATGGTTTGATTACGGGCGGAGTTCCCGGCGCGCAGTTAACCTGGATGGACGCCAAGGTCGGTGATTGGGTCGTCACCCCTCGCTACGGAAAACCAGTGGAGATCCAAGCGCTTTGGGTTCGAGCGCTGGAAGTCGGCGAAACTCTCGCGCGACGATTCGGTGAAGCGGACTATGCCGATCAATGCCGGAATGACCGCAGCAAGGCGATTGCGTCCTTCCGCAAACGGTTTTGGTACGAAGACGGTGCCTACCTCTACGATGTGATCGATGGACCAGAAGGGAACGACGCGTCGCTCCGTCCTAATCAACTCTATGCCATCTCGCTGGTTGATGAACTGCTCCCGCGCGACCGCGCGCAGCAGATTCTTCGCCTCGTCGAAGAGCACCTCTTGACGCCGGTCGGACTCCGCACGTTGTCACCGCAGGATCCTCGCTATCGCACTCGATATGAAGGAGGTGTGGTGGAACGCGACGGCGCCTATCATCAGGGCACAGTCTGGCCCTTCTTGTTAGGCCCGTTTGTGACAGCCTGGATGAAAGTATTCGGCCAGAGCGTCGCAACGCGAAACAGGGCTCGCAGTTTTCTCGCCGGCCTCGAAGCGCATCTGCATGAAGCCTGTCTGGGCCAAGTCTCGGAGATTTTCGATGCCGAGGCGCCTCACCAGCCGCGGGGCTGTTACGCGCAAGCATGGTCGGTGGCCGAACCGTTGCGAGCACTCATCGAAGATCTAGGGGGTATCGCTGAAACTGCCCGTCCGAGGTGAAGACTATGATCGTACGCCGGCGTCGCGGATCATCAGGCCCAGTGCGAAGCCACCCTTGGAAAGCACAGACCCACAACAGAAGAAAGACGACGTGCAAGGTCGTGCTATGCGCGACCCACTGCTATTTATGATCTCGAGGAAGAATGTTCCATTACTTGCAGCAGCACCATGGAAGTCTTGTTTGCCCGTATCATTGCTCCTTTCCGCGACGTGACAAGGCTTGCGTCCGAATCCAATGGACCGGACGTTCCCGACTTTGACCAGGATTCAACTCCAACTCCATTACTGGATATGCCAAGCCAGCGCGCAATACCGGCGGCAGCTCTTAGCCCTACGGCAGGCCACGCGACGTTCGACATTTGAGGCTCACACACAAGAGGACGCGCAGCTTTCCTCTGCCGCGAAGGTCCGGCTCAAAGAAGCCCTTCGTGCCAGGCACGACTAGCGCCATCGCTCTACCAGCCAGAAGCTGGGGCCTCGCTTACATCACGCTGTGAAGGGCTCACGCCTGATCTGACTCTGTTTCCGGTCAGTCTGCCAGGCTTGTATCGTCTCAGACCCCATTTTCAGCAGCCAGAAACCCGCGAGCGACATCCGAGAGCGCAGGAGCCCCAAGATCGCCGTAGCTGTTGAGTTGGTCATTTATGGACCAGATCCTCCTAAACTCGGATGCCCTCAGGAGGAGGCCGATGATCATCTGCCAGGCCACAGTCCAACGCCACCGTATCGCCTGGATCAGCCAAGTTCGTCCATTGTCGCATCTGTCGCGGACGCGGTTCCGCACGTCAGGCTTCCGGTAATAGTCTCTAGGAAGGCAGGATTGCAGAACTTCATCAGTATCCTTATATATAGGGTGTCATTGTATCTATTGCGGTAACACAGACATGTGCCATACATACAACGGGAGCTTATGAGGATTCTCTTCTTTTAAATATAAAAGATGGATAGCCCTGGGTCCTCGTGCATGCAACCATAATAGCAATGAAATATCAATGGGCTCGACAGGGTGCTCCGGGCTGCTACACTTGTTGCATACATTCGAAGACGTCACGCAGACCGCTCACACCACACTAGCCGTTCTTTTTAAAGGAGCACACTCCATGCCGTTGAAATCGAGCAGACCGATGACCACTCTGTCCTCCTACTGCGTCGCCGTTCTCTGTCTCGCACTAACGGCCTGTGCGGGAGGGTCCTACACCTCGAAAGTCAATGGGGAGAAGAAAGTCTACCGTGTCGATGAGCAAGGAACCAAGACCCTCGTATACGAGACAGAGCCAAACGGGCAAACGACGATTCACGATACCCATGACCCGATGGCCAAACGGCAAGTTGCTGCTCAGGAGATGGCTGAGCAGATCCGGGCGAGAAAAGCAGCGTCGCTCGAGACCCTCAGCGCCGCTCCCAAGCGGCAGCCAGAGGACCCGATTTATGTGAGCCTAGCCCCTCCTGTTCTGGACGGCAAGATGCAACAGGCGGAAAAGCCAAAGGGCGCAGTTGCGCAACAAATTCGCAACGAGTTCGCTTCCGACCCCATCATTAAACTCGTCGCAGGAAACCAGGACACGGCAGGGCTGGGGAAGCCCCGTGTCACTCCCTCTATTGCAGACGTCGAAGTCTTCTCCAAGGTGTCTATCAAGGAAGTCTACGGCATCAACCGCCGGACTGGCAAACCCGGTAAGATGGTCGCGGTCGTGTTCGAAGCCACCATCACATCCCAGGTCCCGCCCGCTTCATATACCATTTCTGAATCCGGCCATATTTTGCAAAATGTGGAAGTCTCCAAACGTTTTGCCAGGCAAGTCAGACAGGTCATTGTCGAAAAGATCGGTCCCGGCATCCCTGCCAATTGATCCTCTCTTTCCTCGATCAGCAGGCCGAGGGTTCCGCCTCGTCGCGACTGCACGCCGCGCACCGCATGGCTCTTCAACGAAGCAGCAAGCCGATTGCGAACGATGCCGCATAGCCGTCAGCCACTATCGTCGGAGCCAGCATGAGTTGATCACCACCACGGCGGAAGATCCAATCATGCTGGTTTCGCGCTGTGCGCGGCCCTCGCTCGGCATATGGGGAGGCAGCATGGACGCGATCCGTCAGCCCATCGTCGAAGTACAATTGCGACGTGAACTCGAAGCTACGCTGGGCCATGGGCGCGGTGCGAATCTTGAAATGAATGTGTACGGTCCGGCCCGCATACCAACCAGGGTACACAGTGACGAACCGAGCCTCGCCGCTCGCGTCGGTTACCTGATAGCCACGTAGAAACTTCTGGCCGATGGTGTTGAACCCAGGATCCCGCACATCTGAGTAGACACCCATTGCATCGCAATGCCAGATGTCCACCTGGGCGCCCGGCAGCGGCTGACAGTCTCCGGCTCCGAGGTGCGAGACCTGTAGCGTTAAAGCCAGAGGCGTACCGGACTTCATTCGCCCATCGGTCGGATCCGAGCGAATGTCGGAGCGGTTCAAGCGGTCGTCGACGTAATAAGGACCCTCGGTTTGTTCTGGTCGGACCACACATGAGGGTCCAAGTGTGCCTGCAACTACCCGTTTGGGGTTCAGATTGCCGGTCATCAGCCAGGCCGCACCCATGGCGCCCAGAAATACTACGACTTCACGGCGCGAAAGGAGGGGTCCCGCAATCGTGTCGTCATGTGTCATTGGTATTCTCCATCTACCGAGCGCACCAGCATGCCGAGCGAGCCGGAAGTGGCTCACCGGGCTCGAGCATCGCAGACGTTATATCGCTCCATCAGCAACCTAGATGTCCCATCATACATACGCGCTGGAACCGGTCGAGACACCAACCGATTGTACACACAAAGTTGGAACGCCGGGGGCCGCGAATCGGTCCTTGGCACCATTTCCACACGCAGCCCAAAAATCTTCGTTGCGACCCGCGGAGGCGCAACCGTCCGCCACATCATCCCAGATCATTATCTTTTCCTGAATCGTGGCGGGATATTTTGTCGAGGAGGTGGCGGTGGCGACTGCGGTCGTGGCTGGATGAAGAAGGGATAGGGCCTACCAAAATATGGATAGTATCCGTATGGCCCTCCCCAGTATCCGAAAGGGGAGTAGTAAGGGCCGTAGAAGGCAGCGGCACTGCCTCCTAAACGTTGTGAGGCGACCGTGCTCCAATCGACGAGGTGCTTGATCTCGAGGATCGGATAGGTGTATTCAGTTTCATCCAGTGGCCTGGTAGTTGAGCCGCTGACTACACCGATCACGGTAATCGGTGTGCTTGGAGGCACACTCGCCGGGTCGAGAAACGCTTCCCGGACAGCCAGGAAACGCCCTTCGGAGCGGAGTCGCTCTGTTGTCGAGGGCTCTCCTCCTTCAGTAGGAAGTTGTAGAACCTCAATTTCGGTCTGGTCCTTCGTCCGTTTGGCCCTCACGACGACGCCACCGACCATGACGACTCGTCCGATGTAGTTGGCAGGAGCGGCTTGTAGGTCTACAAAGTTCACGCTGGCATCGATCTGTTTTTCTAGCTCAGGGGGCACGTCGATGTGGAGCGTATTGCGATGCACCTGGTGGGCTGATTCCGCGCAGGAAGACAGAATCAGAAGCCCACCGAGAAGAAGAGGGATGACGGTAATTCGAGGCAAAGGAGTCCTCCGCTCCTAGAAATGATAGGAGATGCCGACCAAAACATGCTGTGCTCTGTAGACACCTTCAAAGCCTCCAGTGCCGAATGCCTCATCGAACCGGAGCGTGGCCCCTGTATATTTGTATTCGGTAAAGATGGCGACATAGGGGGTGACGAATCCACGCAGGCCGGCAAGCACATTCCACCCACTGATGACATCGGTATCACTTTGTACGGTGGCGGTATCACTGAGGTGGGCAATCGCCGTGCCCACGCCGACTCCTACATAAGGCTGGAACGTACGTCCAGGATACCGAGCAAGGACATTGACTCCTACAGTGGTCACTCGCAAATGGATGCCGGGATCGTTATCCAAATTTTTTATGTGCGGCGTGGTCTGTAAGACTTCGCCCTCGATCCCGAACCAGCTGTGCTCAGGAAAGTATCCGAGCTTGGCTCCGTAGCTGACCGAATTCTTGAGGTCAAAGTCGGGGGCTTGAAAACCTGCGAGGTCGCCCGTTCCCGAGACGCCGGTGAGGCGATCTGCGAAGTTGACCCCAACATTTCCCGCCACATACCATTCGGCAGAGGCGGGGCCTGGCATCCCGAACGTCGCTATCGAGAGCCAGGCCACGAAGAGGCCGGCCGCAATCGGTATCTTCGTCTCCACAGCGAAAGCTCCTGCTTGTGCAAGGTTGTTTACTATCTTACCAAGACTCAGACGCGGTGGACATGGGCCACTGAGGAGGGGCCCTTTCCGTTCCCGCTTCAGGCGCAGTAATGCACATGCGTACTGCCTGGGACTATCGTTCCAACTTCAAAGGAGGTAGAACCGCCGCACGCCGCGAAACGGGGACCGCCGGCTTTTCTTTTTCAGTCATACAGGGAAATGTTTCGAAGAAACTTCCTCATATCCCAGACCGATGGGTGAGGCTCGGTCAAGTCAGGATGCTCCAGGTCAATTTGAGGGTTGTAGGGAGGGATTTCACCCCTTCTGACTTGGGCGACAGGGTACCAACGTTCGTATTTTTGTTCCCAGCGATCTTGATAGCGTAGCCAGAGATAACCATTGCTAATGGGTTTCACGCGGATCGGGGCTTCCGGACCCAAGACAATGGATACCACATGTTTCTCATAACGTGGGCCGCGAGGATAAACTTTCTTTACCGCGAAATTCCCTTCCCACCCACCCAGGTGCATCACGCAATCATACGCCACACCAAGCCCCACGTTCTCGAGTTCCGGATAGAGGGTAAGAACGTCCCCTGAGTTCATTGCTGACAAGTTCGTAATTCTGAGATCGGGTTGAGTCGCGCGGAACTCTTTCTTGGTTCTGGCAATGAGAAAATACAGAAAGAAGGAAGCGGCGCCGCCGACAATGAGGAGAACGACCAAGCCAATGAGCAGTAACCAATCCATGCCCAAGTGTATGTCCCGGTGAACGATCTTGTTCTGTGGCCGAATTGGGGAGAGGCTACGTTCTAGCGAGAGAAGTGTCAACCGGATGATTGAGGAGATGCCGGTATTTCAAGAGCTGGATCGCCGCGCGACGCAATAAAGGGGTGAAGACGTTTCTTCGCCGCGCGATGTGTGATTGCAAGACGGTTGTTGACCCTACTCTTATTCGCCCTAACAGAGGGACCTGGACCTGTATTAAATTGCACAGCACCCCAGTACCACCTCCGGGTTTTAGGTGATAGGATAATAACCAGAAGGTCATGCCTGCGCACAGGCTGATATTTACAGAGCTGGGGTAGCACATGAACAGGCGCATCACATCTGGACTGACTCAGCTGCTCGTGCTCCTGCTGTCTTGGTCTCTCGTGTTCGCCCAGGAAGCGATGCCGCCGGAGCAAGAGACACCGCCAGAAGAAGCGAAGCCGCAACAAGACGCGCCCATCACGCCGCCGCCTAATGTGCCGAGGCAAAGCCGGCCTGCGTTTACGCAGCAAGAACTCGATCAGATGCTGGCGCCGATTGCTCTGTACCCCGATTCGCTCCTGTCGCAGATTTTGATGGCATCGACGTACCCGCTCGAGGTTGTCGAGGCCGCTCGTTGGTCCAAAGCCCATCCCAGCCAGAAGGGCGACCAGGCGGTGCAGGCGGTTGCAGAGAATACGTGGGATCCCAGCGTCAAATCGCTCGTCGCATTTCCACAGATCCTCATGATGATGGATGAGAAGCTGAACTGGATGGAACGACTCGGCGATGCGTTTTTGGCCCAGCAGCAACAGGTAATGGATACAGTCCAGAGCTTGCGTCAGAAGGCCTCTGATGCCGGCAATCTCAAATCGAACGACCAGATCCGCGTGGAACAACAGGGGCAATCCATCGTGGTCGAGCCAGCGAATCCACAAGTGGTCTATGTCCCCTACTACGACCCGATGGTGATATATGGGCCCTGGTGGTGGCCGGCGTACCCACCGGTCTATTGGGCTCCCTGGCCAGGCTATTTCATCGGTCCGGGATTCGCAGTGGGGTTCTGGTGGGGCATTGGGATTTCGGTTGGTCCAGGTTTCTTCTTCGGCGCATGCAACTGGCCGTCCCGCCACGTCACCGTGGTCAACGTGAACAACTTCTACTATCACTCAGTGAACGTCAATCGGACGACTGTCTGGACGCACGATCCAGTCCATCGCCGGAGTGTGCCCTACCGGGATGTGGCATTGCGTCAACAATTTGGCCGCATGAGCGCGTCTCCTGATGCGCGCCGCGAGTTCCGCGGACACGATCCGTCTTCGTTTCTTGGCCACAGTGCGTTCGGAAATCGCCAAGAGGCGCGCGGCGGCTCTCCCGATCGCTCCAACATACCCGGCGGTAGCCGTTCCGACAGAGACAGGGGCTCCGGCAACCGGCTGGAAGAACGTGGCGGCTCGCCCGGTCGCTCCAACGATCCCGGCGGTAGCCGTCCCGACATGCGCAGCGCCCCAAGTCGCCCGAGTTTGCCGAGCGGGGGTAGTCCTCATGTTGAGCAGCGGTCTCATGCCTTCGAGGGCGTAGGCCACGGACCGGCCGAACGTAGCTTTAGCGCGCGGGGGCATGCGAGTTCGCAAGGTTTTGCGTCACCGCCCTCAGGTGGCTTTCGTGGCGGCGGTGGTGGAGCCTCACACCAGCCTTCCGGTGGCTTTCCTTCCGGTGGCTCTCATGGCGGCGGCGGATCTCATCATCGCTAACTGTAGGAGCGTGACGTCACATCTTCTCCGACATTCAATTCCGTCATGGAGAATAGAGTAAACAGACATGAGACAGGAGGTTGGGGCATGCATAACTGGCGGGAGAGGTTGCTGAGGACAATCTTTACATTGGCGCTCATCGCAATCGCACCGGTGGCCCTGGCTGCGACTGCCGCGCAAAAGAGCTTTCCGTCGCCTGAGGCAGGGATCACAGCACTGGTTGAAGCGGTCAAGGCGAACGATCAACCGATGTTACGTGGAATCCTGGGTCCTCAGGGCAAGAAACTGATCAGTTCAGGCGACAAGGTTGCCGATCAGCAAAGCCGCGAGGCGTTTATCAAGGCCTACAGCGAAGCCAACAAGCTCGTGCCCGAAGGGGACCAGCAGACCGTCCTCGTGATCGGTCAGGATGAGTGGCCGATGCCCATTCCTCTCGTGAAATCTTCTGCCGGATGGCGTTTCGACACCCCACAGGGTGAAAAGGAAATCCTCACCCGCCGTATCGGCCGCAACGAACTCGCCGCGATCCAAGTGTGCCTCGCCATCGTGGACGCCGCGCAGGAATATGCGACCCTCGATGTGGATGGCGACCGCATTCCGGAATATGCGCTACGATTCGTGAGCACGCCCGGGAAGCATGATGGGCTCTACTGGCCGACGAAGGCGGACGAGCCGCTGAGTCCACTTGGTCCACTGCTGGCCGCAGCGACACGCGAAGGCTATACCAACTCAGTCACCAGGCCGCTGGCACCCTATCATGGGTACTTCTATCGGATCCTTACGAAACAAGGGAAAGACGCTCCGGGTGGAGCCCGCGACTATTTGATCAACGACCACATGATTGGCGGGTTCGCAGTGATCGCCTATCCGGCACGTTATGGCGTATCAGGCATTATGAGTTTTATGGTCAATCAGGACGAGGTGGTCTACGAACAAAATCTGGGACAGAACACCGCGGCAATTGTTTCCAAGATAACCACCTTCGACCCCGACGCGAGTTGGAAACAGGTCGTCTCCTCGCCGACGCTGACTACCACTCATTGAGGATCATCGGCCCCGGATCGTGAACTCGCTTGATCCTCGGTAGAGGAAAGCGATCCAAACGTCGCCTCGGGTTGGGAAACGGGAGGTCTTACTTTGCCCGGATGTATCGCACCAGACCCATTCCGAATGGGAAAGAGAAACCATACGCAAATGAAAGAGGCGAATGGGTTGCTTGTCTCGGTGACGACGCCACGCTCAGACATTCGCATTGCCAAGTAAAAAGTCTGTTCGGATCAGTGCGAGATGGTACTGGGCAGGAGAGAAAAGCCTGCGAGATTCGATGATTGATTGTGGAGTGCGGGCTGGGGGACATAGTCCAAATGCAGTTGCTTGCCCGGAAAACATCTAAGAACTCCGGTCCGCTCATTGTCGAGACCCACACGTGCGACACAGAAACTCCGATGTGTGCCGGCCCATGCGTTACGCGGTGGCCGCTTCAACTTCTTTCGTGGTTTTGGCGGCGAGGCTATTTCTCCGATTATTGAAGATCTTCCGATCGATGATTGCTCCGCAGTTGATACATTTCCACGCATAGAAGACCAGGAAAAAGTCCGAGAACCGCTCCAACATCATCAATCCTTTGCACTTCGGGCAATTCATAATTATTTCCTCCCTCGTTATGTAAATGAACTTGCACGAGGGATAAGCAATTTGCGATCCAGCATGACAGCGTCGCATTATCAATAACTTAGCACTGTGGAGACTATTTATACGTACAGCTCTGTATGCTCTGCTGTATCTATTTTTCAATTTCGCAGGGCACCCCGATTTTGGCAAGAATGAGGACGGGATAGCATTGAAAACGCCGATACGGATACATGGAGGAGTAATCCCCACTACCCGTCGCTCCTCAGCGCCTGACCGAGGTGGATCGCAGGGAGATGGCACGTTGTGCCGCGCAACGGAGAGTGTAGACAAGTTCCTTAACAAGAGAATAAGACGACCAGCCTCATGGTTTGAGACCTGCCCCTTGAGAAAAGACTCCCAAGAGTCCGTGCGCAGCGAAACGGGCTTATGACTAGTCGGGAAGTTTCCAATCGGGATTCCAGGCCACTTCCCAGACATGCCCATCGGGATCTTGGAACGAGCCCGTGTAGCCACCCCAGAAGGCATCGTGAGGCGGATCGGTGATCGTCGCGCCCGCTTTTTTGACCTGTGCCATGACCGCATCCACTTCTTCCTTGCTCGCGACATTGTGACCCAGCGCGAATTCCGTGGCGCTTCGAGGGCCCAATGGCACCTTGGCCTCCTGGGCGAGAGATGTGCGAGGCCAGATGGCCAGCTTCAAGCCATGTTGAAGATCAAAGAAAGCGACGGCGCCATGCTCATACTCCGTGCCGACGATTCCTTGCGTCGGCAGACCGAGCCCATCGCGATAAAATCTCAGCGCCCGTTCCAAATCGTCGACACCAAGCGTAATGACCGTGATCCGCGGCTTCATAGTCGTACAAGTGCTCCGTTCTGGAAATGTGAGACAGGCTACGTTTCAGAGAGGAAGGTGTCAACTTTCAAAGGAGTACCGCCGCGCGCCGCGAAATGGGGGCTGAACATTGTCGAAAAGTAGCAGGTTTCCGTTTTCAACCACATGATCGAGGGGCTCATGCCAGGCAAACACTTGATCAAGGATGTACTCTTCCACCATGAATCCTTTTCAGGTGATTGTCTCTAGATTGTGTTGCTCCTGCTCTTATGTGGGTAGCTCTGAAAAACAGCCTGCGGCAATTTGACCGAATTATTGGCGTTCGGATTCTCGTACGCAGAAAAATGGTATTGCAGCCCTGTGGCACTGAGATCAACTCTGAAAATTCCGACGCCGCCCAGTTGCTCATATCGGCAGTCCGTGAAGCAACCGTCCCCAGAGCGGTAAAGCTCGATGTCAGGGCCGAGGTACTTGTCTAAAGGTATGAAATAGTCGTCCCTGATAATCAACAGGATCGGCATGGAATTGCGAAACTTTTTTATATCCGTTTGATACAGCATTTCGGATAACCTGCCAATTACCGACAGACCGCGCCTCGGCGTGAATATACTTGGGCTGCCTCAGCCGGGGGCTGTCCTTTCCTTCAGCTTCTTTTATATCCTTCTCCCAGCCACCGGTTTTGACTTCCACAAATATTCTTTTAGCGCCACAGGTAGCCAGAAATTCTCCCTTCGTTCCGGCCTCACCGTTCGGTTCCCATTCGATGATCGGTGAGGCACAGATCGTGTCAAGGAAGAAGGCGATGCTGATCTCGGCAAGTGCCCTGTCTCGCTGATATGCCGACTTGATCAGCCGAGGCCAGAACCTGCGCATTTCTCCTTTCCAGTCAACAAAGTGAAGCCACTTCTCATGTACATCAGGCCCACTCAGGCGCTGCGGGAAACTCATCCTCCGAGGTCCATTCGGCCTCCTGTGAGAGCCTGTGGAGCAAAGGGTGTTGACAGCGTTCGACGTAGTTGGTCTCTCGATCGTGGTTGGAGTGTTTCATTCTCCTGCCATGGGTCCTACGCTTAAATCCTTCCTCGGAATGTGCCCATAACTCTGCCCCTGAGGGGCTATATACCACTCCACATCACCGTGCGCAAATCATAGATCTGATTAGACTTCCTACCGGGCTTCGAACGAGCACAGCCTACTATAAAATGCTCCCTCCAAGCTCGCTCGCTATCTCTTCAGGGATGGGGGCTGATTGATCTTCCACTGCGCGCTACTTTCTCACCCGCCCATCCACTGGCAGATACTTTTCACCCGCCCTACCTTCCGATTGCTTCGCAATCGATTTCTCGGGACGTGCCGTTAGCCAGGGCGAGGGCCGTCCAACTCTCTATACCTCTCCCTTTAGGGGGAGGGGCCAAGGCTGCACTTTACTGCGCGCATCGAGCGACCACAGCTTTATCGTGGGGGCTCTGCGAGCAAGGAGGGCACCTGGTCACTCCCATCACCATCTCATTATCGGCACCGGCCCATATGGGGGGCGCTGGCGTACAAGCTGGCGCTGCCGGAAACGGTGTGACAGCCGTTCGGGTCTGGCCTACTCTCTGTGTAGCCGTTACACATGGAGGATCGCATGGCGACCAATCTAGCCATTGATGATGTGCTGCTGGAGCGTGCGCGTAGGGTAGGGAAGCTCCGCACCAAGAAGGAAACCGTCACGCAGGCTCTGACTGAATTTATCCAGCGGTGCCGACAACAGGAGATTCTGAAGTCGCTCGGCACGATCGAATTCCGGAAGGGATGGGATTACAAAAAAGACCGTCGCGATCGTGAATCTGGTCGTTGACAGGTCCGTGTGGTCTTTAGTGCTGCGGCGACCGCGGGTGGATGAAAACGACCCTCACGTCCGTGCTTTTCGCTGGCACCTTGAATCAGGCGATGGGATGTTTCTGGTCGGCAATATCCTTCAGGAACTCCTCGACGGGCTTCCCTCCACGAAACAGTTCGACCGCTTGTTGACCCTCCTCGATCCATACCCGTTTCTTGACCTGGACCGACAGACCTATGTCGCCGCCGCTCGGTTACAGTCCGTATGCCGCTCAAAAGGAGTCAATGCCGGCTCCATCGATTTCATGATTGTGGCTGCATGCTGTCAGCATGGATTCCCGCTGCTCACCGCCGACAAAGACTTTGTGAGAATTGCCGGTCATTGCGATCTCGTCACAGTACCCGCCTAGCCTCCCTTTCCTGCGATTCCGTTTCCGTTGGTTTGTACGGAGTGAGTCTGTGGACCGACTCCCATAGAATCTTGGCGAGATGAGGGTCGTTACCAGACCTCCGAGGGTGAGCGGTGGAATTCTCCGACGACTGGAAATACGAGTGCGGCGAAGTCTATATAGCGCATACGGATCGCTTCCGAATGGGTCCCGGCTTGGAAGACGATCTGATCGTCCTCGGTGAGCGACTGATCGACATACACAGGCAGCCCGTAGAGGATGCCGAACGGCGGCATGGCGCCCAGTTCGCAGTCCGGGAAGAGATCTTTAAACTCCTCTTCGGTCGCGAGTCGCACATGGTTGGTCATGAACACGTCTCTGAGGCGGTGGAGATCCACGATCCAACCGGCTGGGAGAACGGTCATCACAAACCGCTTCTCAACCTTCACAATCACCACCTTTGCCATCTCCTTTTCCGGAGTGTGGAGCACCTCGGCAATAGCCAAGGCGCGGAAGGCCTCGGGGTGAGACAGAACATCGTAGTGTACATGTTCACGATCGAGATAGTTTTTGAGTGTGTGTGAGATGGACATGGCTATACCTCCTGTGGTGCCGATCTCCCGACGGAAGTCGCATCTGCTGGATGGGTTGAGAAGGACGGAGTACTGATCGATGACGACGTGGCTGTGGTGGGGACATGTTTCATGATCAAGACTCCGCTCTGACCATGAGGACGAAGAGTGATTCGCATTATACTCCGTTTGCATAGCCCGGTCTTGTGGAGAATGACGTGACATATATGGCGGCTTCCCGGGCTGATGACAAATCGTTCTTTCCTTATTATTTATTGACCTCAGGCCTACTGTCTCACATGTTGTGGCCCCATTCATGGGCTTGTCTATTAATTGGGAAAAGGCTTAGACTCTAGCCCCTGATCAATCCCTCAGCTGGGGCGACGATTTCACGATGCGGCGGTCTCAGTCAGGCCGATGAGCAGACTCCATGGCTCCGACACCAAAGATTCACAGTAGAACAGTTCCTGCCAAGACCGGCGTTGAGCACAAGAGTCTTAATCGGCATCCTGTCAAAGCCACGCGGCCTCAGGTGAAGCCGACTCCCACGACAACACAGCCCACCGTACCGCCCGGCTTCCTGATCGTCGGAATCGGCGCCTCCGCCGGCGGGTTGGAAGCCATGGAAGAGTTCTTCCGTCACATGTCTCCCAGCAGCGGGATGGCCTTCGTGGTGGTGTCGCACCAGCATGCCGGCCATGTCAGTCTCCTGCCGAGCCTGCTCAGTAAATGCACGGCGATGCCGATTGTGGAGGTCACGGACGGGATGGAGGTGGAAGCTAATCGCGTCTATATGGCGCCGGGCGGGATCAATCTGGCCATGCTGCACGGTACCCTGCATATCATGGAGTGCCCTCCGGAGAATCGCGTGCCCTTGCCTATCGATTATTTCTTCCGTTCGCTGGCGGAGGATCAGAAGCGACGAGCCGTCGGGATCATCCTCTCCGGGACCGGCAGTGACGGCACCCTGGGATTGCGCGCGATCAAGGCCGAGTCCGGCATGACGATCGCGCAGGAGCCGCAGTCGGCCAAGTATCAGGGCATGCCGCGCAGCGCCATCGCCGCCGGGGTAGTGGATGTGGTCAAACCGGCGGGCCAGATGTCGGAGCCGTTGGTGGCATACACGCGAAGCCTTGCGAGACCGGCCCTGCCTGCTCCTGAACACGATGGGTCTCAAACGTTGCGTAAAATCTTCATCCTCTTGCGCGACCGAACCGGGAACGATTTTGCGCTCTATAAGGAGAACACGATTCACCGGCGTATCGAACGCCGGATGAACGTGCATCAGATCGAGAACGTGAGACAGTATCTCCGGTTCGCGCAGACGAATCCGCATGAACTTGACACGTTGTGCCAGGAGCTGCTCATCGGGGTCACCAGTTTCTTTCGGGACCCGCAGGCCTTCGAGGCTCTCGTTCACAAGGGCTTACCAGCTCTTATCGAGGGCAAGTCCGAGGGCGCGACTTTGCGCCTGTGGGTGGCCGGCTGTTCCACCGGAGAGGAAGCCTATTCGCTTGCAATCATGTTGAAAGAGTATCTGACGCAGCAGAAGCGTCGTTTCACCGTGCAGATTTTTGCGTCGGACCTGGACGGCCGGGCCATTGAGACGGCGCGCGGCGGCCTCTACCCGGTCGGCATCGCCGGCGACGTCACCCCGGAGCGTTTGCAACGGTTTTTTACCAAGGAAGACCACAGTTACCGGATCAAGAAGGAGATTCGGGATCTGGTAGTGTTTGCGAAGCATAATGTCCTGACCGATGCGCCCTTTACGAAGCTGGACCTTCTGTCCTGCCGCAATCTCCTGATCTATCTGGAAGCCAAGGCACAACAAAAACTTCTGCCTCTGTTCCACTACGCCTTAAAGCCGCAGGGTATCCTGTTTCTCGGTTCCTCCGAATCGATCGGCGGATTCGAGAGTTTCTTTACCGTCATCGACCGGAAAGGAAAGCTCTTCAGAAGGACGGCAGAGCCCGGTGCGATGCCTCGCCTGGAACGGTTCCCAGGGGGAGCGATAATCGGTACCGCCGCAGCCCAAGCGGAAGCCGAGGTTCGCCTCCCTCCCCTGCGCTCCCCTTCGATTCCTGATCTTATCCAGCAGTTGTTGGCATCGCGTTACGCGCCGGCGGCAGTCGTCGTCAATGAACGGGGCGAGGTCGTCTACATTCAAGGGCACACCGGCACCTATCTCGAACCGGCGCCCGGCCCGCCGACCCACCATCTGCTCGAGATGGCGCGGGAAGGATTGCAGCACGATCTGGCTCTGGCCCTCCATCTGGCGGCAAGGAAGGAGGACGACGTCGTGCGCCACGACGTGCGAATGAAGGCCAACGGTGGCGTCATCCTCGTCAACGTGACCGTCAAGAAAATTGCCGAGCCGGAGCCCCTTGAGGGATTGTTCCTGGTGACGTTTGAACAGGCGCAGGGGGACAAGCCCGCCGCAGGGAAGGGCGCACCGGCGCGAGCGGCGGCACCGCTGAGGAAAGGCGAGTCTGGAATCATGCGGGAACTGCAGTTCACCAAGCAGCGGTTGCAGCACACGATCGGAGAGCTGCAAACCTCCAATGAGCAGCTGAAGTCCACCAACGAGGAACTGCAATCCACCAACGAGGAGCTGCAAAGCACCAATGAGGAATTAGAGACGACGAAGGAAGAACTGCAATCCCTCAATGAAGAACTAGTGACCGTCAACGCCGAACTCCAGGGGAAGGTCGACGCAATAGCGGACGCGCACGACGATCTGCAGAATCTCTTGAACGGTACGGAGGTGGCCACCATCTTTCTGGACAACGATCTGCGCATCAAGCGATTCACCACGGAGGCGAAGCGGGTGAGTCACCTGATCGCGCTCGATGTCGGACGGCCTCTGTCGGACATCGTCTCGAAACTGAGCTCTGAACGCTTGGTGGAGGAGGCGCAGCATGTGCTCCAGACGCTGGTCGTCAAGGAGCGGGAGGTCCAGACCACCGACGGGAGCTGGTTCTACATGCGGATCCTGCCCTATCGCACCGCCAAAAATACCATCGACGGGCTCGTGTTGACGTTTCTGGACATCTCCAAGATGAAGGAGGCGGAGCGGGTCGTCGAAGCTGCGCGGAGCATAGCCGCGAGCATCGTGGAGACGGTCCGTGAACCCTTGCTCGTGCTGGACGAGCAACTCCGCGTGGTCTCTACCAACCAGGCTTTCTACCGGACGTTTCAGGTGACGCCGGGTGAAGTCGAGCTGCAGCTCATCTACCACCTCTGCAGCGGGGCCTGGAACCTGTCCCCCTTGCGCCGGTTGCTGGAAGAAGTTTTGCTGAAGAACACCTCGTTCCAGGATTTCATCGTGGACGAGACGTTTCCCCACATCGGCCGAAAGGTGCTGGTGCTCAATGGCCGACGCCTTGTGCAGGAGGTGTTGCAACCAGGCCGAGTCCTCTTGGCCATGGAGGAGGTGAAGGAGCGGGAGAGGCAAGGGGAAGGGAACGGTATGACCCAGGTTGAGGGAACACCTTAACCTGGGCCTCAACCTCGGCCTCCCTTGGGAAGGGCATCGATGGCAAAGAAGCCAGAGGGATCAACGAAATTCGCTGCGCTCCGCCGGCATGCGGAAGAGTTGCTGCGGGTGACCAAGCGCGACCTCGCGGCCATGCAGATCAAAGACGTGCAACATCTAGTGCACGAGTTACAGGTGCATGAGATCGAACTGGAAATGCAGAATGATGCGCTCCGCAAGGCTCAGATGGATCTCGAATCGGCGCGAGACCGCTATCTGGATCTGTATGACAGTGCGCCCATTGGCTATCTAACCTTGAATCCCAAGGGGATGATCCTGGAAGGAAATCTGCCCGCCTGTACGCTACTCGGGATCAACCGAAAAGATCTGCTTGGGAAACCAGTCATAGGTTTTGTGGCAGCGAAGGATCAGGCCACGGTTCTCCACCACATTCGCGAGAGTTTCAAAGAAGGAGCCAGGCAAGCCTGCGAAGTGGGTCTCGCGCAACAGCGCGACGCCCCAGTCTTGGTTCGGTTCGAAAGCGTAGCTGTTCAAGGTCACGTGGGGCAACACACCTGTTTGCTCACCGCTTTGCTGGATATCACGGAGCGCGTCCGCGCAGAAACGGCGTTGCGGACGTACCAGCATGGGCTTGAACAACAAGAGAGGCTGGAGGAGCGTGAACGGCTCAGCCATGACCTCCACGACGGGATTCTCCAGTCCCTCTACGCGATAGGTTTGAGCCTCGACGCAGCCAAGACGCAGCCCTCGAAGGTATCAGACGAAACCTCTGCGTTGCTGACTCAGAGCATCGACGAACTGAACTCCGTAATGCGAGAGGTGCGGAACTTCATTGAGGAGCTTGGGCCACAGATGCATTCTGAAGCCAATCTGCCGGATTTTGAACTGTCGCATTCGCTCCACGCCCTGGCCCAAAGTCTGGCCCACCTCCATGGCCGGCAGGTTCGTGTGTCCGTTGCCCGCGCTATTACGGCCGGCCTATCGCATGTGCAACAACTCGAGATACTTAAATTGGTCAAGGAGGCACTCAGCAACAGTTTTCGTCATACAGAGGCCTCACTCGTCTCCGTCTCGCTCAATCGTGTGAATGGCAATTTCCGTCTTACTGTGCAGGACAACGGGGCAGGATTTGACGTGAAAGGAAAGACGGGACAGGGCCACGGGCTTATCAACATGGCCGCGCGCGCAAAGGCACTCAGCGGGACATTGTCGGTGCGGTCGAGACCCGCGAATGGCACCCTGGTGGTACTCGACTTTCCGAAGAAGAAAAGCATGGAAGGTTTGAACCCCTAACCTCGACTTCAGCCTGTTGTAAGAAGGGCGATGTGATGGCCAAGAAACCAGACAGATCAACAAACTTCACCGGACTCCGCGTGCAGGCGGAAGAACTGCTTCGGGCGACCAGGCGAGACGTCGCGGCCATGTCGGTCAAAAACGTGCAACAGCTGGTGCACGAGTTGCAGGTCCATCAGATCGAGTTGGAAATGCAGAACGAGGAGCTCCGCCGGACCCAGATGGAGCTCGAAGCCGCGCGCGATCGCTATATGGATCTCTATGATTTTTCCCCTGTCGGCCATCTCACGATGGATACGCGCGGCACGATTGTGGAGGCCAATTTGAGAACAGGGACGCTCCTCGGCATCAACCGGAAGGAGCTGATCGGAGGACCATTCGCCCGCTTCGTTGCATCGGATGATCAGGACATCTTTCTTCGGCATTGTCAGGAGGTCTTGAAGACAGGCACGCAGCAAAGCTGCGAGGTGCGGCTGCAGAAAAATGTCGGTGCCTCCTCTTGCGTCTATCTCAAGAGCTTAGCGGTTCACGATGAGTCAGGGCACATCACCCATTGGCGGACGGCGCTTCTGGACAACGCAAAGCGGAAGCGAGCGGAGGAAGAACTCCGCGGAAGCGAAGCGCGACTCCGGGCCATTCTCGATAACACCCAGGGGATGGTGTTTCTGAAGGATCCCGATGGTCGCTATCTCCATGTCAATCGTCAGTTCCAATGCGTGTTCCATATGACTAGCGAGCAAATCCTGGGCAAAACGGATGAGGCCATCTTTGTGCCCGAGGAGGCCGCTGCGTTTCGTGCCAATGATCTCAAAGTACTCCAGGCTGGCGTGCCGCTCGAATTTGAAGAAGTCGCCACGCACGACGATGGTCCTCACACGAGTATTGTCTCCAAATTTCCGTTGTACGGTCAAGACGGAACACTCTATGCTCTGTGCGGCATTTCCACCGACATCACGGATCGGAAGCGGATGGAAGAGGCGTTGCGGCAGAGCGAGGAGCGGTATCGGGGCCTTTTCGAGAATGCCGTCGAAGGGATCTTTCAGACAACATTTGACGGCAAGTATGTTGCCGTGAATCCAGCGCTTGCGCACATGTATGGGTACGACTCGCCGGAGGATATGATCGCCACGATCACGGACATCGCCAGTCAGCTGTACGTGGACCCCGGACGCCGCGATGAGTTTATTCGTCTGATGCAATCAAAGGAGGAAGTGACCGGCTTCGAGGCACTGGTGTACCGAAAGGACGGCAGCTTTATTTGGATTTCCGAGAGCGTGCGGATTTGTCGCGATCATGCCGGGGTGCTCGTCGGGTACGAGGGAACGGTGGATAACATTACGGAGCGTAAACTTGCGAATGAACGATTGCGCGCCACGCTCGAAGAAGTCCGCCTGTTGAGCGGACGACTCGCTTCTGTGCAGGAAGAAGAACGAACCCGCATTGCCCGCGAGTTGCATGATGAATTAGGGGTCGGGCTTACGTGCCTCAAAATCGATCTCTCACGTCTGCATACGATGACAAGCGAAGGTGCTGGAGCCGGAGCTCGCAAGAAAGCGGAGGACAAGATCCAGTCGATGATCGAACAGATCGATACGACCATTGCCTCCGTGCAACGACTGGTCACGGAACTGCGACCGGCCGTCTTGGACGACCTAGGATTAGTCGCGGCCATTGAGTGGCAATGTCAGGATTTTCAGAAGCGCACCGGTATTCCCTGCACCTGTGTGACCAGTGCGGACGATATTGCTATGGAACGGGAGCGGGCCACGGCAATCTTCCGCATCTGCCAGGAAGCCCTCACCAACACGGTGCGGCATGCCAATGCCACAGCGGTGACGATCAAGTTAGAAGCACGAAGCGAGTCCGTGCGGCTGGTGGTGGCCGACAACGGTGTGGGGATTCCCGATATGAAATTCTCGAACCGCCAGTCGCTGGGGTTGCTCGGGATGCGGGAGCGCGTCGCTCTATTTCGTGGGGACATTACGATCCAGGGTAATCCCGGAAAGGGCACGATCGTCACTGTATGTCTTCCACGGTGCCCGTCTTAATCTTGAATCCATGGAATGAAGCCTATGTTAAAAGTTCTGGTGGCTGATGATTTCCCCCTCATCCGGCGAGGGGTGCGGGATCTCCTGGTCGAAGGATTTCAAGGCGCGAAAATCGGCGAGGCCGGTAATTTTCATGAGATGCTGGATTTACTGAGGCGGAAACCGTGGGACGTGGCTGTGATGGATATCAGCATGCCCGGAATGAACGGGCTGGACGCGCTCAAACAAGTGAAACAGGAGTTCCCCGACCTGCCGGTGCTGGTCTTCAGCATGCATCCGGAAGAGCAGTATGCGATCCGGATGTTCAAAGCCGGCGCCGATGGGTATCTCACCAAAGTCAGCGCTCCGGAAGAACTGGTCAAGGCGATTAAGAAGGTGCACCAGGGCGGTAAGTATGTCAGCCCCTCGCTAGGGGAGGCCCTCGCCTTCACCGTCAAGTCCGGCAGCGAGAAGCCACCGCATGAATTGCTCTCAGACCGGGAATACCAAGTGCTGTGCCTCATTGGCTCGGGGAAAACCGTCAGTGAGATCGCCGACACGACGAACCTGAGCGTCACGACGATCAGCACCTACCGTGCACGGATTCTTGAAAAGATGCGCATGAAGACCAATGCGGAGCTGACTCGGTACGTGATACAAGAGGGGATCGAGGAGTAATAAGCTTGAGGAGTAGGATTGTTGAGTTCAGAGCGCTGAGTTCTGAGTTGAAACCGGATATGCGTATACAATCCAGCCACCCTATGATCCCTGATTCCTGCCCTCTACGGCTTCCTCGCTGAACATTCAGTACGCCCCTCGCCGTTGTCGTACATACCACGACATTGCTGGTTGTATCGATTCGACAAGAAAATCCTGCATTCGTTGATAGGGCTCCGACCACGACTCGGCTATAACAATCCCGGACATACAGGTCGACGAACAGATCTCACATTGACGATGGCACACTCCTTAAAAACTTCTCGAAACAACCAGGCTGCTCCTTTCACAGGACCCTTCACTCCCAAAGAGGAGGTCGTTATGGCACAGACGAATGTCCCCAGCATTGATTTCGTCATCTGCCACGAAGTGACCAACTTGGTGTCCTGCACTCTCGATGAGCTCGCCCAGAGAGTGCCGGCCTATTCGTGGGCGCAAGTGTTCGCGTCGGTGGATCGGCTCAGCCGGCAAGGCACGCTGACGCTCAGACGCGCGAGTCGTTTCGGCTTCATCCTATCAGTCGGTTCAGATCCTTCCCTCACCAGTCTTCGCAAGGCCGGAGTAGGCTAGGCCTCGTTTGGGCTGGACGGCTGATTCATTCCTCGTCGGAAGATAAAGAGTAAAGAGCGTGGGAAAAGGCGTGAGGAGCTGCGGGGACAAATGTGTTCATGGGAGGGGAGATCGATGCGGGAACGATTTTACAATCCCGCAACGGAACCGTAACGGTTGCACAATAATGATCCTATAAGGTGCCGCCGCGCGATCCCTGAGGTGGCATGAGGCTGAAACAGCAGTGAAAGGAGGTCTGACAATGGCGAGACGCCAGAACGGTGAGAGAATGCGCGTAATGATTGTGGAACAGGACTTGGATTTTGGGCTGAAACTTGCCGATTGGCTCGCAACACACGGCTATCAACCGGTGTTCGTCAGGACCGTTGACGCCGCGATAGCTGAGCTGAGCAGCGTCCAGCCGCGAGCGATCTTTGTGGGGCTCGGCTGCTCTGAGCCTGCGGCGCAGATCGACATAGATGAAGTACTCCTTATGATTCAGACCGTATGTCCTCGTGTGCCGGTGATCACAATCGCGGATGAGTTCATCGAGAACTTGACACAAGTCGTGTTTCGCCAAGGGGCTCGACGTTTTGTGGTCAAGCCGGTGGAATTTTCGCAGATCGGTGAGGTGCTCCAGTCGGAACTGAGTGCGGCAACGGTATAAGTAGCCTCGTGCGGTACACAGTAAAGGACACATGATCGATGGGTAACTGAGAGTCTATGGCACGATCGGACGGTCCCTATGTTTACGGGAGCCCATAGCGGATGATTTGTCATCGTTGCCATGGCTTTATGTGTCCTGTGGATCTCCTCGATTGGGCGAGCGGCAGCGGGCATGACAGTTTTCGTGCGTGGCGTTGTGTCGCCTGTGGCGAGATTATCGACCGGGTGATCGTGTGGAATCGCATTTGCGTGAGGGACCAGCGGTTTATCAGACGACGAAAGACGCCTCGTCAACCGGTTCGCACGGGTCCGGCCCGTTAATGGCCGGCAGGTGAGGCATTCATCGAGAATCGGGCCCCAGGCTCGAGGGAGGGCACCGTGGATGATGTCGTTCCGATCTGCTGTTTCT
>DASYRC010000019.1:0-72385 GCA_036004925.1 Nitrospiraceae bacterium | reverse complement strand
CCAGACGACGACATTGTCCTGCCACGCACCAATCCCGACTTCGCTGATCACGATGAGGATTCGTTTTTCCGCGTTGGACTGATCAATCAAGGCCGTGCCGCACAGGAGCACGGAGCTGTGGAGAGTGTTCACGTAGCGTCTGAGTTGAATCTGCTCCCAGTCCTTGGGATCGGTTCGGACTGTGAGGGTCTTCTGGATTTGATCGACGAGACTCGCGACGGCTGGTGGAAGCACCCCGTTTGCCGTTTTCCCGTCCTGGCATCGAATGATTTGCTGGCACAGTTCCCCTGCCCGACGATCCTTATAGAGTAATTGCATGGAAGCTGTGAGCAGCATGATGCCGGGCCCAGTGTGCGGGGCTTCCAGGCTTTCCTCGTGGTCGCTCGAGACATCATCGATATTCTCTTCCACGAGGTCCTCCATTCTCTTTCCCAGGCCGCGCCGTTGCGCTCATAATCAAGGCTGGCGCTCTTGCTCTTGATGGGTCTCTCTGTTGGAACCTGAAGAAGGATGTTCTCTATTCCGCTGCGTCTCCGGGGTCATGGACCAGTCTGGTGGCGGCGGGTTCACCATCCAGACATCTCCCGGTTTGTCGAGTTCCAGCGCGACAGCCCATGTCGTCAGGCGCATGCCGGTCCCAATCGGGTCTGAGTGTACGACACGTGCGGTGGTCGTGCGGTTGCCGGAAAGGATATCAAGGCGCAGTCTGGTGCCGTGCGGGAAGGGACGGGAAGCATGGATTACGCAGCCGTGGCTACTCACCTCGACGGTATTGAGATGTCCCACGAATGTAGAGGGAGGATCCAGGCACCTCACGAGGAGTGGAACGGACTGCGGACTCCGTTGGCTACGCCGACGTTCTTGTTGGTCGATAGAATAGGGCATCATCCGATCCATTCTCTTCTAATGCCGCAGTGAACGCCAAAAGCCTGACAAGGAGCCCGCTCGAGGATTGAGTAAGTATTCCTGGACCACAAGGCCACCACGGCGTAGGCAGGTCATCGTCGAGCCTCCACATGCACTGGTGGGGGGGCGTGTGAGGGACGGCGGTCCACCTGGGCCGGGGCCGTGCGCGGGCCGGACCCAACCCCTCCATACGTGTCATGCCACCGGGAGTTGACCTGCTGGAAGCTGAGGAGGGCTTGGCCATCCTCGAACCCGCATTGATAGCGTGTGAACTGAGACCGGTGTTTCTCTCGCATGAAGGCCATCCGATCTCTACAGCCCAAGGCATCCACAAGGCCGGCTTCCTCTGCCCGCCAACCTTCGCTTTCTTCCCGCGTGATCGAATGGAGGTGTTGCTGGAGTCGACACCATTCGATGCGTGAGATAATGTTGGTGGGTTCGTACTGCATGGTTCCCTCCTGTGCAAAGGGTTTACGGTGTTGTGCCGTGCGTAAAGGTATCCGAGACAGAGGGATCGCACTATGAGGTGAATCCCAGCATTTGAGGAGGGGAAAGACCTGCACGGGAAGGTGGAACAAACCTCCACGTTTATTCCGGTATGCCGGCGTGGCTCACGTCTACAACCATTGGTCCTCTCTCCCACCATAGGCCGGACAACACACACGGATGATGCCAGGGTTCACTGCGGTGTTTACCGTGCTGCGCCTGCTGACACCACTAAAGATGTCCTATGAAGCCGCCAAGAAACGAGCAGAACCGTACACGAAGATTGTCGAAGAGCTACCCGAAATGAGACGAGAGACGGTGCAGTTGGTGCGACAGGCCGCCCGCGAAGGCCGCCACGCCTATGTGCTCGTCAACAATCGCTCGGAGGGGAATGCACCGCTGACGGTGCAAGCACTTATGGATGCGGCGGTTAGACAGTCGTGATAGGGGCTGCGATTCGTGAGAATCCCTGGAGAAGCTCTGTGATGTCTTGGAACACTTCCGGCTTTTGTCGTATCGCGATGTCAGTATATGCTTCTCTAACTCTGGCTGCCTCCAGCCCAAAGAACTCGCCGCAGAAACGGCTGAAGATCAGCTTTCCAGGCAGAAGGCGTATCCACTCTCCGAAGCCAGCGCCGCCGAGAGCCTGGCGTGTTCGGTGATCACCAGCTTACGAATTTCCGAAGCATTCAACATCTGTGAAATGGCGCCAAGTCCTCTCTCAACTACCTCAGAAACGCACTGCGCGAGATCGTCGCGAGACATTTGATCGAGGTTTCGGACGCTTGGCTGACCAAGCCCTCCATGCACCCGAATATGTTCGCGAACATTCCAAAGTACCCCACTCATCACGCTTGAAGACGCTATCTCTTGTAGGCTCTTGCGGATGCGAGCTATGTCTCTCTGTTCCGGGGCAAGATAAAACGTGCTTGCAACCTCACTGAGTATGTCTGCATCCAACAGGTAGTTCTCGATATGCCGTCGAGGAAGGCATCGGAATCGAGTGTTTGATTCGAGCGCGGTGACGACCGAGTCCGCAAGTCCGTCGCGGTCACGCACTAGGAAGAGATCGATTCCGAAGATCGCGTTGGTCAATTCATCAACGCCCGATCGAAGTGCAATCAGGTTCTCGATGGACCCAACGGGCATCACATATGCATCGGGAAATGCCACCTGGGCAACCTTATGATAGACGAGACGGTCTACACTGGCTTCGCGGCCCTCTACGAACACTACCGCTTGCCAACTGCGAATAGACCAAGATTGGCGCCAGCGGCGCGGGCGACAGCGCTGTGTTTGGTGACAAGTTCGCTCAGCTGGTGCGCCTGATTTAATGGTGCCGCGAGTGCGGAGTCGATAAAAAAGACGTTCCCCGTCGAGTAGTAGGTTGAAATCAGATCGGCTGAGTGCGTGAACAGAATTAGCTGATTCGTGCCACCTCCAAATCCCTTGAGTGTTTCTATGAGGCGGAAAGCTAACGTTGGATGAAGATGGAGTTCGGGCTCGTCGATGAAGATCACCGAATGGGTAATTCTTTTCCAGACTAGATCGAAAGCCACCTTCACGACCTCCTGCTCTCCGGAGCTAAGGGTACTGAAGGCCATGGGATCCGAGTTTCCTGTGCGGTAATGAAATTCACGCGGCGACTTCGGATCAATGAGCTCTAGAGTCTTCCCTGGGAGCAGCTGCGTGAAGATGTCCTGGTAGGGAATGAATGGGTCAGGGTAGGTTGCCAGAGCTTCTGAGCCAGGCTTCGTCGGGTCAGCCTTAACAAACTTGTTGATCTTTTGATCCCGATTGGCTGCTTTTTTGTAGATCTTGTTCACCAGTTGCCCCCAACGGTCGGTGAACAAGCTCAGGTACCAGCTGTAGTCGACTGCCTGGTCATCCGGATCTTCTGTCGCAAGGTTAAGGGTCTCAAATCTGACTGGCGTTATGGCTCGATTTGAATCAATCTGAATAACAGTGCCACTATACGCCTGCGCCTTAGTCCTGGTAGCCAGGTACTCGCGAAGAGTTCTGCAATCCTGACTGGCTGTCACCTGTATCGATTTCCCCTTCCAGATGTCCACTTCATCCTCTCGCGTAGCAGTCAGGGATATTGAAGCCAGAGGGCTATTCGCGTTCCGAAACGAATACACCAATGCCTCTTTCAGACGTGTCTTCCCCGAACCGTTCGCACCAGCAATGATGACTATATTCGATGAGACCGTGACATCGAAGGTCTTGATCGGGGGGTAATCTTGAAGCTTGATTCGGTCAATCCGCATGATGAATCAGTTCTGGGCGGACGTCTGCAATTGAGGCAGTGCTTGGCTTATCACCTTCTCGCACAATGGCCGACGGATATGTCGATGGCGAGAGGGAGGTTAAAGGGCCTTCTTGAATGCCATTCCTCACCATGACTGCGACTCACTCTCAGTCAAATGCAGGTACTTCCATTTCGGCAGAATCCCTTTCCGCTCTAACTCCTGACTGACCGGTCAGTCCCTGTCAATCACTTCAATTTCGGCAGCAGCCCCTTCTTTTCCATCTCCTGCAAGTGAGCCTCGACCAAATCCAGCAAAAATTGCTTCATCCGTTTCCGCTCAATCGCGGCTGCAATCCTAGTGCGGTGCATGGTCTCGCGCGGTATATCCCTAATGACCCAGGCCCCGCTGTCTTGCTCTTTTGGTTCCTTCCCCTTCGGCATGGGGCAAGAACGTATCACACATAGTATGCCTGCACAAATAGCACTTGACATGCTATGCTATCTATTGATATCGTACTATCAAAGAGGAGGTGAAGCACATGAAGATGGTCAGAATACTCGTCCAACTTCCTGAATCGCTGAAAGCCAAGCTCGACGCGCAGCGTAAGAGCGGCACCACCACGAGCGGGTTCATTCGGCATCTGCTCGAGCAGCATTTCAAACGGGAGCGGCAGAAACCGGCCGCGTAACGGCTCGATCGACCCACACGAAAGGAGGCATCCATGTCTAAGGTATTGGCGTTGACGACGGCACCCGAGGGACGCACGACGGAGCCGAGCAAGAAGAAGCGTGAACGGATCGACTGGATCGAGACCCTGCCTAAGCCGGAGTGGTTCGTGAGCACAAGAGAGCAAGGCCGGACGGTTTGGTATCTCCGACTGACCGTGACCGGTATGTTGCCGCGCCGGTTCGGACCGTTTCAGAGCCGTCAACGGGCTCTGCTGGCGCTCGATGGAATGATCGATGCCCTGACGGATACGAATGCCGAACTCTGTGACGCGGCCGAGAAGTACGGCCTGAAGCGACGGTTTCAACAGAACTGGGGACCGGTGATTGAAGACGACCTCGCGCTGCCGAAAGGAGGCCGGTGATGAGCTCCTCGACGAAGGTACTTCCATTGAAAGAAACCGGTGACACCGCAGCGCCTCTCCACAAGACCCACACCATCCGGCTGCACTTCGACGACACACCGGAGGATATCAGGCGCTCTATGCCGCGCTGAGCGCATCCAGCGAACGCGAGCATCGAACACCGTCGCCGCGCCAGATCAAACACCTGCTCGCGATGGCCATGGGCCTGAGACGGCCCGACCTGTTCCTGCTCAAGCGACTCGGGATCTCGTCCGTCGACTCCTATAATCTTGAAGCACGCTGCACCAAACTCGAGGAGGAAATCCGAGAGTTTTCCGCCAACGCTGCACCGGCATATGTGCCCCCACCGCCAACTCGGCCGGCCACGATCCTGCGCTTGATTCCAGGCGCCGCCAAGGCCGTGAAGCCTGAGGACCGACCCTGAATAAGAAAGGACGGCAATCATGCAGAAGCCAGCGAGAATACCTCTCACAGTTTCTATCCCCAAGTCCCTGAGCGTGACTTACGCCAAGCGGCGATGCGGCAGGGCCGATCCTTTGAATCAGTCATCGAAGCCTGTCTCAGAGACGGGCTCGAACAACTGTTGTGGGAGGGCTATGCAGACGATCTCATCGAGCGTGTCAACAAAGCCCAAGCCACGCCTGGACTGACGGCCCAACAGAGACACGCCATTCGAAAGAGAGGTCTTACCGAGTTTGCGGGGACTGTCGCGGCCGTGACCAGCAAGCAATAGTGCGGTGTGCCGGCAATCAGGTTGGATCAGATGCGAATAAGAAGTACTGAGCGAAAGGAGAGGCCATCATGGGTGTGAAGGTTCACCAACGGAAGGATAAGCCAGGCTGGTGGGTATTCATTCACCATAAGGGGCGGCGCAAAAAGAAGTTCTTTGGATCTAACAAAACCCTCGCAATTGAGTTCGCACGGAAGTTGGAGGCCAGACTGAAACTGGGTGAGGCTGGGATCTCGGTGAAGGCGGGCCTCACGCTGAAGGCCTATGCGGAAACCTGGCTTGAGCATATCCAACACACCCGCAAGCTGTCGACACGAGAAGACTATCAAAAGCGCCTGAACCAGGATATCTATCCTCTGCTTGGCGCTCTCGACCTTCAAGACATCACCCGCGAACGTGTAAAGGCCCTAGCCCTCTTGGGGATGAAGAAAGGCCAGGCGCCCAAGACCGTGCAGAATACCCTCAGGGTCCTGAATAGCCTCCTGAGTCACGCACAGGAAGATGGGCTGATCACCGACAATCCTGCGCTTCGTCCGGGCAAGATCCTCCCCAAGGTGAGTAAGCGCCGATCGATCGAGCCGTTGACCAGAGAAGAAGTCGCGACATTCCTCAATCTGGTCAAGGCAAAGACACCGCGGCTCCACCCGTTGTTCCTCTGCACGGTTCGCACAGGACTCAGGCAGGGCGAACTGCTGGCCCTCCAGTGGGAGGACCTGAACTTCCAGGGACGATTCATCGAAGTCCGACGGAATTTCACGCATGGCGAACTCACCACCCCGAAGAGCGGCGAGAGTCGCCGGGTCGATATGTCGTTAGAATTGACGCAGACGCTCACGGACCTGCAGATTGACCGGCAACTAGAAGCGGTGACACGCCAGAGGAAAGCAGTATCTCCCTGGGTCTTCTGTGATGAGCACGGGGCCCAGCTCCGTCACAACCCCGTCCGTCTCACCTTCCACCACCTCCTGAAGGAGGCCGGCGTGAGGAGAGTTCGGTTTCATGACCTCCGCCATACCTTCGCCTCACTGCTGCTTCAGCAGGGTGAGAGCCCGGTCTATGTGAAGGACCAGATGGGACACTCCTCGATCCAGGTGACTGTGGATCTCTATGGCCATCTCATTCCAGGAGGCAACAAGCAGGCGGTCGATCGACTGGATGCGACCGTGGGAAACAGGGTGTCCGAGGGGAAAACCGCACCCCAGGCGCACCCTCCACACTTATGTGAAGAGCAGCGAGCAGTGGAAGTCATTGAAACTACGGAGAAGCCGAGAAAAGGGCATGGGGTGAGTGACGGGTTTCGAACCCGCGACCTCCGGATCCACAATCCGGCGCTCTAACCAGCTGAGCTACACCCACCATCCAAGGGAGAAATATAGGAGATAGGCTCTGCGAGATGAGCGATCTTAACAAAGAGAGAAGAAGGACCGCAACCAGGCTTGACGTCAAGCGTCAAGAACTTTGTGCTCGGCTCTCCTTTCCCCTGATGGCAAATGGCCACTGACTATTGACGATTTTCACTCTCTTGCATCGAAGGCTGCCTGCATTTCCGTAAGAACTGCGGCGACGGCGGCAGCGGGATCTGACGCATCTCTGACAGGTCGGCCGACCACCAAGTAATCGGCCCCCGCTGAAATCGCCTGGGTCGGCGTGGTCGCCCTGTGATGATCATCGACACCTTTGCCGGTAGGACGCACACCGGGTGTGACGATCAGAAATCGCGGACCGACCTTGGGGCGGAGGATCGCAGGCTCTTCGCCAGAGGCCACCACCCCATCACAACCCACCTCAGATGCCAAGAGGGCGCGCGCAGTGACCAAGTCCTGGACGCTCCGTTGAATGCCCATGTCGCGGAGATCATGGGTGTCAAAGTTGGTCAACACCGTCACCGCCAACAGTTTCAGCGTGGACGTTCCACGGCCTTGAACGGCTGCGGCCAGCGCCTTCCGATTTGCATGCACCGTGAGGAATTCCACGCCCATCGCCGCAACCCGCGCAGTGGCCCGACGAACCGTTTCCTCGATATCGAGGAACTTAAGGTCCAGAAACACTCGTTTGCCTCGTGTAATCAGGCGGTGAACCATCTCAGGTCCAGCGGCGGTGTACAGTTCGAGTCCGACCTTCACAAACACGATCTGATCCTGCACGCGATCGAGAAGCCGGTCGGCTTCATCGCTTGAGGGCACATCGAGGGCCAAGATTAACCGGTCACGGGCAATGATAGTTGACACAGGTTTGTCCTTTTCAAGAATGGCTCACCTTGACGCTTCAGAGAACCATGTGGTACAAGTGCCTTCCTTACTAGAGGAGTCTACTATGCCGGTTGTCCATAAATCGACGATTCGACGAGCCCGCCAAGCTGTGAAGCGACACAACCGTAACCGTGCGACGCTGGGTGCCCTCAAGAGCCTCGTAAAGAAAGTCCAAGCGGCCGTGGCCGAAAAGAAGGTCGAGGATGCGAAGGTATCCCTGCGCCAAGCCACGTCGGCCCTTGGCAAGGCTGTGACGAAAGGTGTGATGAAACCGAACACGGCATCGCGCCGGATTGCTCGCCTCACGCTCCATGTCAACTCCTTGTCTGCTTCCCACTCGTAATCGTTCGCACGTTCGATATGGTTCTCGCCCTCACCGGTTGCGGCACCTCGGCGCCGCGACTCGTTGAGGGTGGATGCGCAATTACCTGGGCACGATCGCATAATCGCAGCAACACATCTTCAAGAATTCGTGCAGGACGTCCACCACTTCCACCCTTCAGCCTGGCATCGGCATCCAAAAATAACCGAAGCGCCTCAAGCAAATGGGCGTCAGAAAATTGCTCGAGAAACGCTCGCACCTTGTACGGATCCATGCGCAAGGTCCGAGCGGCCTCCCCCTCGCGACCCCCTTGCCGTACGACTTCCTTGACCTTCCACAGTCTCCGATATTGCCAGGCCAGTGAGCCAAGGATTCTCAGTGGAGCCTCTCCCGCTTCCAGATTTCTGGCCAGAATCGCCAACACCTGCCCGCGATTTTTCCCGCCGATCGCCAACGTCAAATCAAACACCGAAGCACCAGGCTCTGTTCCGCGCAACGTCGCTACATCGCCGGCGGTGACAGCCTGACCGGGCGAGACATAGGCAGCCAGCTTTTCCAGTTCACGCCGAACCGAGTAAAGCGAGCCACCACAGGCCTCTTTGAGCAACTCGATCGCCTCCTCGTTGAGCCGGATTCCGACCCGTTCAGCGTCCTGTCTGAGCCAAGGAAGCCACTGCGCCTCTCTGAGAGGAGAACAATCGACCGTTACCGCGACCTTTGCTAGGGCCTGGGTGAACTTGAGTCGGCCATCAAGCTTTGATGCGACGAAGATCACGGCCGTGGAGTCATTCGGGTCCTTCAGATAGGGAAGGATCGCGTCGCACTCCCGAGTCGGAAGCTTATCGGCTGCTTTCACCACCACCACTCGCCGAGGCGCAAACACGGCTACTTCCGAAGCACTGGTGACAATCTCTGCCCCGCTCACATCGTCTCCATAGAATAGATCGCAATTGAAGTCGCTCTCGCCCTCCCCCAACAACGCAGCCTTCAGCGCACCCAGAGCCATATCGCGCAGCAAATCTTCCTCGCCGACCACAACATACAGCGGCGCGACCGTTCCTCGCGCAAGCTGAGCAGTGAGCTGAGCAGGAGAAATAGTTGAGGCCATAGTGGATACCCTATTTATTTGATGTTGGTGTCCACGCTGTCCCACGCCTGAGGCGCGGGCGGCTTTGCCAGCTGCCCCGATTCCAACTGGAGCAGAAAGCGGGATGCCAAGTCCTCGGCGATGAAACGGCCAGCTTGTTCCAAGGCCCTATTCTGCAGGACGCGATTGAACTGTAGGTCGGACGTCACGTAGAACTCTGAGGTGCCCTTCGCCGTTTGCGCCCACACGAGACGGTTCGTCCTGGTCTCCTGCACCTTGACGATCACCACAACCTCTGCACGGCTTTCCAGCGTGGTGGTCTGGGTGAAACTGAGCGTCGGAACAATAACTGAGAGAATTTGCCCGGACAGCACAAGATCGGCCGCCTCAGTATCCGTAACGATCTGGGCCCCACTGCCAGACGAAAATTCGTGGCGCAGATAGTTGGTGTAACGGGTCTCCAGGTTAGGTTCAAAACTCTTATTCTCCAAGGTCCGGACTATCAACCGCGGTGGCGGTGACGTGGAAGAGGATGTCGCCGTTGCACTCCCGATTGTGGGCCCAGCTCCCTCCACACGGAATTGATAGCCACAGCCGGTGAGAACCACAAGCAACGCAAGACTGGCGGGAAAAGCGAGACAGGCAAGAGAGCCTCTAGTTTCCTGTGTGTCTCGCATGTTTCGCTTTTCGCGCCAGCCTCGGCGACGTTCACACGACAAAGTTCATCAGCTTTTTTTCGACATACACAATCTTCTTCGGCTCTTTGCCCTGCAGCCACTCTGCGATCTGCGCACGAGCCAGCCCTTCGATCTGCTCGCGTGTTGCGTCGGCTCCCACGTCGAGTTTGCTCCGCAACTTTCCATTCACCTGGATCGGAATGATCAACCGGGCGCTTACTGTCAATCCCGGGTCATAGATCGGCCAAGGCTGCTGAGAGACGCTCGGCTGGTGACCCAGCACCTCCCACAACTCTTCCGCCAGATGGGGCGCGAAGGGTGCCAGGATTAAGACGAATGGTTCGAGTACGGCCCGGAAGCGCTGTTCGGCCTTCGTCATCTCATTTGTAAACACCATCATCTGGGAGATCGCAGTATTGAACCGCAACGCTTCGATATCCTCCGTCACCTTCTTAATTGTCTGATGGAGCAGCCGCTGGTGTTCGAGAGTAGGAACCGTGCACACCACGGTACTTGAGAGCCGGCCTTCTTCAGTCACCATGAGTCGCCAGGCCCGTTCGAGAAACCGTGTGACCCCTTCTACGCCCCGTGTACTCCAGGGCTTCACGGCCTCCAGCGGGCCCATGAACATTTCGTAGAGCCGCACCGCATCGGCCCCGAACTGGTCCATAATCTCGTCGGGATTGACGACGTTGCCGCCGGATTTCGACATCTTCTGGTTGTCTTCTCCCAGCACAATCCCCTGGTGCACCAGCTTCTTGAACGGCTCCGGCGTACTAACCACCCCAATGTCATACAGAACCTTGTGCCAAAACCTCGCATAGAGTAAATGCAGCACGGCATGTTCGCTGCCGCCGATATAGAGATCTACCGGCATCCAATAGCGTTCCTTGGCCGGATCGACGAGCTGGTCCTGATTCTTCGGGTCAATAAATCGCAGATAATACCAGCAGGAGCCGGCCCATTGGGGCATCGTGTTCGTTTCACGGCGTGCCTGCGCCCCACTGATCGGGTCGGTAGTCGTCAGCCAGTCGGTTAAATTTGCAAGCGGGCTTTCGCCACTCCCGGACGGTTTGAAATTGCTGGTTTCCGGCAAAAGCAGCGGCAGCTGCTCTTCCGGAAGCGGAAGGGCCTGGCCATCCACCCACACAATTGGAAAGGGCTCGCCCCAATACCGCTGACGGGCAAACAACCAGTCTCGCAACTTGTAGTTCACGGCCTTGCGGCCCTTGCCGTGCGATTCTAGCCAGTCCGTGATTTTTGGAATTGCGTCATCCGGTGTCAGCCCATTGATGGTGAAGCTTCCGTCCGACGTCGTGGAATTGACGACGGTACCCTTGTCGGTCGCGATGAACGCCTCTAGTTCAGCCTGGCCGCCTGCGATCACTTCGCGGATCGGCAAACCATAGGTCTTCGCAAAGGCCCAGTCGCGGGCGTCATGCGCCGGCACAGCCATGATGGCGCCGGTGCCATAGCCCATCAACACGTAGTCGGCAATCCAAATGGGCAGCGGCTCGTTGTTCACCGGATTCACCGCATAGCCGCCGGTGAAGACCCCGGTCTTTTCCTTTTCGAGCTCCTGTCGTTGGAGATCGCTTTTTCTGGCCGCCGCATTGCGATAGGCGGTGACCGCGGTGCGGCGGTCGGCAGTCGTGACGACCTCCACTAACGGATGCTCAGGCGCCAGCACCATATAGGTCGCGCCGAACAAGGTATCGGGCCTCGTCGTAAAGATCCGAACCTTGCCGGGGACGCCGGCCAAATCAAACTCGACTTTCGCGCCGATCGATCGACCGATCCAATTCTTCTGCATCTCCAATGTGCTGGCCGGCCATTCGACCAGCTTCAAATCTTCGAGGAGTCGATCGGCATAAGCCGTGATCTTCAATACCCATTGGCGCATCGGCTTGCGCACTACATCGAACCCGCCGACTTCGCTTTTGCCATCGATAATCTCTTCGTTAGCGAGCACCGTCCCCAACTCGGGACACCAGTTCACCGGTACTTCCGCCACATAGGCCAGCCCTCGCTCAAACAGTTTCAAGAAGATCCACTGCGTCCAGCGATAATAGTAGGGGTCGATCGTGCTGATCTCGCGCTCCCAGTCGTAGGACAGACCGACACGTTTCATCTGCTGCTTGAAAGTCGCAATGTTCTGCGCAGTCGTGGTTGCTGGATGGACACCCGTCTTCACCGCATACTGCTCCGCCGGAAGGCCGAAGGCATCCCAGCCCATCGGATGCAGGACATTGAACCCCCTCATACGCTTATAGCGGGACACGATATCCGTCGCGGTATAGCCTTCAAGATGACCGACGTGGAGGCCCGATCCTGAGGGATAGGGAAACATGTCGAGGCAGTAGAATTTTGGCTTGGTCTGGTCGTCAACGACACGGAAGGTCCGGTAGTCCTCCCAATAGGCCTGCCACTTTATTTCAAGGGCGTGATGATCGTAGGTCTTGCTCATACCGTGACAAACCGCGGCTGTATAGACAAAGAGAATGGACTCTAACATAGACCTGCGGGAGCAACAAGAATCGATGACGGGTGGGGCTCACACGACACAGGCCGGTCTTCGCAGGAAGACCGGCCTGTCGATTCAGACAAGACGGGCCCTGCAGGCTACTAGATCACAGGCCGCCCGTTGAGGAGTGGAGAAAAACTGGTCACCGAGACGAACTGAGTGAGCGGGGATGGAGGCAGTTGAGAACTCGACTTGGCATTATGAATTAGATGAGCGACGCCAAATTCTTTTGCCGCATTCAGACAGCCCTCATCATCATCCATGTAGAGAGACCTTGTCGGGTCGAAGCCCACTAATCGCGCGCAATTGGGCCAATACTCCGGACGCATTTTTAGATACCCCACTTCAAATGCATTCACGATTCGATCGACATGCCGATTGAGCCCGGTCTTGGCAACTTTGATGGCCACGCCTGATTCATGGGCATTCGTCACGATCGTCACTCTTTTCCCCAACTGTCGAAGGTGTTGCAGGAACTCCTCCGCACCGCACAGGTAGCCGATCATGTGATCCAGTTCTTTGGTCATAGCCACGATATCGATTCCCACTCGCTGCGTCCAATAATGCAGATCGGTCCAGGCCAATTCGCCTTCGACCGAGCGGTACATCGCCATAAGCGTGTCGCGCGACTCTTCGATCTGTAAACCGTGGAGCGCGGCATAACGACGCGGCAACTCCTCTTCGAAAAAGAAATTGTCAAAATGGCGGTCGAGCAGAGTCCCGTCCATATCGAGCAGGACATCGTCGATCTCGTTCCAGTTCAACTGAAATGGCGTCATCTCGCTGAGAGTGTACCCGACGGTGGTTGTGTTTGCCAAAATTCTTATGTTACGGTCGAAATACAATTTCCCATGCCACGCACCAAGAACACCCCCTTACAGACAGCACCGGTACCGTCAGCCACATCGGCTCGCCCGCCCATTGTGGCCATTATCGGTCGCCCTAACGTCGGTAAGTCGACGCTCTTCAATCGCATGCTCGGCAAACGAACGGCCATCGTGGACGACATTCCCGGTGTCACCAGGGATCGTAACTACGCCGACGCCACCTATCGGGATCGACCATTCCGCCTGGTGGATACAGGGGGCCTGGACCCGTCCGCCTCGGAAGGCATGCTGGCCCTCATCAAACATCAATCGGAGCTCGCCATTGCGGAAGCGGACCTTTTGATCCTGCTGATGGACGGCCGGACCGGGCTGATGACCCCGGACCAGGCAGTGGTCCGTCTCTTGCGCGGAACGACGAAGCCGTTGTTTGTCGTGATTAACAAGATCGACACGCCCAAGGTCGATACGCTCGTCGCGGATTTTTATCAGTTGGGCACGGATACGCTCTATCCTATCTCTGCGGAGCATGGCATCGGTGTCTCCGACCTCCTGGATGCCATCTACCCATTCCTCCCGGTCCCTGATGAGAACGCTGAGCAGACGACGATGCCCCGCATTGCCGTCGTGGGACGGCCGAATGTGGGAAAATCCACGCTAGTGAATGCCGTGCTCGGAGCAGACCGAGTGGTGGTCAGCGATGTGCCGGGAACCACTAGGGATTCGATCGATTCGATTGCCCTCCATCAAGGCCGGCAGTATCTGTTCACCGATACTGCCGGGATTCGCCGGCGCGGAAAGATCGACCGGGGGATCGAAGGCTATAGCGTGGTCCGATCGCACTTGGCCATCGGCCGGTCCGACCTAGGAATCTTGCTACTCGATGCCACGGAAGGTGTGACTGAGCAGGACACCAAGATCGCCGGGATTATCATCAAACAAGGACGGGCCTGTTTCCTGCTGGTCAATAAATGGGATCTCCGGGAAGGCGAGAGCCAGGCCAGGCAGCAGGTCGAACTGGAACTTCGGCGGCGCTTTCCCTTTCTGACCTGGGCACCGGTCCTCTTTGCATCAGCTGTTAATCCCGATTCACTTGGCCAGCTCTTTCCGACCATTGATAGGGTAGTCGCGGCTTTTTCAAAACGGATCCCGACAGGAGCGCTGAACAAGTTCCTCCAGGAGATCCTCGCGCCCTACCCCCTGCCGGTGCGCAAAGGCAAACCAACGAAGATCACCAAATCTGCCTTTATGACCCAGGTCGCGACACAACCACCGGTCTTTGCGTTGTTTGTCGGTCACCCGGACAATATCACGCCTGCCTACCTCCGCTTTCTCGAGAACCAACTCCGCGAGGAGTATGGATTCGAGGGCACCCCGATTCGCATGCTGGTTCGGAAGAAATAGCCGGTTCAATTTCCGCCACCATGAACACCGTTCTTGTGCGCAGCCTGGTTCTAGGTGTCACACTGTGTTCGGTATTCGCAGGAAAATTGCGCTTCAGACATTCCTATTATGGGTGCGACTCTTGCACAGTCAGAAGAGCAATTCCCCGAAAGGATATGCGTGCCACGATTATCTCCGCAGGACCAAGCCACCTACCCGCAGAATGATGTCCCAGGACCAGAGGAGACTGCCCCCCAGGGAACAGGTGCAATGCAACAAACCCTTCTCTGTTCCCCCGACTCGGGCATGATTGTGTTTTCCTCATCCGGTCGCATCCTCCACATGAATGGACCAGCCCGTGCGCTGATGGCGTTGTTCGGTACGTCTCATGAGCTCTGGCTGCAGATGGCGCCCGAATCCATGCCGTTCATCCTCACGGAGTTCTGTTACGATGTCCTGGCACAGCTCAAACGTCGAATCGAGGCGCAGGACTGGGCACAATTCGAAATGCGCCGCATCTGCCACATGGTTTCACCATCCCTCTTGCTCACAGGGTTCGGTGTGCCGAATTCAACCAACGGTGAGATCCGGGTCATCCTAACCCTCACCCCCCTGCCCTTCGTTCCATATGCAGCCGCGGAATCACGGCATCTCCACTCACCGGCCGAGATACATGCTCCCGTCAGTGGCGCAATTTCGTAACGGCATCGCCTTCTGAGTTACTGTGGTGGCGGCTTTCGCCTTGACTCCTCCTAGGCATCATGTTATTCGCTCAAGCTGATGATGCATTCCTCACATACCGAGACTCATCTCCCTGCGGTTCGTGACAACCTACGAACCCGCGGGATGCGCGATTCCTCTCTTCGCAGGCTGCAACGACGTGTGCTCAAGACCCTCTTCTGCGCCTTCTGCGCCGGAGTGGCTGTTTTCGCCCTCCTCGGCCCTGTCCTTGCCGAGGAACCACCGGAGCCAGCCGAAATACTCTCGCTCCCAGCCGCTGAAACTCCTCCTCCAACCCCTGCCGCTGTTGATCCAGTCACGATTGATCCCTTCATAGAGTTACGGGGATCTGTGTGGCGGACCAAGGCCGGGATCGTCTTTCTCAAGACCCCGGTCGGACTGCTGACTCTCACTTCCAAAACAACGCTGAAGGATCTCAAGGCCTCGCAGGAGGTACGCTTTTGGGTGCATGAGCGCCATTCCGTCGTCGAGATCCGAAATAGGATCGACGGATCGTTAGTCCATCGCTACCTTAGCGGGCCAATGACGTCCGGGACCGATACTCCGGGAACATTACTCTGGTGGGGGCCTGACGGTGGACAGACTGTCCATGTCGGCACACAGGAAGGACGCCTCACCAACTATCGCGAGGGAGATCCGCTGACCGTCGAAGTCGATGAAACGAATACCATCAACGGGGTGCACGACCTGCAATTCGACCTGCAGGTCAGCCAAACCCCTCCGGCCGGCGCCGACGTGCAGGTTCTCCTCTCAGGAACCGTGTCCAAGCTCAAATCCAACTTTGTCTTTGTTCGCACCCCGGTCGGCCTGGTCATGCTCAACTCGAAGATCGGAATCCCTCGTGTGAAGGTGGGGCAACCGTTGACGTTGCACATCGACCATGAGCATGTGACCGTCACGTTTCCATCCACGGAGGCATCAACTCCCCCACGCAGTGCCTCACCAATCCCCTAACCGAGAGCCATACATATTGCGGCCCCGACTGACAGGATGTTCAAAAAACCTAGACTTCTCACCCGCCCGCTCTGAGTCTGCCAAGACAGACTCTTTGCCCTAGAACGTGCCTTATGCCATGCAAGGCTGAAGCTCTGAAGCTGACCCTCGTTTCATGTTTAACAGTTCACGCCTCACGATTCACGGTTCTTGGGAGCAAAGCGAGAACGAAGCTGGTGGACTGTTTCAGCATCCTGCCAGGTTTGCTTGACAGGCCTCAGCCAAGCCCCTAGACTTCGCGCCAGCCATGCGCACCCCGGCTCCCAAAACGCCTCCCCAACGCCCAGCCGTGCAAGAGCCTGAAGGATTTGATACGCTGTATCGAGACCATGTCGATCTGATCTATCGATACGCATACCGCCTGTGCGGCGAAACGGAGTCGGCAAAGGATCTGGTTCAAGAAACCTTTCTCAATGCCTACCGAGGACTCAAAGATTTTCGAGGCGAGGCGCGGGTCTCGACCTGGTTGTACACCATCGCTTCACGAGCCTGCATACGGATGCGTCGCAAGCGCAAAGGGGAGCCGGAACACGAGCTGTCGCTCGAGGAGTTTGTACCCACTTCCGAGGGAGAGTTTCGCCTCCAGATCCCGATTGACGGGCTCAGTCCAGAAGAGGCACTGCAGAACAAGGAGCTCAGGCAGGCCCTCGACCAGGCGATCGAGAAACTGCCACAAAAATATCGGATGGCCCTCGTGCTCCGCGATATGGAAGGGTTAAGTGCCAAAGAAGTGGGGACCATCATGGGTTTGAATGAGCGCGCTGTAAAATCGCGACTGCATCGAGCACGCTTGTTTGTGAGGCGGGAGCTCAGCGCCCGCGGCATCACTCACCACGATGACCACAAGTCTGGAGGATTGCGCTCATGACCAAGAAAAAGACGTCGGCGCCAAAGAAACAGTCCGGGCCATCGTCTCACCGCCATACGCATGGCCAAGGCCATTGCTTGGATCTTCTCCGGCAGTTGTCTGCCTACATCGACGACGAACTCCCATCCGACATTTGCCGGGAGATACGCCGACATCTGGGAGCTTGTCCGAATTGCGAAGTCTTCATCGCATCCCTCCAGCATACCGTCACGCTCTGCCGACATCGTCCCGCCCCACAGCTGTCGTCAGTCGACCGGATGAACATGCGCCACGCGATCCTCGATGCGGCCAACACACGGTGAGAGGGACGCTCTGGCTCATGTGCCTGGCTCTGGTGCTAGCGACTCCTACTAGGAGCCTGTCCGACATTGATCTTTCTTCTGCGGCGAACGGCGATGTGGGACAGACTCCTAGCGCGCTCCCAACCGAGGTCGAGGTGGAATCGGTCACCGTAGAGATCCGCGGGCGGATGTTCATTCCAAATCACGTTCTATTACATCATGACCACAAGACAATGCTACGGTTCCGCAACCATGATACGGAACTCCATACCGTAGTGGCCAAGGAGCTTTTCCTCGGCGTCGACCTCAACGTGGGTGGCAACGGGGCTCCCGAGTTCGGTCCGGGCGGACTCAAGCGAGTGATCATCCCGCCTGAGGGCCTCCTTGAGATTCAGTTCACGCCGGCACGTACCGGAACCTTCTCTTACCTGTGCGATATGCCGGGTCATGACATGCAGGCCATGATCGTAGTCGAATAACAAGGAGACAGATCGTCATCTTCGTATGTCGTTCGTGAAGCATCTTCGACGCGTGAAGCGTATTTCGTTCAGGATTCGGAGGCTTCGCGTCTCACGTTTCACGGGTTTCAAGAGCAAATTTTTCAACAGCCTGCCAGCCGGTGAATCGGTTTCCCCCGCCCCTTTCAGGTCCTCAAAGCAGCATGGTACAGTACCGCCTTCTTTTCGTCCTACATACTAGGAGAGCGTACGACACGATGTGCTTACATACCCTGCAACGTGGCTGGTTCACGATCCTGTTCCTCGCCGGAACCCTGTCGATTCTCACTGGGATGAACCTGATCGAGGCCTCATCGGCATCAGCCGCTGCTGCGAAGAAGTCGAAGCAGGCTGTCACCTCTGCTGAAGCTACGGCTCAGCGTTTCGCCGAAGCCATGGGAGCGGGAAACAAGGTGGGCGTCGGCCAGCTCGATTTCGCCTGCCAATATCCCCTTGTGGCTGCAGCCCCACATGGCATCAAGAGCTATCCGGCCGACTCCGACCTCGTCTACGACTCCTGCTGGCAGCGCCTGCGAGAGGCCCATGCCTCCACCCTTATCAGAAGCGATGTGGGCATGGAGGTCTTGTGGCCAAGTAATGGCGAACTGGTCTTCTTCAGTGAGGACCTGAACCGCTATCCCGCCTCGGCCTTCGTGACCGACTCGCTGGGTCTTACGCCGCCGGGAACCGGATTCCATATTCACATTGTCGGAAGCACACCGCTCCCATCGGCCTCGTTCCGCCTTCGACCGAATGGCCCGATCGTGGCAGTGCCGACCACCTTGGTGAAATTGTCCGTCAGTTACCAGGATCCCCTCACGGCCCCGGTGACCTACGCAGCTGGTTCGGTCAAATGGACGAATACGATTAAGCGGACCAGACGTGCGCTGAAGGAAATTACCACTCAGTGGATTGTGCTCTCCGGGCTGAAGAAATACGGCTTCGCGGGCGACCGGGCGGTCGTGAACCTCCCCGTCACCAGCGGTGCCATCTCCGGCAGCGGCATCCAGGAGAAGATTCCGTTTGTCACGGAAACCAGTCGTGCCCTCCCCGATTCGCTGGTATGGTGGGGGCCGACGGATGTCCCAGGCCTTTTGACCGCCGGGGCAGCCCGCGCGGCCACCTTTCCGGAATTGCGTGACCGCGTAGCCATGTTAAATCGCGTACTCATCATCGATCCCAATCAGGCCGAGGCCCTCATGGTCCTGAGCCGACACCTCTATGCCATAGTCCTGCGCGAGGCCTTCCCGTTCCACAAACTCACGGTGACGGATCCGGCGCTTGCCTTGGTAGTGAACGAGCATTTTTGGAACATCTACGCCCAAGCGGCGCGCATGGACCTGTCGCTGGGGATGGAGATGGGTGGGTTCGACAAACCGACGACCGCCGACTACCTGTACCGCATGCTTTCAGCCATGCAAACCTTGGCTGTGGTACGGCCGGAACAACTCGATAATACCTTTCGGTTAGGCGTGGCCTATCGATGGAACAACGATCAAGAAGCCGCGATCGCAACCCACCAATCCTTGGTCAAGGCGATCCCGGCCGGGCGAAGGGCCGGCAGAGCCGAAGCCCTGCTCCAACTGGCCTGGTCCCGCATCAACAAAGTGGCCTGGAACCGCAATTTCGACGATCCAGACATTCGGGTCGCCTATCAGGATGCCGACGATGCGCTCACGCTTGCCGACCTACCGCTCGATAAATTTATCGCCGAATACACCAAAGCCTACAGTTTGCTGTTCACCCCGGATCGAGATAATCGGGCACTCTTGGAGCGACTGACGGAAGCCAAACGATGGTTCGCTGAAATTCCCGGGCAGACGCCGGACATTTGGCAATTCTTCATCGAGGCAGAATCGTTGAAGGCGGTGCTGGACGCAGATCCCATCTTCCAGCCGATCCTGGCAAGGGCGGAGGAAAAGCAAGGGTGACGGTCCGGTTCTAGCAGGATGCTGGAAAAGTCCGCCAGCGGCGTTCTCGCATCGCTCAGAGGCTCAACGTACCGAAGCGTACGCCTCGCCCCTTCGCTCGCTGCGGCCTTGCTGAACGGACTTTTTGAGCATCCTGCGGTTATTTTGTCATCGGCGCATTCTGTAAGATTCCAACGGTGTATTGTGCATAAACTGAGTTTCTTAGAAGCCTGCTAGAACCCGTAGCCTTTTGGGAACGCGTCGCGTACCTTGGATTAGTCATGTTCAGGCTCAGCGCAAACCCCTCGGATCTGCGCTTTCCATCCGTTGAGCAGGCTTCACCGGATGGTTTGCTCGCCGTCGGCGGCGACCTGCGACCCGAGCGATTACTCGAAGCCTATCGGCACGGCATCTTTCCCTGGTACAACGAAGACCAGCCCATCTTGTGGTGGTCGCCCGATCCCCGGACCGTCGTCTTTCCCAACAAACTTCATATCTCGCGCAGCCTGAAAAGAAGCCTTCGTCCCGGCATATTCAGCGTCACGCTCGACACGAGCTTTCGCGCTGTCATGACTACCTGCGCCGAACCCAGGCCGCAATATCCAGACGGCGGTACCTGGATCACTGCGGAGATGCTCGAAGCCTATTCGCGGTTACACGAACTCGGCTATGCCCATTCTGTTGAAACCTGGCGGGAAGGACAGTTGGTTGGCGGGCTCTATGGCGTGTCGCTTGGCGGCGCGTTTTTCGCAGAGTCGATGTTCACCCGTGCATCCGATGCCTCGAAAGTCGCCTTGGTTTCGCTCGTGCACCAGCTCCAAACGTGGGGATTTCGCCTCATGGACTGCCAACAATCTTCACCACATGTCACGGCCCTAGGCGCCGAATCGATGCCCCGCCGCGAGTTCCTCGATCATCTGGCGGCCGCGCTCGCCCTCCCCGACCGGCGCGGCCACTGGCAGTTCGATGGCCCGTGACTATTGGGAACGTTTTCCAACACGGAGGAATTATGGATTCTGTCTACGTAACGACGCGGGGTCGGATTGTCATTCCAGCTCGGCTTCGTCGAAAACTGTGCATTAAACCAGGCACGAAGGTGTGCTTCATCGAGCGTGGGAGTGACATCCTCTTTCAGCCTCTCACAAAGCAGTACATCCGCAGCATATGCGACATACTCAAGGGCACGACATCAGCGACTGCAGAATTACTGATAGAACGTAAGAAGCATCGAGAATGAGAGCAGACCAAGCGAAAAACTCTCAGCACACCTTTCTCTTGGTAGGGAGTGGCACAGACCGGCCTTCACTGCGCGCATCGAACGCCCGCCATCCTTCTATATGATCCCTCTAGGGGCGCTTACTTTCCCTCTCAGGGAAGGGCACCCATGTTGGTCTACGTGCGGCCGTCGAACGAGGCCCTTCTCAGGGCGCGCGTTCCGGGAGCACAGGACCAACGTGGGTGTCCTCCATCCTTTTCATCGTGCGCATTCTGCGGGCAGGAAGGACGGTCTGGCCACTCCTTATCTCTTTCCCATCTTCGCCAGCTCTGCGAAATAATGCGCAAAGGCCTTCATCCCGCCTGAGGCTTGGCCCCAGTCGAAATATTCGTTCGGCGCGTGGTAGCCGTGCTCGGGCAAGCTCAGCCCAATAAACAAAATCGGCACCTTCCAGGCTTTCTGCATGGTGACCACTGCACCGATTGATCCGCCTTCGCGGATGAACGCCGGTTCTTTCCCAAACCCAGCCTTCGCCGCCCGCTTCACCGCTTCGACATAGGGTCCCTCAAACAGTCCTTTGAACGGCTGAAGCATCCCTTCCCGCTCCACCTTCACATTCGAGTTGATCTTCGCCACATGGCTCTTGAGCAACGCAAAGGTCCTCTCCGGAGTTTGGTTCGGCACCAACCGCATACTCACTTTGAGTTCGCCATGGCCCGGCACGACCGTCTTCACCCCAGGGCCGTGATAGCCGCCGGTCAGGCCATGCACCTCAAACGTCGGCGCAGCCCAAATCCGTCGCATGATCTCCGCTGGATCCTGCGTGCGCAACGTCTGAAATCCATAGGCTTGCTTGAAGCTCTTGACCTGGAACCCTGACGCAAGGAAACTCTTGATCTCCGCCTTCGTCGGTTCGACGACATCTTTGTAGAACCCAGGAATCTTCACCTTGCCGGTCTTGGCATCGACGCAGGCTTGCGCCACCTCCATCAGTTCCGCGAGTGGATTACGCGCGGCGCCTCCGGTTACGCCGGAATGGGCATCTTTCGTTCCTGTACGAAGCGTGAGGCGCGCACCCAGCAGACCGCGCAGACCGTAGGGCATGGCTGGCTTTCCTTTTGCGATCCAGATGGTGTCCGACACGACCACGGAATCGGGACGTGGAATGGCTTCACCGTTCTTTAGTCCTGCGGCAAAGTGCGGACTGCCGATTTCCTCTTCCAGCTCCCAGAGAAACCGGACGTTGATCGGGAAGCCCTGCTCGATCACATACCGCGCGCCGAACAAGGCCGAGAGTGCCGGACCCTTGTCATCCGTCGCACCACGGCCGTGATACATCCCATTGTCGTTCTTGAACGCAAAGGGTGCCTGCTTCCATTCAGGCTCCTGTGCCGGTTGCACATCCATATGGTTGTAGATGGTAACCGTCGGATGATGGGCTCCGGTCATCCAGCCGGCGGACACGATTGGATAGCCTCCGGTCTCCACAATCTGGGCCTCAGCGCCCAGGTCCGTGAGAACCTGCCGCGCGAATTCCGCCATACGCCGGATGTCGGGGGCGTTGGCCGGGTCCATGCTAATCGAAGGGATCTCCACCATCTGGCCCAGCAGATCTTCAAACCGGCGGCGGCTGTCTGTGACGTAGCGTTCGAGGCGTGCGCGATCGATCATGGGTGATGCTCCAGGAAAGGTCGGCGGATTATAACGAGTTCGGCGAGGAGGCGGAAGGGACTTCTGCGACGACCTTCTGTAAAATAGCGCCGTGATACATGGCAACGCATCTCGTGCACGAACGTTGGTGAGTCTCCTCGCCCTCCTCTGGCTTGGGTCCTCTGTGGTCGGCTCTTCCTGTGCCTCAGCTGCGGAACCCATCACCATTCGCGAGATCGTCGACGAGCCGAAGTCGTTTCATTTGAAACAGGTCACGTTGCGGGGCACTGTTCGCAATGTGACGCCGCTCGATCCCTACAAGCTCCCGGCCGGCACGACGTGCTACGGCGCCTATTTGTTCTACCTGGAAGACGAGACATCCTCGATCAACGTCGCCGTCTACGGACTCTGCGGAGTTCCGACCGTCAAAGACCCTGATGTCGAAGACGGGCAACGGATTGAACTCACCGCCACAATCCAATCGCCGAGTCACGGAGGCTACTATTTGAGTTTTCAGGGAGTAAAGGTGGCGAGAGATCGGGAAGGCATCATTCAGGCGGTGGCGGATCGGATTACTCCGCTCGCCGAATAAACGACCACGCGAGCGATGACCGTTCAACTTGCTCTACCAACGGTAACAAGGATTGGCTGGATCGGCAGCGGTGTGATGGGCTCGTCGATGTGTGGCCATCTGCTCACGGCGGGCTATCGCGTGACCGTCCATAGCCGCACGAGGTCGAAGGCGCAACCATTGCTCGATCGCGGCGCGCAATGGGCTGAAAGTTCACGCGCTGTGGCGGCTGAATCCGATGTCCTCTTCACGATGGTCGGCTTTCCTCAGGACGTACGTGCGGTCTATTTCGACGAGACTGGGGTCCTGGCCGGCGCGCGAGCCGGAATGATCCTCATTGACATGACGACGACGCAACCCTCCTTGAGCCGTGAAATTGCAGCGGCTGCCTCCGCAAAAGATCTCTCGGCCATCGATGCGCCTGTCTCCGGCGGCGACATCGGCGCCAAGAATGCCGCGCTCTCGATTATGATCGGTGGCGACACGACATCCGTGCAAGCCGTAATGCCGCTCTTCGAGCTATTGGGTAAACAGATCGTGCATCAGGGCTGGCCCGGCACTGGTCAACAGGCGAAACTCTGTAACCAGATCGTGATCGCCGGCACGATGGTCGGTGTCTGCGAGAGTTTACTCTATGGCTACAAGGCAGGGCTCGATCTGAACCGAATGCTGGACTCCATCCGTGGCGGAGCCGCATCCTGCTGGACCTTGGACCATCTCGCTCCACGTATTCTTCAACGAAACTTCGAACCGGGATTTTTCGTCGAGCACTTCGTCAAAGATATGAGCCTCGCTCTGGAAGAGGCGAAACGTATGGGACTCGTACTGCCCGGCCTCACGTTGGTGCACCAGCTCTACCAGACCGTCCAAACGCTCGGGCATGGCCGCAGTGGAACCCACGCGCTGATGCTCGCGCTTGAAGCACTCGCACAAATCCACGTGAGTGCGTCACCGGCATGAATCCCTTGACCTAATAGCGATGCCCTCTGTCTCGTGGAATCGATTGCATACCCTTAACTGCTTAACACCACGATGAGACAACCACGAGCTGCTTGCAGCCTTCGCCTGTGGGAGCCTTCTGATCCGGTGAAAATCCCTCGTAAGAGAGTTTCTATAATTGCGCGCGCGATGAGGGCGAGAGCCGGCGGTAGTGTTTCACAAGAAGTAGCCCGCCCCAAGCGAACGAGGCCAGCATCAGAAAAATGCCGAGGTTGTAGGCGAGGTGAGCTAGGCGATGGTCATACTCCAGCCACCCCAACATGGTCAGGATATTGTTCCAGTCATGCCCGTCCGTTTCTTTCCCGGTCACCCCGCCAAGCAGCATGAGATCCATCGCCCGCGCATCGTTGATATAGGGGGCGATATCCATGAAACTTTCTGCCATCCACCAGAGGGCCACTGACGCGCCGAAGAGATCGCGCGTCTTGATGAGAAAGGTGGCCAGGCAGACGAGCGGCATCAGGATCTGGCCGAGACTCCCGCCCAGAATCATCATGAAGCGCCCTAACGGGATAAATAGAAGATGGCCCGCTTCGTGGAACGGCAGATTGATCAGATGGAGAAACGATTCCCCTGCGTAGTTGGTTTCAAGCGGCGTGAAGATAAATGTTCGGCCCCACCAGAGCAGCAACAGAAACACTGCGACCCGGCCGGCGAACGTCAACGAGTCCGTCGACGTATCTGAGTCAACGAGCCACTCCTTGGCAAGGGACACCCAGCGCGAGCTATTCTGTGGTTCCTGCCGCCGCTGCAGCGGGGCAAGCGGCCGATACTTTGCAAAGACGATCCCGCATTTCACGCACTCTGTCGCTCCGTCAGGCTGGTCAGCCTGACACTTAGGACACGACATGGTCGAGGTCGCGGTGGACTCCATAGCCACACTGTAGGGCTGACTGCGCGATCGGACAAGAAAATCTCTAGATTGATCCAGACCGCTGAATGGAGTTCGTTTGCGGGATGCTCAAAAAGGCTGTAAGCAAGGCCGCAGCCGACGAAAGCACCGGAGGCGTAGCCCTGGCTACTTTGAGGATGCTTTCGAGGTGAGACCGAAGCTGGCGGACGTTTTCAGCATCCCGCTAGTGGAATGAGAAAGGAACCGGGGCAAAGGTAAGCACAAACACGGCAAATGCAATCCATCCGACAACGATCCGTTTTCGGCCCAACGGTACGTGAAGATCGCGCACTGGCGGATGCCCGAAACCCCATAGTCCTGCCATGAAGGCCCAGAGCCACCAGCCTGGCCATCCGACGAATCCCAGCGCGATGAGGACCGGCACGATGGCGAAGGCAATGGTGCGTTGGCGTGAGCCCCACAAAGCGTACGCCACATGCCCACCGTCGAGTTGTCCGATGGGAATGAGATTCAGTGACGTCACAAACAGACCGAACCAGGCGGCGAACCCGACGGGGTGCAAGACGATGTCAGCCTGAGCAGGGACGGACCCGACGACCAGCCAGGAGATGAACTGCAAGAGCAACGGTTCGCCCAACTGCAATCCATGGCTCCCCGTCCGATCAACGACCGTTGACATGTTCAGACCGATGATCAATGCCACCACCGCGGCGATGAAGCCGGCAAGCGGACCAGACACGCCGATGTCGAACAGCGCGCGCCGATTCACGATCGGCCCGCGCAGGCGGATAATCGCCCCGAATGTGCCGATGAAATACGGAGGGCCCGGGATGAACAACGGCAACGACGCCGGTACGCCGTGGATGCGGGAAAGCACATAGTGCCCGCATTCATGGGTCACCAGAATGATCAGCAGCGTGGCGGCGAAGGGAATCCCACGCCAGAGCGTCTCGGGGTGTTCGAGCAGAAAGTTCACCGGTCCATGGATCGGACCGTTGTAGACCTGATAGGCCCCGGCCCACAATGTGGTAAAGATCGTGGCGACAAAGAGGCTGACGGGCAGGATCCATTTCGAGAAGGATGACTCTTCGAATTCCTCATCCGCGGAGAGCACGCTGGGGTTCTCAGACGGTCCCGCCACAACCGGCAGCTCCCCACTAGGAATCGGCTGATCGTTGTTCCGTTGATCGAGATTCATGGGGCCTTATTCAAAGATCCAATGCGAAGGGGTTATGGTCGAGTTCTTCTCGAACCGTCGTGGCCGGTCCGTGCCCCGGCAACAACCGATACTCAGGTGACAATTCTAGTACTTGGGTCCAGACCGACCCCAGATGGGTCTGATAAAGCGCACTGGGATTCGAGCGGCCAATGGATCCCGCAAACAACGTATCGCCGACGAAACAGACACGCTCTGACTCGGCATCCATTCGATAGCATATCCCGCCAGGGGTATGGCCCGGCGTCGCCATGCAGTGTACGCGCAAGCGCCCGACCGCAATCTTCTGACCATTTTCCGGCGCCTTCAGCCGTGCACCGGGGGGGCGCCAGCTGAGGAGATCGACATCCTCCGTTCCGAGATACACAGGCGCCTCACGAAACTTCAAAATCTGGTCAATCCCGTCGGCATGATCTGCATGGCCGTGCGTCAGACAAATCCCCATCAGGCGCAGGCTGTGCGTGGACAAGAACTCGATCATCGCCGGTGCATTGTACGCCGTGTCGATGAGCACAGCCTCCCCGCCGTCATGAACCACATAGCCCTGCACTCCATAGCCATTGATCGACCCCTGTATCGTCTCCATCCAGGTCGTCTGGTGTTGCGTAACCGGTTCCCACTTCTCGATCGCGATCTGGTCCAACGGACCAGGTCGAAGTCCTAACGCCTTCGCCAGCGCCTGAACCTCAATGCGGTCAGGTGGGCGAACGCCGCGCTCCAGCGCTGTGATGTCGCCACCGGGCAATCCGGTCATCCGCGCCACATTCGCCACGGACCATGCCTGTCCGATGCGGGCCTTCTTGATAATGTCGCAGAAATCGTCTTCGAGCGGCATAACCAGGCCTTCAGCTATCAGCAGTCAGCGCTCAGCTCTGAGTTCGACCTTTGCTGAAATCTGATGGCTGACCAATGAGGCGATCGATTATGTTCCACGCTTGTGCCATCTTAACTCAGACCGCTAATGATACGGCGATAGTCATCCTCGGAGTAGGCTCTAAGAGTCGTGGACCGCACATTGCCGAGCGATCCCAATTTGAGGCCGAAACTCGCCAGCTTGTCGTTGTTCGGCATCTCGACGATGAGCACCAGATCATGCTCCCCCAGCGTCATGTAGAAGGATTTGACCTCGCCACCCAAATCCTTCGCGAGCTTCTTCACCCCGTCCAGCCGCTTCGGCGAATCCTTCACATTCTTGATTCCCTGATCCGTCCAATTGAGGAGCATCAAATAGGTCACCATGGCGGCCTCCTTTGTTGATGGTGGACGTGGACAACCAGGCTCTCCGGGGAGCAGGTACTAGCCGAATCAATTCTCCGGCGCGAGCGCGATCTCCTTCACATCTCCGAATTCCGACAGCAACTTCGGCAGGGCCTCGCCGGCCCCGACTGCGACAATGGTCAGTCGATCGGGGTTGAAATGTTTCTTCGCAGCCGCCAGGATTTCACCTTTCGTCAATGCGATCACGCGGGCACGTAATTGCTGGAGAAAATCCTTGGGAAGCCCATCATATTCCAGCTCAATCAACCGCCCCACTATCGCAGATGAACTGGCAAAGGAAAACACAAACGAGTTCACATAGGCCTCTTTCGCTTCCGCCAGCTCGCTGTCCGTCACCAACTCGGTCCGCATCCGCTCCATGTTCGAAACAAACCGCGTAATGACCTCTTGCGTCGATGGTAACTTCGTTTCTGCACGCATCAGCCAGACACCTTGATCGTGCACCCCGGAATTCAAGCGGCTGCCGACCGAGTAGGCCAAGCCCCGCTTGGTCCGCACGTCGTTGAAGAGGCGGCTGCGAAAGGAGCTCCCCCCCAGAATATCGTTCGCAATCGCCAACGCCACGTAGTCGGGATCCTGCTCTTTGATCGACAGATGACCGAGGCGGAGATGCGTTTGCGAGGTCTCCTTGTTCACAAATCGAACAACCGGCTTCGCAGTCGGACCCTGAGGCACGTCGGCAATCGTCAGCACCGGAACCTCGCCTTTTTTCCAATCGCCGAATACTTCGTGCAGCAGGGCCAACATCGCGGACTTGTCGAAATCTCCCGTCACCCCCAGCATCATGCCGTTCGGATGAATAGTCTTCCGGTGGAAGGCGACCAGATCGTCTCTGGTGATGCGGGTGATGGACGCGATGCTGCTTTCACGCGCCGTCGGGTGATCCGCTCCATACAGCAGCTTGACGAACTCGCGTCCAACGATCGAACCGGGGGTATCCTGCCTGCGGCGAATCCCTTCGATGGCCTGCAGCTTGGCCAGCTCAACCCGCGCCGGCTCAAAGGCGGGCGTCCGAATGAGGCCCGCGAAAATCTGGAGCCCACGCTTCAAGTCCTTGCTGAGCACATCGAGCGACGCGGAACCGGATTGTCGTCCAATCGAGATGCCGACATCCCCGGCGAACTGTTCGAGTTCTTCGTCCACCTGTTCGGACGACAGACCGCCGCCCCCGCCTGTCCGCATGATAGTACCGGTTAGCGAAGCCAGGCCGATCTTCTCTGCCGGATCGAGCCAGCTGCCGGTTCGCATCGTCGCAGTTATGCTGATCAAGGGCAGCTCATGGTCCTCAAGGAGATACACGACCATCCCATTCTCGATCACCACACGATCCGGTTCTGGCGGCGTAAACTCAACCGGTTTGAACGTCATCTGCCTGGGATCGCCCAGTGCAAGATCTCCAGCACAGGCAGCCAGCAGCGGGATGGCGACCGCCATGATCATCGAGCACAGCACGAAACCCCATCGCGTTACATTTCGCGTTTCGCGTTTCACGTCCCTCATCGCGCCACCTCATGCTGCGGCGCCGTCGCGAGGTTCTTCCCGACGTCCTTTTTCACCAACGTGGCCACTGTTCGGTTCGACTTTGTGAAATACTCAGCTGCCACTCGTTGGATAGCCCCCGGCGTCACGGCAGCAATTTTGTCCCGAGCCTTTAACGCGTAGCGCCAGTCTCCCGCTACTGTCTGAAAAAGCGCCAATTGAGAAGCTAGACCTCCGTTGGATCGAAGCGCCCGCACCAAATCGGCGTCGAGGTTATTCAGCACTTTCTCAAGCTCCTTGGCGGAGACCGGCTCCGTCTTGAGTCGTTCGAGCTCGGCATAGATGGCCGCTTCGACTTCTGCCGTCGTATGGGGCGCAAGCGGTGTGGCATTGAGCACGAACAGATTCGGAGCAAGGACCCCCGGATAGTTCGAATCGGAGTTCACCGAGGCGGCGATCCGTTTCTCGCGGACCAGATTCGCATAGAGCCGGGAGGTAAGTCCGTCGCTTAACACCGCATCGATCACGTCAAAGACATAGTCATCGGGATGGCCCAAGGCCGGCTTGTGAAACCCGATGGCCACCGACGGTTCAGCATCGAACTCCACCTCCACGCGACGCTCCCCTCGTTGAGGCGGCTCAACGGTAACGATCGGAGGCTGCGGGGGTGCGGCCGGTATCTTGCCGAACGTCTGCTCGATCAAGGTCATGACGTCCTTTGGATTAATATCGCCCACGATGGCAATCGTTGCATTGCCGGGACCGTAATAGGCTTTGAAGAAGGCTTCGGTGTCGGCCGGCGTGAGCGACAGGATGTCCGACTCCCAGCCGATCGTCGGAATGCCATACGGATGTGCGCGGAAGGCAGCCGAGGTGAAGGTTTCAAACAACAGCCCGCTGGGGCTATCGTCATTCCGCATCCGACGCTCCTCCATGACCACTCCGCGTTCTTTGTAGAATTCTCGGAGGACCGGATGCGCCATTCGATCGGCTTCGAGCACTGCCCACAGCGGCAGACGATTCGCCGGGAGGCTGATCATATAGCGAGTCAGGTCCTTGCCGGTCGCTGCATTGAGCCCGACCCCCCCGTGGCGTTGGTAGAGCAAGGCCATCTCATTGCCCGCAACGAACTGTCCCGCTTTTTCTTGTAATTCCGTAAATCGTTTCTGCAGCTCTTCGATGACTGCCCGATCCTCGGGACTGGCCGGTCTCTCCTGACTCTTCCGTGCGAACTCCCGTTGCCGCTGCTCCAGCTCGGTCCCCACTCGATACCATTCTTCGAGAATGGGGCGTTCTTTCTCGTAATTCTTCGTCCCTACCGTCCTCGTACCCTTGAACGCCATATGTTCGTAGAGATGCGCCAGGCCGGTTTGTCCCACCTGTTCGTTTACTCCCCCGACCCCGAAGGTCATGTTGAGGGAGACCACCGGCGTTTGATGTCGTTCGACCATGAGAATGGTCAATCCGTTCGCCAGTTTCTGTTCCACCACACGATCCGCCAATCCGAACGATGCCGCAAAGAGCAGGCCGAGGTCGAGATTGAGGCTGGCGGCGAAAACAAAGAGAAACATCGTGAAACGTGAAACGTGAAACGTGGCGAGGATTGAATACCCTCTGTTAAGGAAGAGATCCCGATTGCTCATAGCAGTCCTCCGTGGCTGACTTCGTTTTATGAGCAACCCTTGAGGCGTCATACGAATAGCTCCATGAGTTGTTCCGGTCGCTCGATAAACCAGTCCGGACGACAGGCTTCCATCTTGGCACGATTCCCCATGCCGTACCCGACCGCACAGACGCGAATCCCGGCATTATGCCCGCCGTTGATGTCGTTGGTGCTGTCCCCGACGAGTACGGTCTGTTCTTTCGGCACATTCAGTTGTTCCATCACATGCAACAACATGCCTGGTTCCGGTTTCAATCCAAACCCGCGATCGCCTCCGACGACACACTGGAAATGATGCGCCCCTAATCCATTGAGAATCACATTCGTATACTCGATCGATTTGTTGGTCGCCACCGCCTTGCGCTTTCGCTCGAAGTGGACAAGCGCCTGTTCGACACCGGGGTAGAACGTCGTGCGATCGAGGCAATGGGCTAAGTACTGGCCCCTGAACACCCGCAACGCCTCGTCGAAGGTGACCCGACTACCCTCACCGACCGACAAACGCAACAATTGTTTCACCCCATCCCCCACAAACCCAAAGATTTCCTCGATTGGCCGCTGCGGCAGTCCCAGCTCGGCCAGCGTCAAGTTCACCGACGAGGCGATGTCCCATTTGGATTCGATGAGCGTCCCATCCAGATCGAAGATCAACAGCTCGACCGAGGTCTTTCCCATCATTACTTTGCCTTTCGTAACTCGTCCTGCAACGCCCCAAGACTGTCTCGCTTCGACGGGTCGGTTTCCTTCACCCAGGCTTCGCGCACGAAATTCACCATCCGCTGCTGTCCCACGTGAGGGGGAAGCATCGGTTCAACAATCCTCCATCGATTCTTGACGGCTTTCACGCGAAACCGGACTTCTTCTGTCGCAGCCTCCTGGACGAAACGGGCGGTTTCCAGATACACCGAGCCTATGACCTGAAAGGTGACCGGAATCACGACTTCCAGGCTATCGATCACCTCCCATTGGCGATATTGCTCCGCCACCACAAAGCTCTGTGTCACAACGACATGACCCCACTTCGGCTCCTCATCCCAACTCCTGTAGGATGCGACCGTCTCGACCGACATGGCATCGAGCCGCGCCCCCTTAGAATCGAGTGCCAGATAGCGTTTCACCACGTCAGAAGGTGAGTGCTTGAGGGATCCGGTCTGCGCGAGCCCATCTCCGGCTGACAACACCAGGGCAAGCAACTGACACAGAATAAACACTCGCCGCCCCATACCGTTGGGTGTCATCGTGTGCTTGCTTCTCTCAATCTGTACTCCTCCCGGGGGAACTGAGTAAGCCTCCTTTACGCGGCCGGCAATGAAGCTCTCAGTCCGCAGACGCTGTGCGGGCACGGAGCCCACTCATCCGCTTCAGCTCACCTGACTTTGTGTAACTTCATCAAATTGGTTCCCCCGGGCTGACCAATCCTGGTCCCAGACAGAATCACGATTCGTTGTCCCGATGTCGCCAGTCCCTCTGTCTTCAGGCGGCGTTCCGCTTCATCGATCCGTTCATCAGTTTGAGCGATCTGCCGCATCGTGTGAGGGATCACACCCCAATACAGCGCCATCCGCTGCCGTACGGCCTCAAATGGAGTCAGCGAAATAATTGACGCGTCGGGTCGCTGCTTCGACAGCAAACGCGCAGTCGTACCCTCTTCGCTAAATGCCACGATGACGCTCGCCCCGACGGCTGAGGCAGCTGAAGAGGCCGAATGGCAAATGGCCTCCGGAAATGAGCCTTCCCCCTGTGGCGCGTCGGACGAGCGCATACACCATGATCGGGTCCCTTCTTCTGCTGCTCGAACGATTCGGTCCATGACGCGGACTGTTTCAACCGGGTTCTGTCCGATCGCCGTCTCTTCGGACAGCATAACGGCATCAGTCCCGTCGAGCACGGCATTAGCCACATCCGACGCTTCGGCCCTTGTCGGGCGCGTATGGTGCGTCATGGACTCTAACATCTGAGTGGCCGTGATCACGAGGCGGCGGCGGCGGTTGGCCTCGGCGATGATGCGCTTCTGTAGGAGCGGAACCGCCTCAGGCCCCATCTCCACTCCCAAATCGCCCCGTGCAACCATCACACCGTCCGCCTGATCAAGAATCGCGTCCAAGGACTCAACCGCTTCCGACCTTTCAATCTTTGCTATAATCGGTACGTCGCCGCCCCAGTCTGCCACTAACTTCCTTGCGGCCACCACGTCATCGGGACCTCTGACAAACGATAGGGCCACATAGTCCACCTCCTGCGCGATACCGAGCCGGAGATCGTCCCGATCTTTGTCTGTCAGAGTGGGAGCGCTGATGCGAGTTTCCGGCAGGTTCATTCCCTTGTGCGAAGTGAGTCGTCCTCCTGTCACGACTCTGCATTCGACGGCGTTGCCGATAATCCGATCGGCAATCAGCTCGATTAACCCATCGTCAATCAGGATGTGGGCGCCTGGCTGAACGTCACGCACCAGGTATTGGTACGTCACCGGGATCTCACACATGCCGGATGGAGCGAGTTGCTGTGCGCCGAGTTGACCGCCAGACCGGAGCAGGGTCGTCACGAGCCTCACAGTCTGGCCGGCAACCAAATCGAGCCTGCCCTGCTCGACATCTCCAACACGGATCCTCGGTCCTTGCAGGTCCTGGATGATCGCTACCGCCACGCGCCGGCGATCCGCTGCTTCGCGAATAGCCTTGATCGCACGCACATGAGATTCGTGGGTCCCATGAGAAAAGTTGAGTCGCGCCGCGTCCATGCCGCTCTCAATTAACTGATCGAGCAAGGTGGGCGAATCGCTGGCGGGACCAATGGTACAAACGATTTTAGCTTTACGCATAGATAATGCTGTCATTGGTCAATCGGGATGCGCGCCACACGAGATAGGCGGGACGAGCGAGGGTTCGAAGGTCGGGGTTTTCGGAACTTCGAACCCCGAACGTCGAACTTCGGATCGCGCCTTTCTCGCGCGTCCCGCTTTTCACGCTCTTCTCGCGATGCTGTCCGGGGAGGCCATTCTAGCAAACGAACACCAAGCCCACAACGCAACCGCCATTTCAGGCGCAGGCCGCTTGGTTAATCCATGATCGAGTCGCCCTGTGACAATGAGTAGGAATAGAATAAGGGCATGGACTTCACGGTGAGACTCCACGCTCCATTCAACCCGCTACGGCAACTCGCTTCCGTGCATTCGGGCGAAAATCTCCCAGTCGAACTGCTTCGGTGCCACAGCGTGGAATGGGATCGCCTCGATGGCACCTGGCCCGCGATAGGCCAACATGCACCCGACTACCCGCTCCGGCTCTTTGACGAGTCGGCGAATCGCTTCATAGGCCAGATCTTGTCCGATGGTCTTGTCCTCGGGGGTCGGGGGCGCCCCCCGTAACGTGTGCCCGAGGATCGTGGCCTTGGTTGCAGGAGCGAGGCGATATTCACCAGGACGTGCCTGAAACTGTGGCCACGTGCTAAGTGTGCTGGCAACATACTCGACAAGGCCACGCACGCCGCCATCCGGGTGATGGCGATGAGGCGTCTGTTCCGCCACCACAAACAGATGGCTTTTGTTCGGGACGCCCAAGGTGCGCTTGAGGGTTCCCAGGATGAAGTTATCAATATACGCATCGGGATCGGGATGCTCGTTGACCAAGAGGCCTTCAGCCCTGGCCTGATACGCACAGGCGAGGGCGAGATGGCCGGACCCTGCCCCCATAATTTCAACAAGAAAGACGCTGCCCATGGCAGAACTGGTGGCTTTTAGCGACTCGATGGATTGATTCGCCAGAGACACGGCCGAATGAAAACCCAGGGAGGTAGTCCCCGCGAGATTATTGTCGATCGTGCCTGGAATCCCAACTGGTTGGACCCCAAATCCTTCGTAGAGCGCCCGCGCGCCTCGAAGACTCCCGTCCCCACCAATGACCACTAAGGCTCCATCTTCCATATAGGGCCGAAGATGCCGCATGGTGGCCTGTTGCACCTGCTCGTCCTTGAAATCTTCGAAGCGGCTGCTCCCTATCGGACTGCTCGCATGGCTGCCCATACCGCGGGTATTGTCCTCGGTCACCACTTCGATCCAGTTGTTGGCCAGACCTAAGAACCCGTGACGGACGAAGTAGACTTCCAGGCCAAACCGGTGTCCTGTCACGCGCAGTTCTTTCAGTGCGGCGCCGGCACCGGCAAAATCGCCACCTGAGACCAATGCCACGATCCGCTTGATCTGTCGGGGCTTGAGCGTGATCCGGTCTCTGCGTTCGCGCTCGACCTTCACCCAGGTCTCACGCGCCGTCCGTTCCCGCGCTGACAGACCCACAGCGGTGGAATAGCCGGATAAGAGTCCCTGTTCGTAGGTCAGTAGAACGACGTTATCCTGACCCTCCTTATACTCGCCAAACTCGGTGAAGGCTTCGCGAAAGGGACGAGGATCGAGATAAATCATGAGCGCCCGAAGCGTGGAACTGTGGCTGTACACACACACGGCCTTCCCCTGGTGGGACTGACCCAACCGGCGGAAGCCATCGACAATATCCACATAGACATCGAAGAAGGAGTGCCCGCCCGGATAGCTGTAGAGGGGATGTTTGATCAGGCGCTTGGCTGTCTGCACATCTACGCCGAACGCCTTTGCGGCCTCCTCAGCTTCCACCTTCTTCTCCAGACCTGTGACCCATCCGAAATCCTGGGAGTCTAAGGCGGGATCACAGGCGGGTGGAAGTGCCTCACCATGGTGCGTCTGCATCAGCGCCGCGATCACCCGCTCATACAATTGCCGCGTATTGGGGCTCTGGCTCACCCGATGGACGAAGGTGCTCGGATCAAGGTAGTTGTGAATGTGCAGGAAGTCCAGCTGTTGCCCGACCACACCCAGCATCCGAGCCAGAGCTGTACCGACTGCGTCGGCTTTGGGGACGCCTCGCTCAGGATCCAGCATGTTCGCGAGGCGGCGCCCGACTCGATAGGTGCCGCTCTCCACGCGTGAGATACCATGACGCATCGTGAACAGGAGCGTGCGACCGGTTAAATCGCGCGGCAAGAGCCAAAACCGATCCTCGCCCAAGTCCAGCACGATACGATCCTCGACCAACTGCGGCGTCAGTTGCGCGCGCGGCACGATCGCCACCGGCCGACGATGCGCCGGCTTCTGCACTGACCCGATCGGCACGCGGAAGAGCGGGGCCAACTCACCTGCTGCGAGGAGCGCATTCCAGGCGGCAAAGAACACCAGTTCGTCGCCCCGGCAACCCTCTTCGATCACAGCGCGACGGGTAACCCGATACTCCTCCGCCCCGGGAAAGCCCCCTTGCGCAAGTTGCACAAATGCCCTGATCTTCTCCTTGGCATCACGGGCTCGCTGTGGTCGATCGACTGAGGAAGGCGGGATGGGTGGAAGCGCAATTCCCTCACTGGCGGTGCGACGCGCCAGCATCTCTCCATAGGCGAGGAGCCCTTCGACCGTCACAAACTCAAGCCGGTCTACTGCGGATTCCAACCTGTACCTCGCTGGTTCGTACCACCGTAAGCGACCATCGTGCCTGCCCGATCTGCCCGTATGGTGGCAGGGAGATGCCGGACTGGAGAGCACCCTCAACAGGATTAATAAGTTGGATGCTACGCTGGCGAATGAGCGATAGCAACAATTCCGGTCTCGCAGGCTACGGAAAAACAATTTTGCCACAGCCGAACTTCGATGGCCCCCACGTGTGGCACCACAGGCACACACTCCCGCGGGATGCTCAAACAGGCTGTCCGGCAAGGCCGCAGCGAGTGAAGGGTCGAGGCATACCCTCTGGGGCGCACGGTGCGACGAATAAGGAGCACCAAGTCTGTGCGCGCCGCCGAGTGGTGAGGCGGCCGGGTCCCCGTTGAGGGTCTGAAGGATGGGAGAACGCTGCATGGGAAAAGGCGCGTCTCGGCGCGCCGGGGCTGGGCGGGTGAGACAAGCGACTGTTTCAGCATCCTGCTAGAGCGCTCGCTCCCCTTACGCCCGTTGATCCTCCAAGATCGTGCGTGCTAGGGTTCGTACCGTGCTGCCTCGCCTCGTGATACGAACGCGAAACTATGGATCGAACTTGGAAGATTTATGGAATACTCCTCGTCCTTGGTGGGTTACTGTTCGTCGGCATTACAGATTACCCCAATGCCGGCTCGTCGTCTGAACCGACTGTACTTTCTGCCGCTGTCCCATCTGTTCAGTCCGCAGGGCCAGCGCTTCACGACGCCACATCGCCCCTCGATCGACAATTACATCGGGTCGCGAAGGACCCCCTACAAAAAGCCAAAGATCTGCTGGAGGCGATTCAGCAACATGAGGGCAAAGCCCTCCCTGGATATATCGGCGGCGGGACGTTTCAGAATCGGGAAAGACTTCTGCCTCGCGGTCACTATCGCGAGTACGATGTGAATCCCAAAATACGCGGCCGCGCGCGGGGTGCGGAACGGATCGTCATCGAGCAAGACACTGGCAGGGCCTACTATACCGGTAACCATTACCGAACGTTCATGCCATTGAATGAGATACCATGACTCCGAAACACACCAGGGCATTGACCGCCTATCTTCAGTCGACGAAGGCCCCCTGGACCTCATTGCTTATGGTCACAGCCGAGCAGCGCGCAGAGTCGCTGGTGCGCCCACTAACCGGGTTGGCGCTGAAGGTCATCAAGGGCCAGCACTGCAAGACGCCGGCAAATCTGTTTGCGGAATTCGCACGGGCATTGGAGTTCCCCGACTACTTCGGCCACAACTGGGACGCCTTGGAGGAATGTCTGGCCGATCTGGAATGGCTGCCGGCCAAGGGCTATGTTCTGCTCATCACCGATGCGGGGTGCGTATTACCCGACAACGAAGAAGAGTATGAAACCTTTCTTGAGATCTTGCGTGATGCGGGCGAGGCCTGGGGAAACGGACAGGCGGAAATGGGCGCGCGACGAGCAACGCCCTTTCACGTACTGTTCGCTGTATCGGAGCGGGAGAAAACCAAGCGGGCCCACTGGGGGATGAAAGAAATCAATGCGGAACCGACTCGCAAGGCGAATACACGGCAGCGGTCTCCCAAACGTAAACCTTCACACTCGTAGAGTTAGTTGATGACGAACCAGCCGGCTGGATTGCCCAGTTGCTCAAAATGTTTCAGGGGAAAGTCGGAATGTAACTTCCGGTAGATCGACAAGAAGATTCGCCTGCCCTACGGGCGAATCTTCTTGGTAGTGTTCACCAAGCCTGTCCAGCGGAAGAGCGCAGAAGACAGTCCGGTCGCAGCTTCCGAGCGTGAGGCTGTTTGAATCAATACTCGCCAGTGGGCTTCGACTGCGTGGCGATGAACGACGCAAATACCATGCGTTTCCCGAGCATCGTCGAGAGGCGCCTTCTCTCCCACCAGCTCGGGTTTTCCTTCTTGTCGGCACCACGAACAGACAATCTTCATCGTTACTCTCTTAATCTCTGTCTAGAATTCCGAATACTGCTCGCCTGATACTAATTAGCTAATTAGGCAAGAGTCGGGCCTCACTCGGTTGGTAGCAGGAATCAGCTCATTTGCAAGGGATTACGAAATGTCCCTCCCTCGCGGTACAACAGCCCGTATCAAAAATGGTGAGAAGTGTATCTCTTCAGACACTTTTTGGCCACAGTCGCCTTATTGCGCCACATAAACCTCCTGTTTCTTGACCGAAGCTCGACTGCGTGGTACTGTGCGCCCCCATTATGAAAACCACTCGTTCCGCCAAGCTGTTTGCCGACGCGCAGCAGTTGATTCCTGGGGGTGTGAATAGTCCGGTGCGAGCTTTTGGCTCCGTCGGAGGCCAGCCCAGGTTTATCAAGCGCGCCAAAGGCGCCCGCCTCTATGACGTCGATGGAAATACCTACATCGACTATGTCCTGTCATGGGGCCCGATGATTTTGGGTCATGCCGCCCCATTGGTCATCAGCACGATCAAAAAGGCTGCTGCAAACGGAACCAGTTACGGCGCGCCGACCGAGTTGGAAGTCATCCTCGCCCGCATGATCCACCAGGCCTTCCCATCGATGGAAAAGGTCCGACTCGTCAGCTCCGGCACCGAGGCGGTCATGAGCGCGATTCGTGTCGCGCGTGGCTTTACGAAGCGAGACAATATTCTGAAATTTGAAGGATGCTATCACGGCCACAGCGATTATTTACTGGCGAAGGCCGGTTCAGGTCTGGCCACGTTGGGGATCCCGGATTCGCTTGGAATCCCGGCTGACTTTGCAAAGCACACCTTGACGGTCCCGTACAACGACATACGAGCGGTTCAACAGATCGTCAAGGAACATCGGAACACGTTGGCCTGCATTATGCTGGAACCGATCGCGGCGAACATGGGCGTCGTGCCACCGGCGCCGGATTTCCTTGAGTCACTCCGTCGACTCACCGCAGAGAACGACATCCTCCTGATTTTCGACGAGGTGATCTCCGGCTTTCGTGTGACCCACGGGGGAGCCCAAACGCTCTACGGCATTACTCCGGATCTGACGGTGCTGGGGAAAATCATCGGCGGAGGATTGCCGGTCGGAGCCTACGGAGGGCGAAAAGAGATCATGGATCTGATCGCGCCATTGGGGCCGGTCTATCAGGCGGGGACGTTGTCGGGAAATCCGTTAGCCGTGTCCGCAGGCATTGAAACGCTCAAGCAGCTCAAAGCCCATGGGGTCTATAAGAAGCTGGAAGAAAAATCAGCAGCCCTGGCCAAAGGGATTGGTGACGCGGCCAAGAAAGCCGGTGTGCCGCTCACGCAAACCAGAGTCGGCTCAATGCTAGGGGCCTTCTTTACGTCAGGCCCGGTGGTCGATTGGAATACCGCAAAACTGTCAGACACGAAGCGATACGGGCAATTCTTTCACGCAATGCTGGAACAGGGGGTGTACTTAGCCCCTTCTCAATTCGAAGCCGCCTTCCTCTCCACTGCTCACTCAACCCGCGATATCGAATACACGATCAAAGCAGCCGCGGCCTCTTTTAAGAAACTCTAACCGGGTCGCTTGTCAAGCGTCATTCGTATCTCGTTTGATACGGTTCTGGATCGGCTCAGATACAGCTCCGCAATCCTGTGAAGTCGTTCAAAACTGCCAGACTCCTCCCCCGCCCGACCCTAGCGCTTACTTCACCCACCCGCCCTGAGTCTGCCAAGACAGACTCTTCGCCCTGGGGCGCGCCTTATTTCATGCAAGGCCATAGCTAGGCTCAACGGCGAGGCATTCTCAGGATGCAATGTGTGAAGTTGGCAGGATGCTCAAAACGAGTTCATTGCTAGGCCGCAACGAGCGAAAGCCTGAGGCGTAATCTGAGTACGTTGAAGCCCTGAACGATGCGAGAACGACGCTGGTGGTCGTATTCAACAGCTTCCTACTCGTCATCCTCGTCTTCTGCGTCTAGTACCTCCTGCCGCTTCTGCTCTTCCATTGCGTTATGCAGGAGCATTCGGACGAACATGGAATAGAGCGAGCCTTTTTCCAGCGTCCCGCCGGGAGGAATGGCAATCTTGCCTTCCTTAATCATGCGATCCATCCAGACCTTTTGATCGGGTGCAATCAAGATCGGAATCTCGATCAGACCCACACGTCCCATCATATCCATGACGCGAACCTCCCTAGAATCGTGAAGCAGAACTCGTGAAGCGTATCTCGCGAACGACGAGATACGCCGCTATAACAGCATGCGGATTTTTGTATTGTCAACCAGACCGCTCTGGCACGGACTGTGCGTTCCCGCGAACATCATGGTACAAGCTCGAACCACGTTCGCTGTACTCATTGCTCTCGGCTTCATCCTGGTCCTCGCCCATCAGGTCCCGGCACAACAATCGACTGCCCCACCCTCATCATTGTCCACAACACCCTTAGCTCCTGGGGCAACCGAGTCCGAACTTCGCCCATCTTGTGACTTCTGCCGAAAACCAAAAGTGAGGCCGGGAAGTGATCTGCGTCCGCATCGACTTCGCCGTGAGAAAGGATTGCGTCCGCACAAGAACGCGAAGGGAACCTATCGCTCAATGAACCAACGTCTTAAGTCGACGTTGCCTCGTCATCCACTCACGTCCCCAGAAGCTCAAGGACAGCAGGATTCGCAAACAAGAGGACCTGCTGAGTAACTAAGCCCGGCGACACAGAAAACTCCTTCCAAAGCGTACGCACAGCATGGATGCCTCTGTTCGCATCGTGGTGCCCCAGAATGAGCTCAACCGTGATCCGCTACAGAAGAAAGACGCCATGCCCGAACTCAGACCAAGCTGCGAGCACTAAAACAAGCCGCGTCACCAGACTCACATAAGACGCGCATCTGCATCGACAGGACCGTGCCCTCGGGGACCTGGCGATCAATCAGACGAAGAAACCTTAGCCATTCCTGGTGCCGATCGCGCGATACGCAGATGGAGATGAGGCCGCCCTCCGGCGGAGATGGAGGGTCTCAGTCGGCCGCGCTTGACGGCGTCTCGTGGATTATGGGAACGTTGTTTTACAGTGCGAGCATTCGCGTAAGGGGAATGCCTTCGCCTGCGCGTCAAAGGCGTTGATTTTGGCCGCAATGAGGTGCTTGCGGGCGAAGGTACGAGCGACAAGGACTGTGCGACGAGGCTGCCATCGGCTGTTGTCCCGCGCCTGAGCGCGCATCTCGAACGGGTTTGCACGTTCCATTTCTGCTGGGTGTGCCGAAGTGATTGGGACGTCGAATTATAGTTAAGCATCACCGGACGTATCGGGACACACGAATGACATCGCCAACCGACACACCATTGAAAAAAAAAGGCAAGATTCCTTGGTATGTCTACTTTGCCGGAGCACTTATCTATACCGCTTTTGCCGTTTGGCTGTTCGCAGAATCGTCTCCTCTGGCATGGCTTTGCCTCATCAGTGCGCCGGTGGGGTTTTTCTTTGCCTGGGGGGCTTGGAAACAAGATAAACAACACAGAAATGATGCCTGACCCTGTGCTGCAGCGAACCCGGCCATCGCGCTGTGGTTGCTATCGAGCGTCCTCGTAGGCCTGGTCGCTGAGCTTGGGTCGTTAGCCACCATGTCGCACGAGGCCACACTTATTTATAGCGAGTCGCTGCTGCGTCAAGCGGTGTTCGCGTTTTGGCGGCGTTCTGTAGGTGTCGGCTTCATTGTTGCGCTCCTCGTTGGCGCGCTCGGTCTCATCGTACTCATTGCGCAGGGCGTGGCCTCTTGGCTCGTCGCTACCCTTGCAGCCGTGCTGGTGCTGGGCATCGCGTTCGCCACGGTTGTCTACGTCGTTCACTACCGCAACTCGCTGCGCAAGTTCCGCCAGATGGACAAGCCTCGAGCCACGTTCCGCGCAGACGAGTCCTCTTTCACCATGACTTCGGACATCGGTACTACCACGCTTCAGTGGTCCGCCGTCAAAGAGCTGTGGCAGTTCTCTAGCGTGTGGCTTTTGCTGTACTCCAAGGCACAGTTCAGCACATTGCCGCTCGCGTGCTTGTCGCCCGAAACGCAAGCGTATATTGTGCAGCGCGTTCGTGCGGCCGGCGGCAAAGTCGATGGCTAACCCGTGATTCGTGCGGACGGCTTCGCCGCTCGCTCAATTCCATCGTTGGGCACATCGTCGTGGGTGACATATGCAGGGCCTTCCCGAGGAACTGATCCAAGCGAATGCAATCCTTGACGAGTACGTCGTGATTCACGACGCAATCTTTAAATTTTCGTGGCGCAAGGCACTCCCAATTCCAGGGCTTTTCAAGGCCACTGACTTTGGGGCTCACGTTAGAGACCTCGATCGGTTGGCGTCCGAACTGGCTGCCATTACATCATCATTGAAGACAGAGTCAGGGTCTTTGGAGGGTTCCAACCAGTACACGGCGGCGTTGCTCGAGGCTGTCCAAACTCTCAGGGAGATCTGCGGGCGGCTCTACGAGAAGAGCCAAGGTGAACTCAGCAAGTATCCGATGGCCGAGTACAACGCCAACCTCAAGGCCTATGAAGGCCTCATGAATAAGTGCCAAGAGCTCGGCGTAGCGCTAAACCAGCACATACGCGGTGAAAGTGCCCAACCAGAGGGTTGAACCTGACCGCCCAACATCGTTGCCGTTGGGTACCCTTCGTGCTGTGCGCTCTTGCGACCGGTGAACCCCGTTACATTGGATGACTCTGGCGATGGCGAAGACCAAGGTGGAGGAGAATACTTATAGTTGGGTTAGGGCTTCTTATTCCTGTCCTTCCTGTCTTTAGCCATCGGGTTTGGCATGTAAAACCACCAGCCGAGTACGAATAAACCGATCGCCATGCCGGCCATGATGAGCCAGCCTCCCAGCGATATTCCAAATCCCACCCATTCCGTTTCCATTTCATGACTCCTTATTGACGACGATTATTTTAATACGGCACTCATCGCCTCGTCGAGTCGCTTCACTTTCCCACTTCCATCCGTTGCCGCCAGCCTGGCCGATCCTTCGACGACCACACGCTGGCTCTCTCGTTCTCGGATCACGTGCGAAAACGTGAAGGAGGCTGCCGTCACGTCGGAGACGACCGTCTCGATGATCAGCCGGTCGCCATAGTGTGCTGGAGATCGATAATCCACTTCCGCGTGCACCACGACGAACACCGTGCCTTCCTTCATGAGCCTGGCCACTGACAACCCTCGCTTTTCGAGATACTGCGTCCGCGCCCGCTCGAAATACTTGAGATAATTCCCGTAGTAGACCACTCCGCCGCAGTCGGTATCCTCGTAGTAAATTCTTATAATCATAGGTATATAAATTAGTTATGCTAGTCGTGCAATAGCTTATAACAAGCTATAACTCTTCATGCCATTTTTTCTATTTCTACCTCAACCAACCCAACAGTAATACACCATTTTTGGGGAAACAACAGTGAAGTAGTGATCGCCTCCCCTTCCCGCGCCTTGACCGTTCCAGGGCTCCGCGCCATACTGCGCCACCATGCGCGCGATCTGCCGCTGTTGCGTGAGATGATTGCAGGAGGTTTACTAGTTAGGTGGACGGATCTCTGATATGTGACTACGACAAGAAAAGTATTCGTATATCGGTTTGCCGAGCAGGTTTTGAATAGCAAGCTGGCCATCAAGCAGGAGATCGAAGAAGCCCTGACCCATCCCTCGATTCAAATTCCGACGTTGTCACGTCCTGAGTTCAACAAAGTTTTGCGTGACAAATTCATCGGAAAAGGGCGGGAGGACCAGCCCGATGTCTTTCAAGGAGAAGACGAGCCGTCTGCAAGGAAGGATTTTCTCAAGGAGAGGGTCGGAATAGAAGTCGGATTCGGACATGCCACAGCCTCATCGGGATTGATCTCTTGAAGTTTCAAGTCTCCTCATACTCTGCTTTGGACCAGATTGATATTGGAATCTATGTGACGACCACAAGATCGTTCCAGAAGAAAATGAGAACCGAGTTCGCCCAAAATTTGGATGGAAGCCTGAACTTTGAAAAGGTGGTGCGATATCTCCCGCAGTTCAAGAGTGCGATTCAGGTTCCGATCTACGAGCTCGGCATAGACATATGATTACGATGTTGAGCCACCGCCCGTAGCGACCAGCCCATGTCCCTCACAGGATGCCGCGAAGCCGTTTTAAGTTTCATTGACCGCCCCCTCAATTGGGAGCACACTCCCGCAGTTCATACCGCAGTAGCGACGATCTCTTACGGAGACATTCTCAATGACACGACTTCTGCTAATCATCCTTCTCTTCCTGAATAGTGCACCAGCGTATGCAGAGTGGGTAAAGGTTAGTGAAGGCGACGAAAGAGAAAAGACTGTATACGTGGATCCAGCCACCACGCGCCGCAACAGCAATCTGGTGAAGATGAGGCAATTCTACGACTACAAGACTGTACAAACCGTGGGGGGCATCAGATTTTTAACTGCCGAGGAACAATGGGAATTCGACTGCGCAGAAGAGCGCAGTCGGGTGCTTGCGCTCAAGGAATTCTCGGGCAATATGAGAAGCGGAACAGTGGTTTATAGCAACACAGAAGTGGGTAAGTGGCAACCAGTTGCACCAGGTACTCTTGGTCACAAACTGTGGACAGTTGCCTGCAGCAAGAAGTAATCGGGCAGTCAACTCTACACGTTTGTCAGTCTAGTTCTCAAACTCATAAGAATTTGAACTCACGGAACCCGGCATCTCGGTACCCCCTAAACGCTTGATTTTCCATTAGATCAGACTTTACCGCCTTAGACGACATTCTGAACCCTGTTCCATGTCCTCACGACTTCCCCGAACACGTCGCGCTAGAGGTTCAGCGTCGGAAACTTCGGCAACGATGTCTCACTGATGCCCGATAGCTTGACGACAACTTCGTACAGCTGCTGCACTCGCTCGGCTTTGACCGGCTCGAAGCCGTGGCCGAGGACAGCATGGTTGGCTGCGTCGAGCAGCGGTTTCATCGTCGGCCACTCGCGTAAAAAGGCTTGGCCCATCTGGTCGCCCAATCCGGCCAGCGCCCGAAACTGAGCCTGCAAGGGCAATTTATACTTGCCGTCGAGATCTTCCAGCCAACAAGCTCGACAAGTTTCTCGTAGCGCCTGCGGCAATTGCTCCAGCTGCACGTCCCAGGTTTTGATTGTATATTGCTTGAACAGTTGTCTCTGGGCAAAGGCTTCGAGCGCACGAACCAGTGAGACCATGGCTGTTTCCGGATCGTGCAGGCCATGCAGTCGCCGATCGGCATGGGCCAGTAGATCTGGGGCCTGTTTGTCTTTCACGGGAGCAGGATCGAGGACGAGCTTTTCCAAGAATCCCACGTTCGCTTTGATGGCCGGTAACAGCAACGTGAGTCCTGGTGGTCCGCCCCACAGGGACGCCATCTCGAAGGCCTTCACGGCAGTCCTGAGTTTCTCCCAGGCTTGACGATAGTGAAATCGCTCCCACATATCGTAGCCATCAGCTAGGTCAGCAAAGGCACGATAGAGCGGTTTCTGCCCGCCGCTCACCCGTGTTTCGACCTCGCGGAACAGCTTCACCGCTGCGGCAAATAATCTTCGGTTGAACAGGTCACAGCCCTCGCGACGTGAGACAGATGCCGCCTCATCCCACGGATTCCCTTGCGTCCATATATAGGGCTGTCCGGCGATATCAATCCTCTCCCCCTCCTGCCCCTCTTGCGCCGGCACTAGCGACACGATCCTCGAACTCATCGGCATGGTGACCAACGTCAGTGCACCCGCCATGGCTGGGGTAGCCTCGGTCACGTCGACGACGAGCTCGCCTGGCTGCACTTCCCATGTACGCAACATCTCCGGGAGTGTCCGGGCGAGCGTCTGATAACAACCGACAAATTCGCAGGTCTCCGCTATCACCACCCAATCCCACCGTCTAGGCATGTGCTCGATCTTCGGCTGGACCTCTGATTCTACGATCGATTTCGCCCCTTCAGGCAACACGAAACAGAGCGAATCAGGCTGCAGACGATTAATCGAATAGACCGCCGCCGCCGCATGGTCGGTGAGCGCGATCACCAAGGCTTTGACTGGTTGGTCGTGCGCCATTGCACACGGACTATAACATAGGGCGGCATAGAAGCCTTCCGGCTTCGTGCTCGATTCGCTCAAGACCTCAACGTACGGACCTGTGTACGCATCAGCCTTTCGCTCGCTGCGGCCTTGCCGGGAAGACTTTTCTCCCACCCTATGGGTCATCGCCATATCGAGCGATCAATTCACTGTGCGCCCATCGCCCTGCGTGAAGAGGGAAATGGTTCGTTCCCTGTGACGATGCCTCTGCCCATGACCGTGTTTTCCTGTACGACAGAATAAGTGAATTGCCCTGATGGAGGTGCCTCCCTACGAGGTTTGGAGAATTGGCCAACACGAGCAATGCGCTCATCCGGCAAAGTCCTGCCGGCCTGCAAATCACGTTTGACAGGTGACAGCAGGTTGCCTAGAATCGCTTCTCATGAAAGAACATGTACTCAGTACGTTTACCGAAAGTGCGACCATCAAGCAACAGTTCGCGCGCGAACATGCCGATCGCATCGTGCAGGTCGCGAAGCTGATCGCCACTGCCTTTCGAGACGGACACAAAGTGTTGCTCTTCGGCAACGGAGGCAGTGCCACGGATGCGACCCACCTCGCCGCCGAGTTCGTCGGGCGGTATAAACGCGAGCGTGCCCCGCTCCCGGCCATCGCCCTGGTCACCGACATCGCCGCCATCACGGCCATCGCCAATGACTACGGTTTCGACGAACTCTTTGCCCGTCAGGTTCGCGCCCATGGACAAAAAGGCGATGTCGCCATTGCCATCAGCACCAGCGGCAATTCACCCAACGTGCTGAAGGGTGTGGACGCCGCGCGGGCTTGCGGCCTCACCACCATTGGTTGGACTGGGGGGACCGGCGGGAAACTGGCAGGACTGGTGGAGTATCCGTTCGTCGTGCCTTCAACGGTCACGGCCCGCATTCAAGAAAGTCACATCACGCTCGGCCACGTCCTGTGTGAACTCATCGAGGAACAGCTCCTTGGCAAAGCCTCCTGACCGGCAACGATCCCCTGTCACGACTCCGAGCCTGATCCCGCCGATCAACGTGACGGATCTCACGACGTATCCGCTGAAGAAACGGCACAGCAAGGTCCGCGTCTCCGACTGTGCTCGCCCCTGGCACCGTGGGGGCAGCTTCAGCCAATTCTATCGCTCGCTGCCGGATATCCTCGGCGTTAAAACTCTGCGCGCAGTCGCCAAAGCCGTCGCGAGGGCCCATCGCAAGGGCCGACCGGTCATCGCGGGAATCGGAGCACACGTCGTCAAAGTCGGACTGAGTCCGATTCTCGTGAGCCTCATGCAGCAAAGGATCGTGTCGGCCGTGGCCATGAACGGCGCCGGGATCATTCATGATTTCGAATTGGCACTCATGGGGCACACGTCTGAGGAAGTCGACGCGGAGATTGACGAGGGACGCTTCGGGATGGCGGAAGAAACCGGCCGCATGCTGAACGAGGCAATAGTCCGCGGGGCTCATGATCGCGAGGGACTCGGCGAATCCGTCGGCCACTACATCAACCGACGCCAGGGACAGTTTCCCCATCGCGAGACGAGCATCCTGGCGACCGGGGCGCGGCTCGGTATTCCGGTGACCGTGCACGTCGCCATCGGTACCGACATCATCCATATGCATCCTGCCGCGGACGGAGCCGCCATTGGTGCGACCTCGCTGCTGGACTTTCGACGGCTTGCGGCCGTCGTGTCAGGGATGGAGGGGGGCGTGTATCTCAATCTCGGCTCTGCCGTCATTTTGCCGGAAGTCTTCCTCAAAGCGGTGTCACTGGGGCGCAATCTTGGCCATGATCTGACCAACATTACGACCGTGGACATGGACTTCTTGTCTCACTACCGCCCGCTCACAAACGTGGTGCGTCGGCCGACCCAGAAGGGGGGAAAAGGCTACTCCTTGATCGGCCACCACGAAATCATGGTGCCGTTGCTGGCCGCGGCGGTCCACGAAGAATTGGGGTGACCCCCTTCGCATGTCTCGACGTCAATCTCCTCCGGTAACCTCGCAGCATCTGACCCAGATGTGGAGCGAACTGAATGGCCGCTACTTCGCGGGCCTGCTGCCCCCGATCGATCTCGTCTGGAGCCGTCGGCTGACTTCCTCGGTGGGCATGTTCGTGAGTCGTCGAGGGCCGCGGCCAAGACTGGATCGGGATGGGCTTCGCCCGCCAACCAAGCGCGAGATTCGTCTGTCCCTTCCCTTGCTCCAACAGGTCGCCCAACAGAACGAGTATGGCGAGCAGGAGATCGTGAGCACGCTGGCGCACGAAATGATTCATCAATGGCAATACGACATCCTGAAGCGGCGGCCGAATCATGGGACGGATTTTCTCTGCAAGATGACCGAGATGAATCGAGACGGCACCCTGGCGATCACCATCTACCATTCGTTGCAAAGGGAAGTCCTAGCCCTCACGCCATTTGCCTGGCGCTGTCGGCAATGCGGCCGAGTGTACCGACGTCAGCGACGGACGATTCAACCGCGTCGGCACCATTGCGGCATCTGTCGGGGGTCGCTGCAGGAACTCGGATCTGTCAGCCGGGTTCCGACTGATTCAGAATATTCTTCCCACACGACAAGGCCTACCTCTCAACGCCCCTTGCAGCCGCTTCAATTGTCCTTTACCTTCTAGGCTCCTGTTCAGGAGCAAGCGATGCGTTGGTCGCGCCAGATACTCTTCGGGGACGTCGACGCCATGTTCGCTTCAGCGGCCGTGGTGAAGGACCCGAGCCTCGCCGGTAAACCGGTCGCGGTCGGCGGTCCACCGCCACGTGGGATCATCGCTGCGGCCAGCTATGCCGTGCGGCCATTCGGCATCCACTCGGCGATGCCGACGGCGAAAGCCCTCCAGCTCTGTCCCAACCTCATTCTGCTTCCTCCTGATCGGCCCCTATATCGACAGTTGCATGATGCGATGCGCGCCGTGACCAATCAGTTATTCCCGCTCACCGAATGGAGCAGCATCGACGAGTTTTATGCCGACACGACACAGCTCCAGACCCGCCATCCTGATCCTCGCTCACTTGGACAACTTGTGAAGGATGCGCTGTCCGAGGCCACGGGATTGCGCTGCACCATCGCCGTCGCGACCGGCAAGACCGTCGCCAAAATTGCAGCGGATAGTCACAAACCGGATGGACTCGTGACGGTCCCACCGGGGATGGAAGAGGAATTCTTAGCGCCGCGGCCTCTGCGCGCATTGCCGGGGATCGGTCCAAAAACCGCCGCGCGCCTGGAACCGCTCGGACTCAAGACGATCGGCGAGCTGTTGGACCAACGCTGGGACCAACCCTTGCGTCATATCTTCGGCACGCGACTCCACTGGATGCGAGAGCTGGCGCGGGGGATCGACCACGAACCGGTGGTGGCCGATCGTGAATCTAAAAGCCTGAGCCACGAGACCACATTCGAACAGGATACGCATGATCGTACTTTTCTAGAGCGAACCCTGCGCGGATTTCTCCGCGACCTGGCACGCGATCTCCGACAGGAAGGATTGGCCGCCGGATCCTGTACGGTGAAGCTGAAAAACGCCCATTTCGCCATCGCGACCAAGCAGCACCGCTTTCCGCACCAGCTGAACTACGATCCCGATATGTGGCCGACCGTCCAGCAAGCGCTACAGGAACTCATTCGGCCCGGCACCGAGTACCGCTTGGCCGGGCTCTCGGTCTCTTCCTTGACACCCGCGCCGCCCGGGCTATTCGACCAACGGCGGACGAAGGCCATCGAGACGATGGACGCGCTAATTGCCAAGCACGGGTCGTCGGTGATTGGGTTAGGAGGCGTGAGCCACGAGAACACCGAGTAGTGTTCCGTCTCTTTCCATCCGAGCGCACAGTCGGTATGATGCTGACATGTCTGTGAAAGATACGACCAGAGACCAGCTCGTCCCAATTCTCGAAGCGGCGCGGGCCCAAGGGAAACGTATCGTGTTCACGAACGGCTGTTTCGATCTCATGCACGTGGGCCATACGCGCTACCTCCAGGCCGCGAAAGATCTGGGCGACCTGCTTGTCGTCGCCGTCAATAGCGACGCATCCGTCAGGAGTTTGAACAAGGCTCCGGATCGGCCGATCGTCGCGGAAGCGCAGCGGGCGGAAGTGGTCGCTGCGCTCGGCTGTGTCGATTTTGTGATCCTGTTCGATGAACCGGACCCCCAAAGCCTGATCACCGCATTGCAACCGGATATTCTCGTCAAAGGCGGAGATTGGGCGGTGGAACACATCGTCGGCCGCAAGATCGTCGAAGCGCGCGGCGGAGTCGTCCGTACCATTCCATTGGTCCCCGGCGTCTCCACTACATCGCTGATCGAACGCATTCGTTCAACCATCGCGTAGCAGGATGCTGAAACAGTCCGCCAGCAGCGTTCTCGCTTCGTTCAGGTCCTCAACGTACCCCAGAGGGTACGTCTCCGGGCTTAACTCGCTGCGGCCTTGTTTGGGAAATGGCGCGTCTTGGCCCGCCGGAGTTGGGTGGGTGAGAAGTCTGAACTGTTTGAACATCCTGCTCAGCGGTTCTCCTCTTATATTATTCCTGACCTGTCGGCCACCGAAATGCTGCACTGAGGAACCAGCTGTTCCATAACCTGTTGCACCATGTCCGATACGATCTCCACAGCATCAGCATCCCAGTGGTTCGCGCCTGTCGCCGCGGCGCTGGCAGACGAGACATGCCGTCCCTGTATCACCGGTTTGTACGGTTCCACCGCCGGGCTTGCCCTCACCACGCTCCTACATCCTCAGTCGGGCACACTGGGCAGTCGATCGTGGCTGATCGTCGCCGGGTCGGACGAGGCGGCTGAACGCCTTTTTGACGACCTGCACTTTTTCCATGATCTCATCGACCTTCCGACGGCTCCCCTCGCACTCTTCCCGAGATGGGAAACCTTGCCATACGAGGGCAGCGCGCCCCATGTCGGTCTAATCGCGCGCCGGATGAATACCCTGCATCACGTCCGAACCGCACCACAGACCTGCCTGGTCACCTCCATTGCGGCTCTGATGCAACGGTTGTTGCCCGTCACGACCTTCACCCGCACCATCCTGCAATTCAAGGTGCGCGGTACGATCGAGCGGGAAACCCTCACCGGAGGACTCATACGTCTCGGTTACCACCGGGTCTCGGTGGTGGAAATCCCCGGCGAGTTCAGTATTCGAGGCGGCATTGTGGATATTTTCTCGACGGCCTATGTCGACCCGCTGCGTGTCGAATTTCTTGGCGAAACCGTCGATTCGCTCCGCCTCTTTGATCCCGCCACGCAGAAATCCACTGCGAAGCTGGATCGAGCGGTCGTCCTTCCGGCGCGGGAATATCTGCGTGCGGAGGCTTCGTCGGATGCCCTTTCTCCCATTCCGGTGGATGCCGAGTGGCGTGCACCGGATCTCTATTCCGACATGGACACCCTCTTCGATTATTTCACCGAACAGCCTGTGTTGGTCTTGGATCAGCCGGCTGCGTTGACAGGGGCCTGCGGAGACCTCTGGAGCAAAATCGACGACGGCTATCTCCGCCACGCCGATCGAGAATCGGGCGTACCATACCCGTCACCGGAGCGGTTGTTTCTCTCCTGGCCGGAACTCATGGACCGCACCAACGGCTGGCCCACGCTCGCGCTTGAGCCGCTCATGGCGAGTGATGCATCCTGGAATCCCGTCCAGACCTTTCCCGCTCAGACCCCGTCCAGCGCAGGCCTCGGCGCTCGGGGGATGCCTTTCAGCCAGACCCTGGCCATCATGGATCGCCTCCGAGAGGAATGCCGCGTGGTGCTCGTGGCAAGAAGTCGCGGCCAAGTGGATCGCTTGCTAGCGCTATTGCGCGAACACGATGTGCCGGCGATGGAATGGACAGTGGGGGCCTGGACCGCTTCCAGTAAAACCAAAGCGCCGTTTTACGTCTTGCACGGCGATTTGTCCGCAGGATTCCTCGCACCGGACTTGCGTCTGGCCGTTCTAACGGAAGAGGAACTGTTTGCCAAAGGCGCGCGTCACAAGCCGCAGGTCAAGAGTAAGGCCGCAACCTTCCTCTCCTCACTGGAAGATCTCAACGTGGGCGACTATGTCGTCCACGTCCAACATGGCATCGCCAAATATCAAGGACTCAAACGCCTCTCGGTGCAAGGCTTCGACAGCGATTATCTGATCCTGGAGTTCGCCGGCGGCGACAAGCTGTACGTCCCGCTGGAACGGCTCAACCATGTGCAACGGTATAGCGGGGCAGAAGGCCATGCGCCGCACCTTGAACGTTTGGGCGGCACCAGTTGGGCCAAAACGACCGCGCGCGTGAAACAGGACATCGAGGAAATGGCCCACGAGTTGGTTGACCTCTATGCTAACCGTGAACTCGTGACGCGCCATGCCTATGGATACGACAGCACGATGTACCACGAGTTCGAGGCTGCGTTTGAGTATGAAGAAACGGCGGATCAACTCAAAGCGATCGAAGACATTACCCACGACATGGAGGCCAGCAAACCGATGGACCGCCTGGTCTGCGGCGACGTCGGGTACGGAAAAACGGAAGTGGCCATGCGGGCGGCCTTCAAAGCCGTGGAAGATAATCGTCAGGTGGCGGTGCTCGTCCCCACAACCCTGTTGGCGCATCAACATTACGACAACTTCTCAGAAAGGTTCGCGCCGTTTCCGGCTCGCGTGGCCTTACTCTCACGATTCCAATCGCCGAAGGAGGCCAAAGCCATTCTCAAAGACATAGCAGCCGGTCACGTCGATGTGGTGATCGGAACACACCGGCTCATCCAGAAAGATGTGGTATTCCTCAACCTGGGTCTCGTGATCATCGATGAGGAACAGTGGTTCGGCGTCAAACACAAGGAACGATTGAAGCAACTCCGCACCCAAGTCGACGTCTTGACACTCACGGCCACCCCGATTCCTCGCACCTTGCAAATGGCCATGGCGAACGTGCGTGATCTCTCGATCATCGAGACGCCTCCGGCTGGCCGGTTGTCCATTCGCACGCAGGTCGTCCGATCCAGCGACACACTCATCCGAGAGGCGATGTCGCGCGAACTGGGGCGGAGCGGGCAGATCTACTTCGTCCATAATCGAGTCGAAACGATGGAGAAGACGGGAGCTTGGCTTCAACGACTGGTGCCCGACGCACGCATCGTGATGGCCCATGGGCAGATGAACGCCAAACCCCTCGAAGCCGTAATGTTGAAGTTTTTTCGCCGAGAGGCGGATGTGTTGGTCGCCTCTGCCATTATCCAATCAGGAATCGACGTGCCCCATGCCAACACGATCTTTGTCAATCGTGCCGACATGTTCGGCCTCGCGCAGTTGTACCAATTGCGCGGGCGAGTGGGACGAAGCGGCGACCAAGCCTACGCCTACTTCCTGGTGCCCGATGAAGGGCAGTTGAGCGAAGACGCCCAGAAGCGCCTCACAGCCATTCAGCAATTTACCGAACTGGGCGCCGGCTTCCGCATCGCCGCGGCGGATATGGAAATCCGTGGCGCCGGCAACCTTCTCGGGAAACAACAATCTGGACATATCGCTGCCATCGGACTCGATCTATACATGCAGATGGTGGAGCAAGCCGTCCAGCGTCTCAAAGGCCAGGTCGTGGAAGAGGAGCCTGACCCCACCCTCCGGCTTAACGTCTCCGCCTTTATTCCGGATGACTACGTCGCCGATCCCCACCAACGCCTCTCGTGCTACAAGCGACTTTCGTCCTGTACCCAAGTCGGAGATCTCGCCTTGCTCCATGGCGAATTACAGGATCGGTATGGTCTGGTCCCGGACTCCGTCGAGCGACTGTTCGAAGTCATGCAGGTGCGGCTCCAGGCCAAGGCCTTGCACCTGAGCTCAATCGAACTCAAGACCCACTCCGTCGTCGTCACGCTCGACACCAAGAGCCGAGTCTCCAGCCAAGCGATTCACCGGACGATGGACCGGTACAAGAAACGGATGTGCTTCCTGTCTCCGCTCTCGTTCGAGCTCCAGATGCCGCATCAGGACTGGCCTTCCATCTTTCGAGAACTTACCGCAGCCTTGCAAAGCCTGGGAGGCTGTGATACCAACACCACGAGGTCCCCGCAATCATCTCGCTAACAAGGTCTCACGCGCCTATGACCCGAATATCGAACGGATCTGTGAACGTCGCCGCTATCCGCCTCGTTTCCCTGCTCGCCGGCGCCATCATAGGCAGCCTCATGCTGCTCACCGGCTGTACGCCACCGCCCGAGGAAGGGGTGCTGGCGCTCGTCAACGGCCGACAAATCACCCAGACCGAATTCGAAACCCGCTGGGGAGAACTGGCTGAGGCCACCAGGGCTCGGTACGAGAAAGAAGGGGGGAAACGCCTCTTCCTCGACGAACTCATCACCCGCGAACTGCTCATGCAGGAAGCGCGCAAGCAGGGACTCGACCAGAACGATGCCATCCGTGATCGAGCGCAACGCTACCGGGAACAACTGATTCTCGACGAGCTCCTCAAGGATCGGATCAAAGCAAAGGTCGAACTTTCGAAGGAGGAATTGGACTCCTTCTACGAGAAGCATGCCCACGAACTCCTAACGCCATTGAAAGTGCAAGTGTCGCAGATGCTGCTGCCCAATTTTCCGGCCGCAAAAGATCTCGAGAAGCAAGTCAACCAAGGGGGGGACTTCGCCAAATTTGCGCAACGCTATTCCATCGACGGCAAGACGAAAGCGAAAGGGGGTGATCTCGGCCCCTATCGCAAGGGATTGGTCATCCCCGAAGTCGACGCAGTCATTCATACCCTCAAGCCAGGAATGATCAGTGCACCGATCAAGACGGACGCCGGCTATTACCTCGTCATGATTTCGGCGCTCGACAAGGAAATTATTCAGGCGGACGTGGCCGTTCGGGAACGTCTCCGACAAGAACTGCTCAACGAGAAGCGCCGAAAACGTTTTGACGACGTGATCGCCGACATCCGCGCGAAGGCGATCATCCGCCTCGCCGACGCTTCACGCTATGTCGCCGACGATGTCGGCACACACTGATTCGTCACGGATCGAAATTGCCCTCACTCACACTCCTCAAGTCCTCTTCAATTCGTGTACAATCCGTCGAACCCTCGACGATCGGCCGATCCCATCGGCGCGTTTCGAGGCCCATAACCATGATCACGATCCGTCCGATCATTACGATGGTACCAGACTGGCTGAGGCATACGGTCTTCTTCGCGCTTGGGCTGATTGCACAGGCGTCCCTCCTTTCAGCCGCGCAGATAGAAGATGGGATCATCGCGATCGTCAACTCGGACCTCATCATGCTGTCCGAGATGAAACGGGAACTCGCCACGGAGCGGGGGCGGATCCAGAAAGAGTATCGCGGCGACGTCCTCGCCCGCCAGCTCAAGACGGCGGAGTATATGGCGCTGACCTCGATGATCGAGCGTAAGTTGCAACTCCAGGAAGCCAAGGTGCGAGGCATCGCGGTCACCGATCAGGAAGTCCTGCAAGCGGCTAGGCAGATGAAGCAACAGGGGGGAGCGATCGACGAGACGAACCCGGCAGACATGAAAAACGTCCGAGAACAGCTGATGCTGCTTAGGATCGTTGACCGCGAGGTGCGGAGTGGGGTAATGGTCGCAGACTCAGACATGAAACAGTACTTCCAGGAACACCGCGATCGGTTCGCACTCTCGGAGGAATACACGCTCAGCCAGATTCTCATTCAGCCCCGCTCACCGGACGATACGGCCGACGCGAAGGAGAAAGTTCGTGAGGTGGTGGCACGGCTCAAGCAGGGGGAGTCCTTCGAGGATTTGGCGCTGCGCTTTTCAGACGGCCCGAATGCCTCACACGGAGGACACCTGGGTTTAGTGCGGCAGGGAGAGCTCTTGCCGGGGATCGAGCGCACCATCGCAACCCTGGTACCCGGCGGCATCTCAGATATGATCGAGACCTCGGAAGGTTTTCACATCGTGCGCCTGGAAGACAAGAAACCCAAACAGTTCCGCCCGTATGAGCAAGTCCGCACTGAAATCCAGGGACTCGTCTTTCAGCAGAAAAGCGAAGATGTCTTCCAAGCGTGGCTGGCCGGCCTCAAGAACAAGGCCTACATCGAGATCAAGTTCGAATCCGCTCTTTCAGGACCGCCCACAAACGGTTCCGCCCCTCGCCCGTCACCGACGAGTAAGGAATGACTTCGCCGCCCTCGACCAATCCCAGCCCTTCCTGCAGCCGATGAAGCGCACCGACGCGCTCGCTCATTTTTAACTTATCCACTTTCGTCGCCACCACGATGAGAGGCCGTCCGACGGACATGAGCCATGCGATCGTCTCTCTGTCCTGTTCGCTCAGCACCCGGCTTTCCACCAACACCACCACCACCCGCAGCTGTTCACTCCCGTCGAGATACTGCTCGATCAATGGCGCCCACTGAGCCCTCAGCGCTTTCGACACCTTCGCGTATCCATACCCAGGCAAATCCACCACCACAAAACGCGCCAACCCAGGATCGTCGCTGGTGATCCGAAAGAGGTTGACCAAGCGGGTCTTTCCCGGCGTGCGGCTCACCTTGGCCAGTCCCTTTCGCTGCAACAGGGAGTTGATGAGAGAGGACTTTCCGACATTCGACCGCCCGATGAAGGCGACTTCCGGGAGTTCACTTTTCAGAAACTGTTCTGGCCCCGCACAACCTCTGATAAACTCCGCTGTGAGGATTCTCATGCAGCACCCATCCACCTATCAGATATCATGTTATTGAAACAGGACCTCATCGTCCCTGTGATACGCAGCCTCTAATGCGGAAGTCAACCGCACAATCCCGATCCCGCGTGAAAGCCTTCCTGATTATAGGCCTCTGCCTCCCGGTCGGGGCGGTCCTCTTCCTATGGTTGCTCGCGATGCCAGACGTTTCAGTCCTACGCGCGACCAATCCAACCGTGACAGCCCTGATGGAAGCGCGACAGGCTCAGGCTGAGGCACAAGGCCACACCATCGGACGTGATTGGATGTGGGTGCCGCTCTCACGTATCTCCCCCTACCTCAACCAGGCAGTCGTGGCGGGGGAAGATGCGTCGTTCTTCACCCACGAGGGATTCGACTGGGAGGGAATCAAGGATGCGGCTCAGTATAACCTCGAAGCAGGCAAACTCAAGCGTGGGGGGAGCACCATTACTCAGCAGCTGGCCAAAAACCTCTACCTGTCTTCCGAACGTTCCCTTCTTCGAAAGGCGCGGGAAGCGCTAATTACGCGTTCCCTCGAACATCATCTCACGAAGGAGCGTATTCTCGAACTGTACCTCAACGTCGCCGAGTGGGGGCAGGGCGTCTATGGCGCTGAAGCAGCGGCCCGTCATCACTTCAAGAAACCCTCACGCAATCTGACGGCTGACGAGGCCGCATGGCTGGCGGCCATTTTGCCGTCGCCACGGCGATACGATCCATTGCGAAAAACGACTGCCCTGACTCGTCGCCACGACCGAATCCTCAAATGGATTACTCGGGGATCTCCCCAATCTCCCCAGCTAGAACCAGCGCCAAAGTCAGAGCCAGACTCAGAACTAGAGCCAGACCAAGATTCGACAGAGCCCCAAGGCCAGGAGCAGGCGGAAGGCTACAACGAGTCGCCGACCTCACGATAGTCTCGCTCGCCGAAGATCGCCGACTCATGGATATAGTGTTTGAACTCGAGGAGGTTCCCTGAGGGATCTTCGAGAAAGAACGTATGGTGCTCGATGCTGGTACCGGGGAACCGGACGCGGGGCTGTTGATAGAAGGACAACCTTTTCGCCTGGGCCTGCTCCAAGAACTGTTGCCACGAGCCTTTCGACAAGAATACCAGGCCGAAATGGTGTGGATAAATACCTTGTTGCGGTGGCAAGGGTTCCGTCGTCAGATGCGCCACGAGTTGATGTCCCGCAAGTCCGAACGTGACGGCGTGACTCGACTCCCGACCCAACGTACAACCAAGTCCATCGACATAGAAACGTTTCGCCGCCCCAACATCGTGTGTAGGAAAGGCCAGATGAAAAAGCACGTCATTCATGGAAATTGTCCTTGAACGGTCGGCTGGGCAGACCCATTCCACCAACCGGCAGCCATATGGGGTGTCACATGCCTGATGGCAAATCGCCCGTTCGGCGAGAGGACTAAGGCCCCAGCCAACCCACGGATCCGAGACACCAGCATCCGCAACACCTGCCGAGCGGCGACCGCAGGATTCTTTCCCATAGCCAGATGATCGCAGATGCTCTTGGCCACCACAAGGCGGATGATGCCTTCGCCCATTCCAGTCATCGACACAGCACCACTCTGATTGTCCGCGTACACTCCACAGCCGATGAGCGGGCTGTCGCCAACCCGCCCTGGTAACATCGAATCGATGCCCCCGGTAGACGCCCCTGCCGCCACCGTCCCGAACCGATCCAAAGCGACAGCGCCAACGGTCCCGTGCCGTTCTGTTGTCGAACGTTTCTGTCTGGCGAGTATCCGGTCGTGGGAGAGGGGGCGAGGCACGACGGTGGAACGATGTCGATCGAGTCTGAAATCTCGCGCAAATCTGCCGGCGAACGGTCCGACTAACAGAACATGGTCCGTCTCTTCCATGACCAGGCGGGCCGCCGTAATCGGGTGCGCAATCCCTTCGATCGAGGCGACGGCTCCGGCTTCAAGATGGGCCCCTTCCATGATTGCGGCATCCATCCGCTGCACCCCGTCCAGCTGGCGATTCGCCCCTCGGCCCGCATTGAACAGCCCCGATTGCTCCAGGAGACAGATCGTACATTCGACGGCGATCACCGCAGGACCTCCACGCGCAAGAATGCCGTACCCGGCCGCGAGCGCATCGGCCAGGCAGGCGGCCCGCGCCGGCGTCAAACGTCGGGAACCGGCTCCTCCGTGGGCAAGAATGAGAGGACGGGAAGTAGTCAATTGAGGAGAAGATTCCGAGCCTGCCGGTAGGCCGGATCTTTCATGCGATCCAGATCGGACCGCACGAATCCTAGACCGGTGACACAGAGCTCGAAGTTGTCGGAGAGTTTCCGGAACAGAGGAGGTTCTTCCCCTGATGGGCTGTCGGCGATTCGCGCGACAATCCCGTAGGAGCGCTTTCCCGTCTTCATATAGTCCACGAGAAAATCCTTGTGGTAGATCAATCCGGTCGTCTTGAGGCGGCGCAGATATTCCGGAAACAGTCCCGCCATGAAGAGTGTAAAGTCACCGATATGCTGATGCACGTCCCGTTCACGATCCATCGACTGGGCCTGGAGCAACACTTCCGATTCAAACAGGAGGTCCACCACCGTATCGACCGATTGGTCTTGCTGATTTCTGATTTTATACAGTCGGTCGGTATGGACAAAGTCGACGAGCAGGTTGGAGACGTAACTGGTGACGTTGGGGTCGGGCCACCCAAGATGTTCCATGAAACTTTTCTCGGTCAGTGCACCGAACAACTGACGCAGTGGATGCCGTGGCGGAACTTGCGTTCCCATATCCACCTCTCACATATTCCGAAAACGCCTGAACTTATTATAGCAGATGTTATTCGAAGTACCGATGTCGGCCCATGCTCCTTCTATCGGTCTTCACGAAACAGGCTTGAGCAGGGACTGAAACTAGCTCACACCCCAGCTGTCCAAGACAAAGGTCACCGGTCCGTCATTCAGCAACTCGACCTGCATGTGCGCGGCAAAGACCCCTGTTTCCACATGAGTACCGTTGTCTCGTAGGTCTGCTACGACCTGCTCGTATAGTCGCTTTGCTTCATCCGGGGGCGCCGCCTCGTCAAAGCTCGGGCGACGGCCATTCGCCGTCCTGCCCAGTAAGGTAAACTGGGAAACCAGCAAGACCGATCCCCCGATGTCCACGAGTGAGCGATTCATCTTTCCCTGGTCATCGGAAAAGATCCTGAGCGTGCGAATCTTCTCGACAAGAATCCGGCCATCCGATTCTCCATCGCCTTTAGCCACGCCCAGCAAGACCAGGAGACCAGCTTCGATCTGCCCCACTGTCTTGCCCTCAACCTGAACCGACGCTCTCGTCACCCGCTGAATCACGGCCTTCATGGGTTACAATCGTCCAGGTTGAAGGTCAGACAGGGTTCCTTCGAGAGTGAGCAGTTTTCGTTTCGTGTGCAAGCCGCCTGAGAATCCGCCGAGCGACGTATCCTGCGCCACAATTCGATGGCAAGGAATCACGATTGGCATCGGATTCGCCCCCACGGCATTGCCGACGGCCCGGGCATACTGCCTGCCTCCAACTCGGACCGCCACCCATTGATAGGATCGCAGTTGGCCGTAGGAGACACACAGAAGAGTCCGCCAGACTTTCCGCTGAAAACTCGTCCCTCGAAAGAGGTCCAATGACAAATCGAAGGACCTGCGCGTCCCGGCAAGATAATCGATCAGTTGCGCCCGCGCCTCTCGCAATCGTGAGGAGAACTGGACGTCCAACAGCGCGGATGAGGCCGCTTGCAACTCGATCAGCACGGCCTGGCGCGACACCTTCGGCAACACCACCGCGTCGATCCCCTTCGTCGTTTCAGAAACACCCATCCAGCCCCAGGGTGTGCGGAAGATGCAGACCGTGACGCGCGAGGCGTCAGGCGCGAGGCGTTTGGGTAAAGGTTGTCTCTTGCTCATTGCCTCAGGCCACTCCTCGTTTCAGTTTCCGTCTGACCATTCCCCATACCAGATCGAGTTCTTCTGACCGCAGCAAGGCGTGGGCACCCAGATAACCGCTCACGCTCAGTCCGATGGCCACGAAGAGCATAACAGATTTCGCCGTCCATTCACCGGGATGCGTCCAGACCTGAGCCCCTGCCACCCAGGCACAAACCACAACCAACGGCACGGATGCGACCAGCACACGCAGCGACGATCGTCCCACAGAACCCCACTCCACGCCGCCCAACCGACGGTGCAGCACCGCGAGCAAGATGCCTCCATTCACCATCGCCGCCAAAGCTGTGGCCAAGGCCAGGCCGGCCGCGCCAAGAGACGACATCAGCAGGAGTGAGAAGACGAGGTTGGCCGCAACGGCTATGGCCGCAGAGATGGCCGGCGTTCGTGTGTCTTGCAACGAGTAGAAGGCCGAGACAATGATGCGGACGCCTCCGAAGGCCCAGAGGCCGACGGAATAGTAAAGCACAGCCAGTGTGGTCTCGGCCGTATCGTGCGCCGTAAAGGTCCCGTGCTCGAGGAACAGATGGACGATCGGCTGACGCAGGAGGATTAGGCCCAGCATCGCCGGTAAGATGATAAAAAGGATCATGCGAAGGCCGAATCCCAACGTCGTCCGCAATTCATCCAATGCCCCGCGTGCAGCCTGGGCCGAGAGTGTCGGCAAAATAGCCGTGGCCAACGCCACACCAAAAATCCCGAGCGGAAACTGAATCAACCGCATGCCGTAGAAGAGATAGGTCGGCCCACCCACAAAGAAGGACGCGAGGATCGTGCTCACGGTAATGTTGATCTGCGTCACGGATAGACCGAGGAGCGACGGCACCATCAACGCGCCGATCCGTCGCACGCCGGGATGGTTTGGCTCGAACCGGAATCCGAACAACATGCCGCGCAGACTCAAGCCGGGCAACTGCATGGCGAACTGCGCCGCGCCTCCCGCCACGACCCCGATGGCCACGCCGAGGATCGGCTCCGACATAGTTGGCGACAAAAAGAGCGCGCAGCCGATGATGAAGATATTAAAGAACACAGGCGAGAACGCCGGCGCCGCGAAAGCCCGCATGGAATTCAGAATGCCCATTGCCAGCGCGGCCAGGCTGATAAATACCAGATACGGGAACATGATCCGCGTGAGCAGCGTCGTCATGCCCAACTTCGCTGGATTGTCATGAAACCCTGGCGCCAGGAGCCAGACAATTCCAGACGCGACGATAATACCCAGGAGCGTGATACCTATCACGATTGTGAGCAGCGTTGTGAACACGGCGCTCGCCAGTTCCCAGGCGTCTCGTTTCGACTTGAGCGTCTGATATTCCGTGAAGACCGGAATGAAGGCGGAAGACATCGACCCTTCCGCAAATAACTCACGAAGCAAGTTGGGGACACGATAGGCAACGAAGAAAGCATCTGCCGCAGGCGTTGCGCCAAAAATCCTCGCCAACACCATGTCGCGGACAAACCCGAGAATCCGGCTGGAGAAGGTAGCCATGCCGATCAAGCCGGCCGCTTTGACCACCGAGCGAGTCTCATCCTGCGCATTCGTTGGAGCTGGGGATACCACGGTAGGATCGAGCATGAATTGGGATTCTAGCGGAACGACGCCGGGCAGTCTATCAAGCCGATGATTATGGCTCCTGGATCAATGTGTCCGGTAATTCGTTCGGGTTGTCACCCTGACGACCGGGACAGATGTCGGCAAGCAGCAGGCCGCATCGTTCGATCCCTTGGCACAACCCGCTGGCGATGTCGCCGCCCTTTAACCGTTCGACGGCAGCTTGGACGACCTGCGCCCATTGGTCAGTCGAGGCCAGGCCAACCAACGATCGATCCGGCAACACGTAGATCTGTCGTTCCAGGATCGACAGCATGATAACCACGCCCGTGCGCTCCTGCGTGTGCGACACGGCATGTTGAGAAAACGCGTGTTCGGCTCGGAGTTTTACTTTGTGACGCATCCGCTCTGCGGAGGCGCAGAGACGAATGACCGGCCACAGGGTCCCAAGCCACAGTCCACACCCGTAAGCCACCAGCGTCGAAAGCAGGAGCCAGGCCGCGTTCGAAGCATGCCAACCCCACGGGAGCCAGTACGATTCAATCGTGAGCAGAATGGTGAGCACCAAGAGCGCGAGTCCGAGACCGACCCAATGCCGGACCTCGCGATACAGCCCCGAGCGCATCACGATCATTGGAACGATTTCTGCTTTCGTCCGACGCTCCGCCGCCTGTACGGCCAGCCGGATCCGCTCCCGTTCTTCAGCGGTCAACTCCAGCCTGTTACCAATCTCCACTGGCGCCGCCTCCTCCAAAATCGCCGCCGCCGCCACTGAAACTACCCCCACCACTGCCGAATGAGCCTCCGCCCCACCCCCCATTTCGACTGCTGTACCAGACCCAGTTGTCCCCGCGATGCCGTCCGCGCCCTCCTCCGCCGGCACTGGCCGCACCAATCAACGTGAGCAGCAACAGGGTGACCCCACCGGTAATCAGGGCAGGCACCAGCCAAGGCGCGAGCCATACGGAGAGTCCTGTGCCGGCGACCGGGCCGAGGAGGCGATGGACGCTCATGAGGCCCAACCCGACGACTAATCCAACAATCACCGCCACCACGACCTGCCCCATGGCATCGCTGTCCAGCCCAGGAGCCGTCTTGTCGGAGGCCTGATAGGTTCCTTCAATCGTCTTCAGAATCGCGTCCACCCCTGCGGCCACCCCGCCTGGCACATCGCCGGCGCGAAACCGTGGGACGATCTCATGTCTGATGATCTGCGCCGATCGCGCATCGGTCAGTGCGCCTTCCAAACCATAGCCGACCTCAATACGAATCTTGCGTTCCTTCATGGCCACCAAAAGCAGGGCGCCGTTGTCGGTCCCTTTCTGACCCAGCTTCCACGTCGTCGAGACACGGTGGGAGAAGGATTCGAGCGGTTCCTCTTCGAGGGACGGGAGCACGAGCACCGTGACTTGGTTGCTGGTGACCTCTTCATGCGCCTTGAGTCGCGCAGTGAGTGATTCGACCGTGTTGGGCGGCAGCACGTGTGCGAGATCGACGACTCGTCCTGTCAAGGTAGGAACTTCGAGCGCCCAGGCCGAAACGGTACAGAGGAGCAGGCAGGGACACAGCATGAGCCGCGCCGGCTCATGCCAGACACGGCTCATGTTGAGGGCTTCCATTGAATGCGTGAACTCAGTTGAATTTGACTTCGGGCGGTTTCGCCACAGCTTTCTCATCTGCCACGGTGAAATTCGGTTTCTCCTCCATGTGAAGCATAAACTTGGCTGTCAGGTTCGTGGGGAAATAGCGGACGCCTTTGTTGTACTCCGCCACTTTCTCGATGTAACGCTTGCGCGCGACGGCGATCCGATTCTCAGTCCCTTCGAGTTGGCTCTGGAGATCACGGAAGTTCTGGTCAGCTTTCAGATTAGGATAATTCTCTGCAATTGCGATGAGGCGACCTAACGCTGACGTGAGGCCTGCCTGCGCTTTTTGGAATTGTTCGAATGCGGCCGGATCTTTTAATGTTTCAGGCGTTACTTGAATCCCCGTGGCTTGTGCACGCGCCTGCACCACCCCTTCAAGCGTATCCTTCTCATGCGCGGCATAGCCTTTGACGGTCGCGACCAGATTCGGGATCAGATCGGCCCGCCGCTGGTACTGACTGACCACTTCGCTCCACGCGGCTTTTGTGTCTTCATCTAATCCCTGGAGATCATTGTAGCCACACCCTGAGAGTCCAACGACCAGAACCGTGATGGCGATGGTGGTGCATACCGAAATGCGACAGCCCATGGCTATCCTCCTTCTCAACCGCGCCGGTCTATAGCGCGGGGTATCGCTCATGCTATCATGGGGAAAACCATTATGATATGGAGGCAAGGCCGTCCGATGTCGCTCGAACCCTCTTCACATTTGCCCGGCGGGTTTCAGATCAAGCACGACACCCTCGGCATCTACCAGGGGAGTGCGATTGAGCTGGCGTTTTGGTACCCTTCATCCGGAATGCCGGAATATGGGTTGTGCCGGTTCGCCACGAAGGAGCAGGCTGAATCGTATCGTACATACCTCTGTTCCCCTGCCTGCCCGGAGCCGCTCGATGAGCACGATCTCACCATTGAACCCTACGATCTCGCCGCACACCAGGAATTGGTCAACAACCATCCGCTTCCTTCTGCCTGGGAAACTCCGATCTAGCAGGATGTTGAAAAAGGCCGTCCAGCGGCGTTCTCGCGCCGCTCACGACACCAAAGAAGCGTAAAGTGGAATATATCTGTCGATCTTACGAATTCCGAACATTCAACAGAGCAACAAGTCGGAAGATTCCGGAATTGCTTCACGAACAACAAACGAAGAGGACGGCATTTTTGAGCGTCCTGCGGGGAGATTCCCCTGTTGTGCCACAGGTGCAAACCCTCGAAGTTCTCGCCTGCCAAAGCAGTCTTTCTGCAGCCTGCTAATCGCGTTGAACCCTATTCTGTTGACGATGTTGATGTTATGGCGAGGCAAGGGATTCACCGACCTGTTCAGGCTGCGACACCGACTTTACCCGAGGATTTGTCCGGCTGATCCGGTGTCTTGGCCTGGACAAAAGCAAGCAGCCGCTTGTTCTCTTGCGCGTTCCGAAGGAACTTGAAGGCGATGCCGCGAGCGCTCACAGAACGGACCATCGCGGCCACTTCAAGAGGAAGTTCATCGTCGCCAAGCGACAATTGCAGATAGAAGATGTCGTCCGTATGGACCTGGGTCCCGCACTTGATGATACAGCCGCCCATCGAGAGATCGAGCACCGTTCCTTCACCGCGAACCTTGCCCCCGGAGAATGAGAGATAGAGTCGCACGGGAATCCGGAGGTGTTCGCGGCGATCAATCGGGTGCGTGGAATGATCCAGCCAAAGATGGGATGCCAGAAAGCGGTGATTGCACGATGTACAGCGGAATGGCGCCACGAAGAGAAAGGAGGCGAGGTGCTCGCGTGGCGATTGCGGGCGAGACCGCACGAGGCCGTCCTTCTGGCACCGCGGACAGCTCAGGACGCGGCCCATATCATCTGTTCCTGTCTAGTTCCCATGCTCTATTTGCCGACAACCCAGGCCCTCTCTTGTCCACGGATAGATGATCTCCTCTTCTCTGTCAAGAAAACTACGGTTCCGTGCGGAATCCCCGTTGAGAGAAGTGGGATGTTCATCGACGATCCTCACCGTCTGCACACACACTTGCGGAAACCGCACGACTAGCCAGAATTCCCGGTACCAGACCCATTGAAATTTGAAGCCACCCACCTGGCATCACACTCGTGGATCTCGCTAAATAGAGACAGGCACGACCTTGGATTCCATCGTCTTGAAATTGTTCTCTTCTAATGGGACGGCCCCTGCAGCGCATTCGGCATAGTTCCATCCACGATCACTCTCGACTGAAAACCAAAACTTGGCATCGCGCTTCGCAGATAATCTCGCTCTCTTCGCGGCAGTTGGCCAGATAGTGTTCTATGCGTTCAAGGTGAGGGGCGCGTAAGTCGTAGAGCCTTTGATGACTCGTACTTCAGAACCTGCACCCACCTTTTAATGCCGAGAAGGCCGACCTGGCATTGCGAACAAGGAACGCACGATTTCGAGATTGTCGAATCTGGCTGGATGGGCGCGACAAGAAATCTGACGGTCGCCGGTGAAACCGATCGGGCCTTGCTGCCTGACATCGGCAACAAGGCACGACTCCTTTACCTGGAAGACTGTGGGCTCGACACCCGTGGAGTGATCCGCCTGACTTGCGGCTCAACCTGATCGGAAACGTTCGCCCCGGCGATAATCGGATCAAGAGCCATGACACAATTCCGCCCACCTTCCTTGGCAGCATAAAGAGCCTTGTCCGCTTGATCGATCAACTCCAAGGGCGTCCTCGCTCCAAACGCCGTAGATGAAACGCCGAAACTCACTGTGATCACCAAGCGGGATGCCATTCGCATCCTGACCCCAGCCTCTGTTTTGACACGAATCCGAAGACGTTCCGCCAGATTAGCGGCTTCAGCCAGTTTGGTGCGCAGAAACATTAAACAGAATTCCTCTCCGCCATAGCGGCCAACGGTGTCCGTCAATCGCAGCTCGACGCTCAAGCAGCTGGCTACAGCTTGGATGGCTTGATCCCCCACCGCATGTCCAAATTGGTCGTTAATGCGTTTAAAATGGTCGATGTCCACCATCAAACAGCAAAGTTCGGTGTCATGTTCGCGACTCTCGGCAAAAGCCTTCTCAAATTGCACGTAAAAGGCGCGGCGGTTGAAGCATCCGGTAAGTAGATCTCGGGATGCGAGACGCTCTAGTTCGTCGTTTTGTCGCAAAATTTCCGCTTGAGCCACTTCAAGATCCGTCACGGTTCGCACCAAGGCTGCATTGGATTGTGTCAGTTGCTCGTTCGCACACCGGAGTTCTGCCGTACGTTCGTTGACCTGTCTGCTCAATTCATCCAGTTGTCCTGCTACCTCATGTGCAAGATCCCATTTTCGACAGAGTGCGGTGGCAAGCTGCAACACTTCAATACCGTTAAACGGTTTCTGGAGGATCAACAGCTGGTCGTTTGGGCCGACACGTTCTTTGATTTCGTCCCACGGCTGATCGGAGTATGCCGTACAGATGACCACCTGAAGCCCTGCGTCCGCTTTCCAGAGATGTTCGATGGTTTCCAGGCCGTCCCACCCAGGCGGGATCCTCATATCAACAAACGCCACCGCATAAGGCCGGCCTTCATTTCGTGCCTGCTGCACCAAGGCGAGACCCGCTTGCCCCTGATCCGCGCAGTCCAGTTCGAACCGTTCGGGCCCCCGCAAGAGCGACGGATCGCCGAATAACGCCGCTCGGGCTTCATCGAAACTCTCCTCCCCGGCTTTCGCTTGAAAGATTTTTCGAAAGTCTTCATGGATCGCCAGGTTGTCATCGATGACCAAGATCCGCAGGTTTTGATTATTGGCATCTCTGTTCATTTATTTCTTTCTATTGGCACCGATGGAATGGTCGTCGTCATTGACGCCCTCCTTTCAGAGCTTCTTGTCTCCGACCAGCATGAACTCGTGCATATCGTTGTGGAGGGCCAAGAAATCTTGCGCACATCTCTGTATGGTCGTCACATGCTCTCGCTGCCCAGGATTGAGCGGGCTGTCGAACAACAGACTCACCTTGCCGACCAGTTCATTGATCGGGGTGAGAATTTCATGGCTCCTGATCGCCAACAACTCTTCCTTCCCGCGACACGATGCCACGCCATCGTCCTGAGGCTGATCCTTCACAGTCTCCGCAATTCTCCTGGCAATGCTTTCTTGAAGGCGGTCTTTCGATTCGCACAATTCGACCGTTCGTTGGTTCACGCAGGACGCGAGACATTCAATCTGCAGATTGAGCGAATGCGACAGGTTCTATTTCCTCGTAAGCGAATTTACCAGTTGGACAACCTCGATGCTGTTGAAGGGTTTCAGTAGGATGAGCGTTTATCGGTGTTCCCGATTCGGCGACTCACGTCTTCCCATGGATGATCGGCATAGGCTGTGCAGACCACGATCTCTAGGTCTGGAGCGACATACCAGAGATGTTCGATCGTTTCGAGGCCGTCCCATCCCGGCCGCATACGCATGTCCACAAAGCCCATCGCGTAGTCGTGGCCCTCCCGCTGAGCATTCTGGACCAGACCGAACCCCGCTCGCCCCTGATCCGCGAACTCGAGCTCGTAGTGCTCCTGTGGCGGAAGACTCGGTGTCTCTCCGAACAATGCCACCCGCGCCTGATCGAGCGAGTCAGAATCTTTCGGCGGCAATAAGATCTTACGAAAGTCCTCGTGGACGGACTCGTTGTCGTCGATCACCAGAATGCGCCGATTGTCAGTCCTCTTATCGTTTTTCATGCGGCGGCAATCTCTACTAAGTTCAATGGGAGTTCGAGCATGAAGGTGGCGCCGCGCCCTTCTCCCGCACTTTGGGCTTGTAAGGCTCCGCCGAGATTCTTGGCGGAGATGGCGGCACTGTGAAGGCCAAGGCCATGGCCGGCCTTTCTCGTCGTAAAACCCTGCGCAAACAAGCGCGGGAGATGTTCAGCTTTAATCCCGCCACCGGTATCGGTCACCTCAAATCGCACGGATCCTTTGTTGTCAGGAGGCAACGCGATTCGGACCGTGAGACAATGCGAGTGCGCCGGATATTCGACCATGGCGTTCTTGGCATTGGCGATCACATTCACCAGAATCTGGAGGACATGATGTCGATCCGTCATGATTGTCGGAACGGGAGCATATTCCCGCACGACTCGGATACCGTACTTCTCCGGCTCGGGCATCCCCATCATCAAGGCTTGCTCCATCAAGTCCTCGGCCGACATTGCCTCACGGACAGTCCCTGCGTGAGCGATATCCTGCTGCGACATGATCACTTGCTTGATATGGTCGACTTTTTTCACGAGGGAGTCGAGTTCGCTCTGGATGGTCTGGTGACTCCCGCTCAGGGACTCGGCAACCATGCCCAAATACGAGGGAATCTGCTTGCCCTTCGTATCTTGTGTCAGAAATGCCTGTAAATTGTCCTGATGCTCATGAAACATCGAGGCAATGCGGGCAGACGTCCCCCACCAGCGGCTTCTTGAGGGTCTTCAACAAAATGTCAGTCGACACGTTAATGCTAGTGAGTACATTCCCGACGTTGTGCAGCACGCTCGACGCCACGTCCGCCATACCGGCTTGCCGCGACGCCTGCACGAGCTGCTGATGCAGTTCTTCTCTTTCTGCCTGAGCCTTTTTCCGCTCGTTCATCTCGACCTGGAGGCTCGTATTCGTCGTTTCAAGTTCCTGATTCTTTTCTAGAATTTGGAAGCGGGACAACTCCAACTCGCTGTTCGCATCTCGGAGCGAAGAGTTTGCTCGATCGAGGTCGGTGACATCATGGAAGGAGACCAGGGCCCCTCGCACCGTGGACGCATCGTCAAAAATCGGCACCGTATTGACAAGAAACTTCCGTAAGCCGCCCTCAGAAAGGCCCAGGAGAAGGGGCGTGCTGGCTTGGGGCTGCTTGCCCATGATCGCCTCTGTCCAGGGATGAACCAACACTGTGGCGGAGGAACCGACCGACGTCCACGACAGGGTGCTGAGGTCGGTTCCGATCAACGACGTCACCGGCTTTCCTACAGCATGGCAGAAGGCATCGTTTACCAAGACGATAAAACCCCGCGTATCGATCATGACCACTCCTTGCGTAAGCGCATCGAGTGCGGCTTTCACGCGAGTGGGAATAATGCCGGAGGGGTCGAGCTGACGGAGGGTGCGTTTCATGAAGAGGAGATAGCCGACGAATCCCGCGATACCGACAAACGCCAGGAAGCGGACCCACGGATCCGTGAGGAACCATTTAAGGCTGGATACGTTCGCATGGCGAAACGCAACCTGTAGCACACCCCACCGCTGGTCGCCGGAAAAGATCGGGACCTGGAGGAACTCGATGGTGGATTCTTCACCGGGCGGCTGGACCCATACTTGCGCATGGTCACCAATCTGTGCGACGACCGTCCCGCTTTCCTGTAGGAGCGCCAGCGACAAGATATCCGGAATCCGCTTGGCAAACGTCTCCATCGCAAATTTCACCGTCTCGATTTGGTCACGCTCCGCAAGCGCTGAGTACTGAATCGCCAACGACTCTGCCAAATCACGGCGATATTCAAAGACTTGGCGATCGCGGTTTGGCACCAAATCGACGAGCCAATCGCCCGCCATCATCACACTGATCGTAAGACTGACCAGTCCAAAACTCACCCACACTAACGGCGTCACTCGCATCATGACTTCGGTCTCTTCACATCCACTGTCTCTTCCTGCTTGGCTGGCTTTTCCGACGGTTTCAACACCTCATCCAGACCGCGGAACTGCCTGCTCTCCTGTTCATGTTCCTCGCGCGCCTTGCGATCGCGTTTCCGGCGATCTCTGCCACCCGAATTAAGCACCGGCAACGGATCGAAGTGGCGCCAGGCCGGCATTGATACGAGAAAACTTGCCAATAAGGACCCGCCGCGCAGAATCCACGCCACGAATCCCACAGACAAGGTGATCCCGGCAAACGATGCCACCCGCCCAAGGAGGTGCGACTTCTGTTCACGCTCTTGCATCGCTCGGTCGAGATTGTCGGCCAGTATGGTCAAATGCTCAGCAAGTTTGTGACCCATGGCCAACAGCTTCTTGATCGGAAGCGAGGGTGGCTCCAGCGGAAGGGCCAACGGCTCCTGGGGCACGATATCCTGCTGCTCCACCCTGGAAAACGTTCGGGCCAACAAAGCCTTTTGCCTCGCTGGTTCGTCGGTTGCACCCCCCAACCCCACCAACACTGGTGGTGGCAACAGAGGCGGCACAACACCGTCGGGGGGCGGTCCAGGAGGGCCCGGCACAGGAATGGGGATGGGGACAGGAACGGGTACGGGACCTGGGCCTGGGGCTGGGGGCGGGGGAGGTGGGGGGGAAAATGGTGTAACCGTAAAATTAAACGTCGTCGCCCCGATCGTGCCCCCGGCGCCATCGCTGACTGTAAAGGTGAAACTATCATTCGTGCTAACGGCTCCGCTGTGGACAAACACTAGTCGACCCGCATTGATGTCCGCTTGCGTGAAGCCTGTGATCGCCACGCCAGGGGCAGTGGTCAGTTCGAGTCGACCATTCAGGGGCGCAGTCGTCACCGTGTAGGTCAGTTGGGCCGGCGTATTGTCCGCGTCCGTCACTTGCAATTCACCTGACGTAATGAGATCGCTCAATCCTTGGACGACCGTCGAGCCCGCATTCATGGCGAAACTCGGGACGCTATTGACAGCCGTCACCGTGATCGCCACCGTGTCCACGTCGGTGACACTGTTCGTATCCGTGCTCGTCACCGTCAGCGTATCCGGCCCGTTGTAATTGAGCGTGCCTTGGTAGGCCAGGCTCGCCAAGGTCGTATTGATGTCGGCCTGGCTGCCCGACAGGGTCAAGCTGTTCGTGCCGTTGCCGCCCGCCGTGATCGTCGCGCCCCCCGCCAGGCTCACCGTCACTGTCCCGTTCGCCACCGCCAGCTGCACCGTGCTCAGGTTGCCGTCCACATCCGTGACGCTGATGCCACCCACGGCGAGCGCCGTATCCTCATTGACCACCTGCGCCCCCGGCACCGTGTTCACCGGCGCATCGTTCACCGGATTCACCGTGATGTTCACGGTGTCGGTGTCGGAGAGGGGTCCGCCGGAGCCTGTGTTGCCCTGATCGTTGGTCACGATCTGCAGGCTCGCCGCTCCATTGAAATTGGCGGTGGGCGCGAAGTTCATGCCGGCCAGGGCCGTATTGATGTTCGCGACCGTGCCGGTGAACGTCATCGTGGCGTCGGCTGTACCGTCGCCGACCGAGAAGGTCAGGCCGCCGGTGCCGGCAAGCGTGACGGTGCCGTTGGTCCCGGTCAGCGTCACCTGCACCGAACTCCCACCGGCGTCCACGTCGCTGATCGCAATCAGGTTGCCGTTGCCGCTCGAGAAGACGAGGCTCGTATCCTCGTTCACGGTCTGCGCCCCCGGCACCGTGTTTACCGGCGCATCGTC
>DASYRC010000018.1:0-26711 GCA_036004925.1 Nitrospiraceae bacterium | reverse complement strand
CTTCGACTGGTACGGAGGGCTGCTTGTTCGCCGGCTGCGGCGTCAGGTTTGCCGCGGTCGGGTTTGCGGGTGCTGCCGGGGTCATCATTGTCGGCTTGGGAGCGGGAACTGTTTGAGCTACCACTTGTCCTGGCGGGGCTGTCTCGACCGGTTGGTCGGTGTGGTTGACTGGCGGAGGGGATACCAGCGCTTCGGGTCCATCTGCCTTATCCAATTGGGATCTCAACCGTTCAACGATTGCTTGTAGCCTGGGCTGCACTTTGTTTTCACGTTGGAGGGCGTACCTCAGGCTGTTCTGTTGGGCGGTCAGCTGACTGATCATGCGGCTGAGTCTACTTAGCCGTTTTTGTAAGGCGGCGCGCTCGGCTTCCCTCTTCTGCGCCGCCTGTCGAAATCCCGACGAGGCGGCGTCTATTTGCCTTGCGATGTCGAGCCTGTGCTGTTGGAGTTCGCTGACTTGTTCGGTGAGCACCTGCGATTGGGTTTTGGTGCTGTAGAGTTCGGCTTTCGTCGCTTCGAGGTCGGCGACGGCGACGTTGTGTGTGCTTCGCGTGACACAGGCGTTGGTGGTGAGGGTGGCGAGACATAGCATCAGGGCTGTTGCGGTGTGGATGTTCATGCCTCGCCTCGTTGTGTTCTTCTCCGCGCGATCGCTCAGAGGCCTGTGTCCTTTGTGACTCGTCGTTTCGTTGCGGCATAGAATATCCTGGTCTTCAGTAGAAATCACGAGATTAACGGAAATCGTGCGACGCGGGCTGGTTGATCTAGCTGGTCTAGTTTGCCTGGTTGGTCTGGTTCATCTGGTCTGTTTGGTCTGTGGGGCAGATGGCGAGACGAGCGAGACGGGGGAAGTTGTTCTGAGTTTTGAGTTCTGGGTTCTGAGTTATCTATCCCGTGCCGGGGCCAAAGAAACCAGAGAAACCAAAGAGACCAGATGAACAAAAGCGACGAAAGACGACGGGCGAGGCGAAGATCGGCTACCTGGCGACGAGATGGCTTGTTGACTTGATGGCAGCGAGAATCTTCACCCGTGATTCAACGTCGAATTCGTGCCCGTAGAAGCGGAGGAAGAGGCCTTTGCGGACAGCTTCAGGAGTGGCATGTGGGTCTTGTTCACGAATGGATGCTTCAACGAAGGCTCGCGCCGTCTCGCGCATCGCGCACCCCATCTTGAGCCGTTTTTCTCCGGACAGCTGCATGAGCATGTCCCGATAGCGGGCCTCCATTTCAGGCGGCGTATCCTTCATTGACGGACCTCTTGATAGAGCGTCGTGAGCCCCAATCGATCTGCCCAGCGATTCAGATAAGCTGTGTCGAGCCCCTGCACCGATCTGAGCAGATTCCGGACATCGTCTAATTGCATCTGGGACCGGCTCTCCTTGGCCCAATCCAGCTTGGAGAGGATAAGATCTTCGGCCGACACGATAAATATCTCTTGATCTGCGATGGAGAGCGCCCGGCGACGCGCAAACTCTTCTCGACGGTATTCTGTCTCTTTTCTCACGACACAGTCTACCTTGACCACCAGGTCATTGTGAATCATGTTGAACATGGCATGGTCTCGTACGGCTCGTTGGACCATGTCGCGATCGATATAGTATTCCTGTTGAAACAGTTGGGTGACTCGATCCACATCCCGCTCGGACATTTCAACTACGATGTCGATATCGCGGGTCATCCGAGGAACGGCATAGAAGTTTGCCGCCATCGAGCCGGTCACCATATAGGGAATGCCGGCTCCTCCCAATCGCGCGGCGACGGATTTCAAGACGTCTAGCTCGTCACTCATTGGTGGACTGCGGTTCCCTTCTCGCCGTCGTTGCCGCGCAGGATACGCCTTTCATGATGAGAAATCATCTCGCCCGTTTGGGGAAGTTCTGAGTTATGAGTTCTGGGTTTTGAGTTGTCTGGCCCAGTACTGAGATGTAGCGATAGGGCTGAGGGAGTCTTTCTGGTCTGTGGGGGAAGGGCGAGACGAGCGCGACTGGCGAGACGGAGGAAGTTGTTCTGAGTTGTGAGTTCTGGGTTCTGAGTTATCTATCCCGTGCCGGGGCCAAAGAAACCAGAGAAACCAAATAAACAAGACAGAAGGGCGCGAGCCCTACGCGGCTCTGGAAGCGGCCTTTTCTAACAGCTCATGAATCAGTGACTGATAGGGTTTCCCTTGCTTGGCGGCCATCGTTCGAAGCTGGCGTAACAGCCTCGGCGAGAGACGAATGGCGATCAACTGCTTCGCCATACCGCTTGCCGGTCTGCCGACCCGTCGTGCGCGCTGGAGTTCTTCATCTGTGGATTCCGGGATGTCCGAGAAATCAATCTGTGAGTCGGGTATAGGCTTCACGTTCCCGTCGACTCGCTGGCCGCGCACTGATGATCCGGATCGTTTCCTTTTCATGTTCCGTCCTCCGTATCGTATACACCACGAGCACGCAGGATGTTGAAAAAGTCCGCCAGCTTTGTTCTCGCATCGCTCAGAGGCTCAACGTACAGGACAGAGTACGCTTCGCCTCTTCTCTCGCTGCGGCCGCGCCGGACGACCTTTTTGAACATCCTGTGGCCTGTTCAGACACCATTCATGATCTTGTACCAGCATGTGTATCAGGGATGCCCAAAAGGATTTTCAACAGCCTGCTAGATGCGTCCTGTCACTGACTGACGAATGCGTCTCCGCCGATATTCACAGGTCGTGCGCGCGGCATCGCCTCCGTCTGAACCATTGGGGCCGCCGAAGACTGTGGCCTCTTTCTTGAACGGGACGCCATGTTTTTCAAAGTTGGCAATCGCCTTTGGGATATCCCACGCAAACACATTCATGTATATACACTAATTCATCCCCCTGTCGCAAGGACTGAGGACGCAGACGATTTGTTTGGTCTGTCAGGCTGGCCGGACGGGCAAACCCACCAGGCGAACCAGAGGAACCAGACGAGCAAGCTTGGTAATGATATGAAAGTGAGGGTCTACTGGAGGGGTTTATCCGTTGCCGTCAATCACGAAAAACCGAAACTGAGTCAACGGCACGAACGAAGTTTGGTTTGGGGGGCCTGGTAGGGGTCGAACCTACGGCCCGCTGATTAAGAGTCCCGCCGAAGAGCTACATCAGGATACCCAGCACAATGAATCATCAGCAAAAGAGGAGGATTCGTGATGGCACAGGTCATCATGGATCATGGTGCATCAGGGTGTTTTGGCACCACCATGGCACCAAGCACCCCGTGCTTTTCACATTGCTTTGTCGCGTGAAGCACCGTGCCCACGGAACCGCTTTATGATTGAGTATACGGCGAATAGACCTATGCCGATACCCATTAGCAAGATGGCAGGCGGCTCCGGAACTGCCTGAGGCGTTATATCTAGCGTTTGGGTTTGGCCATTGTGTGGCGCCGATTGACCCGGGTTCTGCACCCGTCCCGACCTACTCGGGTGACCCTGATTCTGCGCCACTTCCGAGCTATGAGTTCGTCTTGAAAAGGCCTCAGCTGTGACGGGGAATGATATGAGTGTTAACAGTACAAAAACACCGCAGTAAGTTAATATTTTCATTGTGTCTTCCTTTGGACAGTGAATTGGTTTTTGGAGCCGAGAACAACGATATGTCTCCATTGCGATCGTACTCCGCGTCCATTACACGCTTAACTTATACACGCGGTGTAGCCAGTTCAATTCCTCAAAAGGGCTACGTACCGTCGCGTAATATCTCCGGGTATGACTGCACTTCAGCTGTTTCCTATGACTGAGTGGGCAACGGAGGAGTGGCTCATGCAAGCACCGTCGGGCCTTGGTTAGAACGATTCGGTGAGGGCTTGCCCCGGGAGAGGATGCAATCCCGCTGGTTGCGCATATAACCGAGAAGGCTAAGGGAAAAAGCGGAATTCCGCTGATGCACTATCAGTGACACATCCATGGTCGTTCAACTACCAGGAGAAATTGCTTGATTAATTATTTCAGGCTAAAGGGGCGCAACCGATAATCCTTGAATGTAGGGGAACATTGATGTCCAGAAGGGGCTAGAACAGCCCGCTGCATCGAGATTCTTGGCTCCCTTACTGAATCGTGGGTCGTATAGATAATACCCACCGCGCACTGGGAGCACTCCTCTTCATACAGAAACGGGCAGGGTTATTCTCCCCCGCCCGTTCGTACAAACCCATCTCCGCCGTAGGCGTTGATACCGTATTTTACTTCTCTCAGAATTTTACTTCAGTCAGATGCGTGAGAGCAGTTTCGGCATCTTCCGTGGCGACGTCGGCGTGGCCCGCTTTACCATGCTCAATGGCTTCTTTCAGATGCTTAATCCCTTCGTCCAAATGCGGGTTTTTGCCTCCCCTCTCAGCATAGTTCACCGCCTTTTCCGCATGTGTCACGAGCACCTCAGCATGACCCTGTTTGCCATGGTCCACCGCTTGCTTCGCCTCCATGATGGCGTCCCTGACGTTACCGGCGGGGGACGGCTGGGCGTTCAGCATGGGCACACTAACGAACGCTCCAAGCGCAACCAGAATAATGAGGGCACCACGGTAGAATTTGCTGGTCATCTTTGCCTCCCTTCGATGGTTAGAATTCACTGCCGAAAAAGACTGTAGGAAATCTTAGATTCACCTTAACATGGGAAGAATGCGGAAGTCGTTGATTGATTTGGTGGGCCGTGTAGGGGTCGAACCTACGGCCCGCTGATTAAGAGATGCCCTGTTGACCAAACTCAACAGACCCAGGAGCATGTATCTGAGCAGAAAAACAAAGAATTGAAGTAATCGAGATCGTGCTGGATGAGCCTGGGTCTGGGCATTCCGGTAGCAGAGTGGTAGCAAGCAACTGAAAAGATTTCGCCTTATTTGTGGCAGACGGACCAGGGTCTTGACTCTCTCGATTGCTGCCTGTACAGTTGTTTCACATATCATACATTATTGGTGATGGAGTTCACCAAGAACCGTCCCTCGTGAGCGCGGGACTGATAACTCCTACCTGAACCAATCTGGTAGGAGTTTTTTTATGAGCCCGCAGCAGAGTTCGTCGCCCCTCCTACATTTCTTATTTCACTCTCGTGAAATCGTCTGTCCTGCTAATCCGACACGACGATCATTATCGTTGTCCCGCTGGCCTTTTTCAAAGTCTTGTCGCTCACGATGCCCGCCCGCTTCGTTATTTCCTTTCTCATCGCCTAGGTCGCAGTCCCGTTACACGCGGTACACGTCTTACGGGAGAAAGATGCTAAGCCGCCCACGGGCCGTACAGGGACCACGTGCGCCTCCATGCCGCTCCAGTTGCCACGTAGTCCGAGACAGTTCATTCGCATCATTGACTGATAAAAAATGGAGGGTTAGTTACGCCATGGTGAACTACAGAACCGTCACACTCGCAGTTGTTGGGCTCTTCTTGTCCGTGTCATTCCTTGTCTCCTCCGTTGTGGCCGCCGAGAAGGATTCCCTCGTGATGAAGGATGGCAAGATTTGGAGGTTCCATGATGGGAAGGAGATCGGCCGGATGGATCGCGAGACGACCCTGTCTAACGGCACGAGGGTCCTGATGAACGGCAAGATCGTGACGAAGGACGGGAAAGAGAGCCAACTGCAGGAGGGCCAAACAATGATGCTGGACGGGAAGATGAAGGAGAGTGACAAGGACATGAAGATGGAAGGGACGGACAAGTAGCTTTTCAGCGTCGTCGGATCTGACGACGCCTGACGTTCTGGCGGCTAGCGAAGCTCGCCGTGGCTTCGCCCCGCCAGTTCGCCTGGCATCCTTGGTCTTTGTGTGCGTACGAGCCAAAACGAGGGCTTGGAGATACGGAGGTGGACTTCACTCAGATACTGCGAAGACTCGTTTCTCCCCCAACATGCGAACCGGTTCAGCGCAGGCGATCTCCTGACACGCACGCTCTTGGCCATGGTGGCGGCTCTCTTCAACGTTGCCATGTCGGTCATTGTCGTTTCCAACAATTCGAGGTTTGCGTCCTACGTCGATCGGCGAATCATCCTTGAGTAACCGGCTACGAGCGAGGTCAGAATGGATCAGATCTGGACCGTAGCGGCCCTGTGGATCGGGATGGCGCTTCTTGCGACCCTGATCTCGATTCGATAGGGCATTTCGGTCGCTCTGATTGAGATATGCCTGGGCGTGGCCGGTGGGAATCTCTTGGATATGCATGCGACGGTCTGGATCAACTTCCTCGCCTCGGCCGGCAGCGTGTTGCTGACGTTCCTGGCCGGGGCCGAGATCGACCTCGCGGTGCTTCGACTCAAATGGAAAGAGACGCTCACCATCGGGTCCCTCTCCTTTTTTGCGCCCTTTCTGGGAGCCATGGCCTATGCCTACTATGTGGCGGGTTGGTCGGTCTCGGCCTCTGAAATCGCCGGGATCGCACTCTCGACGACGTCTGTCGCCGTGGTCTACGCTGTGATGCTTGAACGCGGCTACAACAATACGGAACTCGGGAAGATCATCCTGGCGGCTTGCTTTATCACCGATCTGGGAACGGTCCTTGCCTTGGGGTTGCTCTTCGCTCGGTACGACTGGTGGCTCCTGGCCTTCGGGTTCGTGATGGTCGTGACGCTCTGGAAGCTCCGGCCTCTCACGACCTGGTTCTTCGCCAAAGTCGGTCCGCGAATCAGCGAGCCGGAAACCAAATTCATTCTCGTGATCCTCTTCGCGCTCGGCGCGCTGGCCACGGCCGCCCAGAGCGAAGCCGTGCTGCCGGCCTATCTGGTCGGCATGGTGCTGGCACCGGTGTTTCTCGCGAATCGAACCCTGGCCCAGCGGATGCGCGTGATTGCCTTCTCGGTGCTGACGCCCTTTTATTTTCTGAAAGCCGGCTCGCTGGTGAGCCTGAACGCGGTGCTGGCGAGCGCCGTGCTGATCGGCATCTTTCTGGCGGTGAAAATCGCGGCCAAGTTTCTGGGAGTCTGGCCGTTCGCAATCGCCTTTCGGTTCGGCCAGCGCAACGCGATGTACACGACGCTGTTGATGTCCACGGGGCTGACGTTCGGCACCATCTCCGCCCTCTACGGGCTCAGCCATGAGTTGATCAGCCAGGACCAATACGCGATCCTCGTGACCGTCGTGATCCTGAGTGCGGTTGTGCCGACCGTCATCGCCGAACGCTGGTTCGATCCGGGTGGGTCGCCGGTTGAAGAGGCCTTGGCCCAGCGTGCGACCGATCGTGTCGCGGCAAAACCCGACACACAACCGACCCCTGTCGTTCACGGTTGAGGAAGGAGTACGCCATGTTTCGTAACATCTTAGTCGGCAATGACGGATCGGACGGTGCCAAGAAGGCACTCCAGGCAGCGATCGATCTCGCCAAGCGCTATTCCGCAGAGCTCCATGAAATCTGTATTGAAGCACATTTGCCTCATTACGCAGCCACGATTGGCGAGGTCGTTGAAGCGAAACAGGAGGCGACCGACTACTTCCGTCGCGTCACGAGAGACGCCGAACTGGTCGCGGAGGCGCACGACATCCGGCTCACCTCGCACGTGGTGCCGGGGCACGAGGTGGAAACGATCGTGCAGTTTGTGAAGGACCGGGGCTTTGATTTACTGGTCATCGGATTCATGGGCCACTCCCGTCTCTTCGATCACATCTGGGGCGGGACCTCGCAAAATTTGACGCGGCTTGCTTCCTGTTCGGTCTTGGTCGTGAAGTAAGGGGGTGACAAGGATAACGATGCCCGATCGTGCTCTCGTGGGCGGACTACACACCAGGAACCTGCTCAATCGGTTTCGTCAGCCGGGGTATCTGGTCCACGGCCAGAGCATAAGCACTGACTCTTCCGGAACATTTACTTGCACGACCACAAGGGGCATCGCGACGCGTGACCGCTCAACCTGGAACATCCTCAAGAACCGCTCTGAAGTTTGTCGTGTTGCTGGGCGTGGTCAGCCTGTTTGCGGACATGACCTACGAAGCGGCCCGCAGCATTACCGGCCCATACCTGGCGCTGCTGGGAGCCAGCGGCACCATTGTGGGGATCGTGGCGGGCTTTGGGGAATTGATTGGATTTGCGCTCCGATTGCTCTCAGGCTATCTGGTCGATAAGACCGGGCAATACTGGGGCCTTACCATTGTCGGGTATGGCCTCAACATGGTGGCGGTGCCCCTCTTGGCCTTGGCGGGACATTGGGAACTTGCTGCCTTCTTCATCATCGCAGAACGCATGGGCAAAGCAATCCGGACGCCGGCCCGCGATGCCATGTTGTCGCATGCGACTGCGGAAATGGGACGGGGCTGGGGATTCGGCTTGCACGAAGCGTTAGATCAAGTCGGGGCCATGCTCGGGCCGCTGATTGTCGCCACCGTGTTGTATTTCAACGGAAGCTATCAAACCGGGTTTGCGATTCTGGCGATCCCGGCAGTACTCACCTTGAGCGTGCTGATGGCTGCGCGAATCCTGTACCCCACGCCTCGTGATCTGGAGAGGCGAGTCGCTCAATTTGAAACGGAGGGCTTCCCTCGGGTGTTTTGGCTCTATGTGGCTGCCGCTGCCTGTGTGGCAGCCGGATATGCGGATTTTCCGCTCATCGCCTACCATTTTGGAAAAACATCGACGGTGCCGGAGGTGTGGATTCCCGTCTTTTATGCGATCGCGATGGGCGTGGATGCCTTGGCGGCGCTCATCTTCGGTCGGCTCTTTGACCGAGTGGGTATTTCCATTCTGATTGTCGCCGTGCTCCTCTCATCACTCTTCGCGCCGTTAGTCTTCCAGGGAGGGTTTTATGCGGCTCTGGGAGGAATGATTCTCTGGGGGATCGGCATGGGCGCCCAGGAATCGATCATGCGAGCCGGCGTCGCCGAGATGGTTTCTCCCAACAAACGCGGATCCGCGTACGGGGTCTTCTCGATGCAATTCGGAGTGTACTGGTTCTTGGGCAGCGTCGTGATGGGGTGGCTCTACGATGTCTCGATTCCCCTGTTGGTGGCGTTCTCGGTCGTGACACAAGTGCAGGCCGTGCCGTTGTTCTTTATGGCCAGAAAACATGAGGGACGCTCATGACGACGTGTGGTGCCCCACTGAAAATGTGGACAGAGGAAATTAGGCATGGGGAATACGGGCAATTCAGGGAACTCTGTTCATACGATCGTGATGGGAGACGGTCGATCAATATCGGAGCTACAACAAAAACACGATGGGATGAGGCGCTATCAAGGTTTTGGCCCGCTGATTAAGAGTGGCAGAAGGCCAATGATTCAAACAGCTCGATGTTGCGAAGGTTTCCCCGTGTATCGTTGGAAATCATGAGCGTGCTGGCTTTCTACTGATTCCATTGCTTCTACTCAATTCGGTCGTTTAAGACTTTTTAATATCTTCCTAATCTTTTTCTCATCTCTGCGTGGTACGCTCGCGCTTATTTCAATTCTGAGCACACGTGATGATCGGTATGGAAACTATGAGACCGTTGGTTCGAAAGACCGCGGCGGTTGTCAACGTATGAATTTATTCAATACCCATCGGAGCGGAAGACAGCCGAGGCCCTCTCACCAGAGTCACGAGCGCGTGCACCCGTATGTCCTTCGAGAAATGGAACATCGATGAGGACAGGACTGTCTTCAACATTGATGGTTGACCATGGTCAATAAACTGTCCGAACATTACGTGACAGTACAGGTAAGGCGCAGCAGTATGAGACGGCTCAACAGATCTTGCTTTGCTATCAGACCCCATATACTGTAGTGCGAATTATGGTTTTGATGCGTGTACTGATCGTCTCATGGTTCGTGCTCCAGTGCTTGATCGTGCCGATTGGCGCACAGATTCTCCCTGCACCGACATCCGACTCCACGGCCAGCAACCCGGCCGAGCAGGAGGAACGCTCGGCATATAACGAGGCACTCGTCGGGGGTATACGCGTCAGAAATGATAAGATGGCGAGGAAGACAGTGCCCCTCGCTACCTGTTCTCAGCAGTTATGTTCTCGCTTCAGTCTTTCTCCTCCACTAATCGGACCCACCGTGACTGCCTTCCCACGCAGCCACGCGCTGCGTGTTCACCAACTTATTTCCGTGTATCGAATCTGATCTTCGTCGTCCTCGTCTCCCCCTGATTGCCCACTTCCGCTCTGATGCCTGGCATCGGTCCTTGTGGTATCCGCGGCTGCGGGCGACACCGGCTGTGCACTTCATTGTTCTGACAACAGAATAGAACTATGGTCGAACGCTTAGGAAACACGTCAAGGAATTTGATGCAATTGCGCCGATCTTCATTCGCACTGTCCTCGGTCGTCGCAATCCTCGGGCTCGTGGCCGCGGTCTGTGATCCGATCCAGGAGGGGGGCGCCATGACACCAGCAGAGCAGACGTTCGCATGGGCCCTCGTCGTGCCCAAGATAGTTCAGGGGGAGGAAGAATTCTTTATGGCCCGTTCCCGATCCCTTCATCTGAGGCTGTTACGTGCGCCGTGTAAACCGTGGGATCCTGAATTCCATTTGTGAGATTTGGAGCGGGCGGGATCATCCGCCGCGCAGTTCACTGCACAACCATAAGGAGGGCGTCATGAATACAAAGAGCATGTTCAAGATGGGATTACTGTCCATAATCGCCGCGACAGGATTGTGCGGAGTGTCGTACGGCGTTGCGGCCGATGCGGACACCAGGGACCATAGCAAAGGAGAGACGACCACGGCTGGGTCGGACGACTTCGATGCGGGCACCAGGAGCCTTAGCGAAGGTTTAATGGCCACGGGTGGATCGGACGACTCGAAGATGCCGCAGAGTCGTGCGTCGCAGCTGCAGGTGGTGGACTCCGAAGGAAACGTCTATCTCCTTACCCCGCTGCAGACTAAAGATGGCAAGGTGACCGTGGAGTATGTGGTCCCGTACAGAATGCCGACGAGCCACTGATGCGTCGAGGGAGTCTGGCTGAGGAGGACAACACCGTGTCCCTCCTCAGTCCTCCCTCGGGTGGCGCAGTACGACGGCCTAAAGGTGATACTGAGGGAGCCTGAGAACGAACCGAGCGTCCTGGTTGAGCGGACGTAGGAAGGATTGGCAGGAGGTCGAGCCCAGCGATTGCTGGAGCGGCTGAAAGGAATCGCATGCAGTTGTCATCGTGGTCCTTAATACTGTGTCGGGATTCGATTACATCACAGTGTTTCCGCCTCCAATATATCGTTCCTTCCGATCGGCATCGTGCTGGCAACCAGCAGTTCCGCCCTGCTCTCGGTTCTCGGAGCATTGTGCAATCTCGGCTGGTGACGATCGGTAACATCCTTGGCGGGACGCTCCTGGGGCCTTGATTTATTGGTTTGTATAGCTTTGTGCTGGAGGCGAAGAGCATTCGACACGCCGGCACGTGTGCGCTAACGGTTGCCTGAGGAAGACTTCAACGATCCGGTAGCGCTCGGTCGCTACGCCGCTCTCGCGAGGGTGTCGCCGGAGGCTGTTGAGCGCCGATTTCACACTGTCGGTTCGAACGTGAGAAAAACTCAATCGAAAGGATGCACACCATGCATGTACTCGTGGCGACGGATGGATCGCAGTATGGGCACTGGGGGCTGAACTGGGTTGCCACGCTGCCGCTCGTCGTGCCGCCGTGGGTGACAGCGCTGCATGTGCTAGATAGCGCCTGGCTCCGTGGGCCGTTTCGGACTCGGCCAGAAATTCAGCGCATCGAAGCGCGCTCGGCCAGAACCCTCAGGCAGGCCACACAGCAGGTGGCATCGCTGAAACTCAGGGGTACGGCCCGCAAGGAACACGGGGCGGTCGCACCGACGATCTTGACACGCGCACCCAAACGCGACGGGCTCCTGGTGGTGGGCAGTCGGGGCCTCGACGCCCTCGACCGCTTCATGCTCGGCAGCGTGTCGACGATACTCATCCAGGATGCGCCCTGTCCGGTGCTTGTCGTCAAGGGCGAGGCGTCGCCGGTGCAGCGGATTACCTTGGCGACCGATGGGTCGGACGCATCGGCCAAAGCACTGGCGTTTGTGCTGACCAAATTTCAGCCGGATCGTTCGACCGGCAAGGGCAGGCAGGTGCCGATTCATGTGAGCGTGATCCATGTGATGGTGCCGGACTCTTTGGCCCCCATCACGATCAAATCCACGATCCCGTGGATCAAATCCCAGGTGCAGAAGGAGGCAGGCCGCAGGTTGGTTGAACAAAGCGTGTGGAAGTTGGTCAAGGCGGGATTTACGGCCGAGCCTGTGTGTCAGCTTGGGAAGCCTGCTGAAGAGATTATGAAGGTGGCAGCCAAACACCATGCTGATCTGATCGTCATGGGAGCCCAAGGGCTGGGCGCCATCGACCAGTTTCTCCTCGGGAGCGTGTCGACGCATGTGGTGCAGCACGCGAACCGTGCCGTGCTCGTCGTTCGATGATAGAGCGCATATGCCGCGCAGTTCCACCTCGATGGAGGCATTGCGGCCATGGTGTCGATTTACAAAGGACTGCTCATAACAGAGGGGGGCTAATGATGTATTCAGGTAAAAGGGCCATTGCTGTGCTGGGTGTGTGCATGCTGTTCGTGGTGTCCTCGGGCTGTGCATTAGTCGCGATTGATGCAGGGCATGAAGGGGTGCTAGTCGAAAAGCCCGTTTTCTTTGGTCATGGCGGGGTGGACCCAGTTCCAGCCAAGACCGGTCGAGTGGCCGTCGCGCCGACCACCCAGGTGATCGATGTCGATGTCCGTCCGGTTCAATATTCGGAGCACTTCGATATCATTTCAGCCGAGAATGCTCCGGTGTCGTTCGATGCATTTTTAATCGCCAACGTGATTGAGGGCCGTTCGCCTGAACTCATCAGCAAGTATGGCCCGAACTGGTATGCCAATAATGCAAAAGAAGCCTTCCGCACGTTCGTACGCGAAGAAGTCCAGAGGTATCCCCTCTTTCAGTTGACGACCGATCCGACCACCAGAGCGAAGCTGCAAGACGCCATTGCCAAAGAAGTGCAAACCAGACTGATCGAGAAACAGGGCATCCCGGTGCGGCTCAATCGCATTGTCGTCGGGAGCATTCTGCCGCCCAAGGGTGTGGTGGAGCAGACGACGCAGACCATCATCCAAGAGCAGCGAAAGATCACGATGGTGGAGTTCCAGAAAGCGGAAGAGTCTCGTGAGAAAGCGGAGAAACAACGCGGCATTGCCGACCGAGCCTACCGCGAATCGCTGGGGCTGACTGCGCCGGAGTTTGTGGACTTACGTCGCATCGAAGTGCAGAAGGAAATCGTGCAACACTCGCCCACTGCCCTCACAATCATCATGGGCCTCGAGCGTATCGGCATCAACATGCCGCCATTGGGCGCAGAGAAATAAGCGAGCTGGTGTAGTGCTATCTCGGGTGTTGTGCTCCGCGTAACGTGTGGACAGAGAGCGTGGTGAGGGGGATGCCGGACACCCACTGAATGTATTCAAAACCCATCGGAGCGGCAGACAGTCAAGGCCCGCTCAACCGAGGAACGGGCGAATGCAACCGGATATCCCTTGAGAAATGGAGCATCGAAGAGGACTGGACGCTCTGTAACATTGATGGTTGGCCATGTTCAATACACTGTCCGGAAATTAAGTGGCGCAGTACAGAATTTGCCACGGCAACCTGTAACATTCTTGGAGTGAGCCCACCGTGCCCATTATCCATGGCCTGTCCTTCAAGAATCTTCGTGGCGATATGTACGGCGGTCTTGTGGCGGCAGTCGTCGCGCTGCCGCTAGCGCTCGCCTTCGGGGTGGCATCCGGCGCAGGCGCCATTGCTGGGCTCTATGGGGCCATCTTCGTCGGGTTCTTCGCGGCGCTGTTTGGCAGTACCCCGGCCCAGGTGTCCGGTCCCACCGGTCCGATGACCGTCGTCATGACCGGGCTCATCGCACAGTTCGGGCAGGAGCCCTCGCTGGTATTCACGGCCGTCATCTTGGGGGGAGGATTGCAGATCCTCCTCGGGCTGACCGGCGTCGGGCAATACATCGCACTGATTCCCTATCCCGTCATCTCTGGATTCATGAGCGGGATCGGGGCGATCATCATCATTCTCCAAGCCGGTCCGCTGGTCGGCCATGCGGCCCATTCAGGGGGCGTACTCGCCACGCTGGCCATGCTTCCGTCATTCTATGCCGATCCGGTGGTCGATGCATTGGTACTGGGTGTGGTGTCGCTGGCAATTGTGTACGGCATGCCGGAGCGGGTGGGTAAAATTGTCCCGCCCCCGTTGCTTGCGCTGCTCACGGGCACGGTGCTGGGAGTCTTCGTGTTTCCCGGAGCGTCCGTCATTGGACCCATTCCGATGAGTTTCCCTATGCCCATACTCCCCCGTCTGCATCTCGATGCCGTGAAAATGGTGATCGAGGAAGCCATTGTGCTGGCGATGCTCGGCAGTATCGACAGCCTGCTCACGTCGCTGGTCTGTGACAACATGACGCGCACCCGCCATGACTCCAACCGTGAATTGATCGGGCAGGGGATCGGCAATGCCGTGGCTGGCCTATTTGGAGGACTGCCCGGCGCCGGGGCCACGATGCGCTCCGTCATCAATATTCGCACCGGTGGGCGGACCCCGATCTCGGGAGTGTTTCATGCCGTTGTGCTGTTGGCGGTGTTACTCGGGCTTGGGCCATTGGCGGAACGGATTCCGCTCGCAGTGTTGGCGGGCATCCTCGTGAAAGTGGGCCTCGACATCATCGACTGGCGCTTCCTGAAACATGTCCTGCAAGCTCCGCGCGCGGATGTGACGATCATGCTGGTTGTGTGCGCCATGACCGTCTTGGCAGACCTCATCATGGCCGTTGCGGTCGGCCTGGTGCTGGCCAGCGTGCTGTTCGTGAAACGGATGGCTGATCTCGAATTGATGAATCTGCGGGTGATCACCGGCCGGACAGGAGAATCTCCCCTCACCGAAGAAGAAGCACAGGTGCTTGGGCGCCACGAGGGCAAGATCATCCTCATTCATATCGATGGCCCCATGAGTTTTGGGTCGGCCAAGAACATGGTTCGCCGCCTCGAAGGTGTGGCGAGGTGGAGCAGTTTTCAGGTCGTCGTGCTGGATCTCTCGGATGTCCCGGCCATTGATGGCACGGCAGCCCTGGCGGTGGAGGACATGATTCGCATGGCCCAGGCTCATCACCAACATCTCGTTCTCGTAGGGATGCAACCAGTCGTGACCAAGGTGCTGGAGGGACTTGGAGTCTTGCAACTGTTGTCGCAGGACCACCACCATGCCCGACGACTCGATGCGCTCCGACAGGCTGCGCAACTGGCAGAGTCGACCCTGGAAGAACTGCACCCCGCCCCAGCACAGCGTTAGCAGGATACTGAAAAAGCCTGATGGGCCCTGCCTAAAATGTGGACAGGGAGAATGTGTCACGGGAGGATACCGGAAACACGGTGAAATCTGTTCAAAACGATCGTGGTGGGAGACGGCCGTGGACTTTGTCCTAGCGCAGCAGGCGAGTACTACCAGATATTCCTTTGGAGAAGAGCCTCGGAAGCGACGGGATTCTTTAGAAAAAGGATGGTCACAAACGAGAAACGATCTGTCCACAAATTAAGAGGGGCAGTGCACACTAGGAGGCTACCCATGAAACGACTCATTTTTTATGTAGGTACTGCACTCCTCTTGACCGTTAGTACGGTGTGGGCGGGTCCCTTCGAAGATGCTACTGATGCCTATCAACGCGGTGACTACGCGACTGCGTTCAAAATCATTCAACCATTAGCAGCACAGGGGGACGCGCATGCACAATACAATCTCGGCGCGATGTATCTTCAGGGGCACGGGGTCCCGCAGGACGCCACGGAAGCCATCAAGTGGTTTCGCCTCGCTGCTGAACAGGGGGATGCGGATGCGCAAGCCAGTCTCGGTGCGCTGTATCTCATCGGCTACGGAGTCGCGCAGGACATTGTGCGGGCATATATGTGGTTCAATCTTGGGGCGATGTCGGGCGATAGAGATTCGGTGAAAAATCGTGACACTGTCGCACGGCGCATGACTCGCGCGCAGGTCACCGAAGCCCAGCGACTCGCGCAACAGTGTCAGGCACAGCAGTTCAAGAACTGCTGAGGTGCTCTAACACGTCTACTGTCGCCGTGAATCTGCCATATCACTCCTGTGGTGTGTCCCGCTTAAAATGTGGACAGAGAGAATGTGTCACAGGAAGGTACCGAAAACACGGTGAAATCTGTTCAACACGATCGTGGTGGGAAACGACCGTGGACTTCGTCATCGCATAGCAGGTAAGTACTACCAGATATTCCCTTGGAGAGAAGCCTCGGAAGGGACGGAATTCTTTACAAATGGATGGTCACACACGAGAAACGATCTGTCCACACATTAAGTGGGACAGTACACTATTCTTCTGCGCTGTAATTTTGAAAGGGACGGGATGTTGAGCTTTACGGATCACTGGACAGGCTATGTGGCATTAGCGGTGTTTCTGGCCGCTTATGTGTTGGTTATTGTCGAAGAAAATCTTGATCTACGGAAATCAAAACCCGCCATGGTGGCAGCTGGCGCGATCTGGATACTGACGGCGATCGCGTATGCCTCTCAACACCAATCCCACCTCGTCGCTAAAATCCTGCGCTATAACCTGCTCGAATATGCCGAACTGCTGCTGTTTCTTCTTTCCGCCATGACGTTCATCAATACGATGAGTGAACGCAACATCTTTGAGGCATTGCGGACGCGCCTGGTGTCATTGGGATTGTCCCTCCGTGCGGTGTTCTGGCTGACCGGCCTGCTGGCGTTCTTCATCTCCCCTGTCGCGGATAACTTAACGACGGCGCTGGTGATGGGGGCCGTGGTCATGGCGATGGGGACAGGCAACGGACGGTTCATCGCGGCGGCGTGCATCAATGTAGTGGTCGCGGCCAATGCAGGCGGTACGTTTAGCCCCTTTGGCGACATCACAACCCTCATGGTCTGGCAAAAAGGCGTGGTTCATTTCGGCGAGTTCTTCGCGTTGTTCGTTCCCTCTCTCATCAACTGGCTTGTTCCGGCGGCCGTGATCTCCATGACTATTTCACGCGAGAAGCCGTCCGCCATGATGGAACCCATGCAGGTCAAGTATGGCGGTTCTTTCATTGTGATCCTGTTTTTCATCACCATAGCCGGAACCGTTCTCCTGCATCATGTTCTTGAGTTACCTCCGTTTCTTGGCATGATGACAGGGCTGGGTGTCCTTAAATCCTATGGTTATTTTATCCGGCGCAAGGAGCTGGACGAATGGACGGAAATCCCCACGCTCGATGGCGAGAGCGCCGAAAGCCTCAGCACATTGTACAAGCCTGCCGTCAAGCCGTTCGATGTGTTCATCAGCATGAAGCGCGTGGAATGGGATACGCTGATGTTCTTTTACGGCATTATGCTCTGCGTCGGCGGGCTCGGCGCACTGGGGTATCTGGCCACACTCTCTGATGTTCTCTATGGGGGGTTGGGAGCCACAACAGCGAATATCCTGGTTGGGGTTCTTTCAGCGGTCATAGACAACATCCCCGTCATGTTCGCCGTGCTGAGCATGCACCCGGATATGAGCCTCGGCCAGTGGCTCCTGGTCACACTCACAGCTGGTGTCGGCGGGTCGCTGCTGTCCATCGGCTCGGCGGCGGGCGTGGCGCTCATGGGGCAGGCACGGGGCGTCTATACGTTCTTGGCCCACCTGAAATGGACATGGGCGATTGCCTTGGGTTATGCGGCGAGTATCGCCGTTCATAGAGTGTTGAATGGCGCCCTCTTTAGTCCATAGAGTGTGAAAAAGGGGTTGGTTCGAAATACTGGTAACAATAAAATCAGAACAGCACTTAACCCGACGCAGTAGCCAGCCGGAACGCTCTTACGAAACCCGGGCGCAGGCAGGGAAGGCATCTTGTTCAAACGCTCCCGACTTCCAGACTTTCCCTTTCCGAGATTGCGCCATCTTTTTTATTTCTTCTTTCTCACGGGCAGCCATTCTGTGACGCCCTTTTGTGAATGGTGTGACTCTGAAATGCCGAGCTGCTCAGCGGAGGTGGTGGTAAGGAATGCAGAAGAGGTTGGAGCAGTGAGCCACCTTGAGGTTGCCGTTGGTCGCATCGTAGTAGCTGATAAGCCCCAGGCCGTCGGCCCCGATGGTCACCGCGGTGTCCTGACCGACCTCGTCTGCGCTGTCCAGGGTGGTGAGGCTGGCGGAGCTACAGGCCCGGTTGGAGCAGTGGGCCACCTTGAGGGTGCGGTTGGTCACGTCGCGGTAGCTGATGAGGCCCAAGCCGTCAGCCCCAATGGTCACGGAGGTGTCCTGACCGACCTCGCCCGCGCTGTCCAGGGTGGTGAGGGTGGCGGCAGTGCAGGCCCGGTTGGAGCAGTGCGCCACCTTGAGGTCGCGGTTGGTCGCGTCGTGGTAGCTGATGAGGCCTAGGCCGTCGGCCCCCATGGTCACTGCGGTGTCCTGACCGACATTGCCGGTGCTGTCCAAGGTGGTGAGGGTGGCGGCAGTGCAGGCCCGGTTAGAGCAGTGGGCGACCTTGAGGTTGCCGTTGGTCGCATCGTAGTAGCTGATAAGGCCCAATCTGTCCGCCCCGATGGTCACTGACGTGAACTGACCGATCTCGCCTGCACTGTCCGTAGTAGTGAGGGTGGCGGCAGTGCAGGCCTGGTTGGAGCAGTGGGCCACGTTGAGGTTGCCGTTGGTCACGTCGTGGTAACTGATGAGGCCCAAGCCGTCTGCCCCAATAGTTACGGAAGTGTCCTGACCGACATCGCCTGTGCTATCCAGGGTGGTGAGGGTAGCGGAGCTGCAGGCCCGGTCGGAGCAGTGGGCTACCTTGAGATTGCGGTTGGTCACGTCGTAGTAGCTAATGAGGCCCAAGCGGTCCGCCCCGATGGTTACGGAGGTGAACTCACCGACCTCGCCTGCACTGTCCAGGGTGGTGAGAGTGGCTGTGGTGCAGGCCCGGTCGGAGCAGTGAGCCACCTTGAGGGTGCGGTTGGTCACGTCGTGGTAGCTGATGAGGCCCAGGCGATCCGCCCCGATGGTCATGGAGGTGTACTGGCCGACGTTGCCTGGGCCGTCCAGGGTGGTGAGCGCAAATCCCGGACGCTCAAGATCGGTATCGTCCGCTCCGATACAGAGGGTCAGCCCGAAGCCAAAGAGAAACCCGACGCCGAAAATGAGAAACGTCTTTCCGCACATCGTTATCGACCCCGGGTGGGGCCAAGCCCAATGATTGACTGTAACTCGCTGACATCCCCCTTCACTGCAACTCCTTTCCTTGACATGCCTATGTGTTTCTCAGAATATAAGCATTTACAAAAGCCCTCTCTCGGTCGCTCCGCTGCGAAGCGACCAGGTATTGGCCTCCCCTTTAGAACCCCGCGCAATCGCGATGGCGAGAACTTGAGCATAGGCAAAACCAAGCACATCTTCCAGCATTTCCGACAATAGCTCGTGCGGGATGCGCTCAGCGTGTGAGCCCAAGCATCCGTCAGAGGCGATCATGCCATCCCTACCGATCTGCACAGCGACAGTACGTGAGACACATGGGGCACACTGGGGCAGATACGTTCCACATTTGCAAGTTCAACTGCCGACCAACCGGTAGCTCTGCCGGCTGGCTTGTGAGTCTCGCCGGACCGCTGTCGTTGGCTGGTCAGCGCCCCTTCGCTCAAACAGCGTAGGCCGCTTAGGAAAAACGAGTCGTCCCGCTCATATCACACCTGCCACTCGTTCACGCATCAGGCAGGCCGCTCAACTCACCCTTATCGGCGGGTGACCCGCACGGCTTTCACGATTTTTGACTGTTTGATCTGATCCAGAAAACGGTCCATCGGTTCGGCCAGTGGAACAATCTCTATCGCCTGCCAGCCTTCGCTGAGGATGCCTTTTTCCCCCCGCATCTCCCGCACCCATTGGTCGATGCTTTCCTGGCTCGCGTCCTCACTGAAGGTGACTCAAAATAAGAAGTGTGGTTGCTGGGAAATGGGCCGTGCCTCGGCCACCTTTGGGGTGTGAGGTGGCTGAATAGCTTCGTTCTGCCATGCCACCATCGGCTTCTCGCGATCCGACCCCGTGGCCTTCGAGACATCCACGCCTGCCGACTGCAGCCGCTTTTTCAGATTCTGATTGTATCGTTCCAGGTCGGTCATTTCTTTTGAGAGCCGATCATTCGCCACGGTGAGACTGTGGATTTCGGCCTCCAGTTGCTCCTGCTCACTTTGCGCTTTGCTCATGATCCCGCGCGTCATGCGATCGGTGTCGCCACCCGCCCCCTTCCACCGTTGCTCTATCTCCTGCTTCACGATCAGCACGCTGGAGGCGACCGTCTCTTGCGTGGAAGGCAGCTTGGCCATTGCCCGCTGGAGTTGCGCCATCCCCTGTTGTTGCATTTGAATGGTTTCCACGGCCTTCGCCTGCATCCGCGAGAGCTCGACCAGTTGCTGCTCGAGCTTCGTGACTTCGCCAAGCGGGGCCGCCCAATGGACTTCTGCCTGTGTCGCTGGAAGCGGCGGGCGGACTGGGGTCATCCAACCGGTGATCCGGTCGGCTACTAGCCAGACCAACGCGACTGCCAGTAAGACTTGCGTGAAGGCGATTGTTCGCACCCCAGACCCCGCGAAGGTGACCGGACGCGGAGCCGCGCTGTCGGCCACGCCGACCAATCCCCGCCGCGCGCGATGCCAGAAGCTCGGCGCAGGGATGTAGACGGCGCGAACCGATCCGCCCTGCGCGTAGTTCTGCACTCGGAGCTCGATCGTATCTCGCATGAGGGAGATGCGGCTGGTTCTGAATCCGTACACGGGAGCAAGAAGGCCACCGAGCAGCACGCCGTCTTCGGAACGGAGCTGGACAATGTCGATGCGAACGTCGGTCTGAGCCTGCAGGGTGGTTTCAACCCCTGTCCCGTCCAGCACCCCGATGCGCCGATGGTTCACGAAGACGTGAATTAGGTCTGCGGCGCCACAGACAGAGCGGCGGATGCCCGCTCTCATGCCCTTGAGTAAGCGCTCACGATACTCTGCGCAATCTTGTTCAGCCTCCATACTTCCCATCCTCCTTCCGGTCGTCGGCTCCGCTCCGTTTGCGCTATGGCTGTAGCTGCAGCACCACGTGTGGCTTGTCCATAGCCGAGGCTCCATCGAGTCCTAAATCCCAGGCCGTGTGAAGACAGTCCAGGCACAGGGCAAGATGCCAGATTCGGTACTCGATCCCGTACCCTTGTCGAAACATGTCTTCCCACTGATGCCGGGATAAACAGGGATAATGGTCCGGTTCGCTCTTCCGATAATGCGCCTGTGCAAAACGAAGCATTTGCTCGGCGTCGCTGTTGAACCGATGCCGATGCTGTTGCTGCTGCGCATTGAGTCGCTGTAACTCATCCTCAGTGATCCCCATATTTTCTATGGTCCGATTCCAACCGGAATCCCGCCAGCGCTGGAAATTCTTGTATATACGCGGGCTCTCCGATCCATTCAATCGTAGGACTGTGATGACCTGGCCCGGCCCTAACCCGTAACAATGATGATACAAGGCAATCAGCGCATCCCGACTGATCGACGCCCGCCCCACTAGGCCGTCGATCAATCGACCAAGCGGTTTGAGCAAGTCCGGGTGATAATAAAACGGTTCCGGGCGACTGTGGTGCTTGGCGACCACCGAGTCCAGGAGGAACAATGGCCGGCAAGGGACCTCGCTCCGTCCGTACACGAAAAACTGCTCGAGATATTCGGCGCCCCAGCGCAAGACAAATTTCTCATGCGCGACGTCGTCGCTCCACTGACCGGTCTCGCGCAAAAATCGCTTCGTGCGGCTGGCCGCGCGATCAAGCAGAATCGGCAACGCTTGTGACACTACGCGATCGAACTCCTCAGCGGTCGAGACCACCTCCTCTAGGCGCCCCAGCGCCGCTGTGCAGTCTGGCATCGCCTGTTCTCTGCTGCTGATAGGCTGCACTCCGGGAGTCATTGTGCCTCCATTGAAACATGGGTGCATTGGACAAATACGACCGTCCGACTGGCGATTTTGTCCGTTGTGCCGACTGTCACGCGATTGGTAAAGGGTATGTACAGGTCGTGCATGGGGCATGGCCGACAAGTTATCTTCACATCACATATGGAGGTTCCCATGAAACGGTTGAACGGATTGATGGTACTGGTGGCCTTCCTCAGCTTCGGCACGATGTCCACCTTTGCGTTTGCGGAAGATGACAAGAAGGAGGAGAAGAAGGACAAGGGCGGCCAGGTGGTCGTGCTCGACGACGAGATGAAGGATAGCAAGGGCAGCCAGGTAGTGTTGGCGGACGACGATAAGAAGGACGAAAAAAAGGACGACAAGGGCGGCAAGTAAGCCGGTCCAACGGGGCGCGGCTGTCTGCCGCGCCCCAAACTCTTGGGGCTCACTCTGCTGCATGATGATTTGCACCAGCCTCGCCAGCCGATCGGATCGCCCAAGCGCGTGTCCGGTTGGGACGGACCCCTGAGGCCAGGAGTATCCTTGACCGAGTGCTCGTCGCTGCTAATCATGTCGGATTATTCTCCGAGCATTTCATTCCCGCGACCGCCACACAATGTGGCACCTTCCCGCAGGCTCCCAGGACTAACCATGAACACGCGACGATCGTGCGAAAGCTTGCCGGACCCCATTCGCTCAACTTGCTCGCGTGTGTCTTATGAATCATTGGATGCTTCTCACATGTCGTTCGTCTGCCGGCCGCCATGGTCGACAGCTTCCGGCGTCCTGTCGAGTCGGTGGACAAGGAACCGAAGGACTACCTCCATCTCACCTTGATGTTTGATATAAAACTTCGCTTGAGATTCGGCGTGTATTCCGACACGAATCCCTATCACCAGCCCTTCCGTGAGTCCGAACACGTTTTCGTCCGTCTCATCGTCACCAACGAAAAACAGACCGATTTGCCGGAGGTGACGCATCAGCGCCAAGACCGCCAGCCCTTTCCCGCTCTGCCCAGGAGGGAGCACATTTATCGATGATTTGCCGGCAATGAGATAAGGCACGGGGGTTAATTGCTGAAGAAGCGTGAGAATTGCGAGCCGGACTCCGGCTTTCTGTGAGTGAGCTCCATAATGAACGGTAAGGGAATACCGTTTGTCTTCCACCTCTCCGCCCAGGCTTTTCAGTGCTTCGGCAAGACGGGTTGCAATGTTGTCTCGCTTCCATGCCGCACAGATCCCTTCAGCCCAGAGAAGTGTGGGGAGCGGGGTCAGGGGGCTCTCGATTCCGTGATTCCCGATCAGATACGGGACCGTGTCGTTGATTCGAGGAGCGAGATCGGCGAGCGCCCGGCCTGAGACCACGGCGCAGGGAGCGCGTTTCGCCAGTTCCTTGATCCACTCGTTGATGGAAGGTGGGATCTCGACGGCGTCACGATCAAACGAGATCGGCGCGAGCGTACCGTCGAAATCGAAGGCGTACAGAATGGAGCGGGTCGTGAGGACGCACAGCGCCAGGCGTCCTTCGTCAGAAAACAGGTAGGTCATACTTGACCTCCCGTGGTGGTTCGTGCGTCACGCGCTCCCATTTGGCGGACGAGACGGGCTTGTTGCCGCATGCGGGCCGCATCCATCAGCATGCGCCCGGCCCAGCGATCCACGTTAAATTCCTGCACGATGCCGCGCAGGCTGTGCATGCGAGTCCGTTGTTCGGTTGGGGACATGGTCAGGGCCAGGTGCAGGGCGGCCGCACACTGATCAATGTTGTACGGATTGATGATCAGCGCATCGGGTAACTCAGTGGCCGCGCCGGTATATTGACTCAGGATCAGCATGCGTTGCTCGTCGACTTGCGCTGCAACGAATTTTTTGGTAACGAGATTCCTACCGTCATGCAGGCTGCTGACGATGCAGAAGGCGGCCCCTCGGTAATCGGTGGTGACGTCAGCGCCCCTTCTCCACTTGAACGGCTGCCGTCGGACTGATCGTTCCTTTGGGACTTTCGGCATCGAACCACCCGTGGTATTGGAGTACCCCCTCACGAACGAACCTGAGGTTAATCGACTCGCCTGCGGGGATGGTAACCAGATCGCTCACCCCGCCCCAAGCGGAACAACGTTTCGACCTCTCTCAGCCGCAGCGTTCCCTCAAATACGAATGGAAACGGGAGTCCCCGCGCTCATGTAGGAGAAGTGCGGCTGTGGTGTGGGGCAAGGAAACGAAACTAGAGAACAGGAGGACGAAACAGTCCGGAGGCGAGAATCGGCACATGCACAGATGGTTGAGCGTCCGTCACTGGTACTGTTTCGGATGAAAGCATGAGCTGAGGCACTGTCGGAGGAATGGAAAACCCTTCGAAGACCGATGCGTCTAGCGTCTCGAGGGATAGCGCCGGGCTAAGGAGTGTGGATGGTACTCCCAGCATCTGCATGATGACAGAGAGGCAGAGAAATAGGATGACGACTGTACGAACACCCCTCGATCGTGTCCTGGCAATACTGTTGCCGGTTCGATTGAGCATAACCCAGTCAGCCTACTCTGTCTCGATTATGCTTGCAACAGAAACTTTGGACTGATGAGTGTCGAGACCGCCGTGACCAATCATGTGTTGTGCCCGACTTGAGATTTGGACAGGCATCTCAGTCGGGCGGGTGCGGGAAACCCACTGAATTTATTCAAAACCCATCGGAGCGGAAGACAGCCGAGGCTCTTTCCACAAAGTCACGAGCGAGTGCAATTGGATGTCCCTGGAGAAATGGTGCATCGAAGACGACTGGACTCTTGGCTACATTAAAGGTTGGCAATGTTCAATAAACTGTCCGGAGATTAATCGGGGCAGTACACCATATGTGAGGGAAGCCCCCGAAGACCGGAGGTTTCCCATTCATACCCTCAGAGTTTGTGGGCGTGAGCGGCAATCCACTCCTTGGCCTCACGCGCGACAGTTAGAAGCGCCTCAAGGTCATTGAGACCGAACGATGTCCCATTGCGCCACGCCCCGGACTGATCCTTGAACGGGCGGGAGAAGGTCGTTGCGAAGAACGGACCCTTCTCGCTGACATTCTGCCAGATCGTGGCTTTGATGTTGCCGCATCGCAGCGTGTTTGAGGGCTGTTTGTTCGTAGCCATCTTGTTGCCTCCTTTGTTGAAATGCAGTTGGCTCTCGCACAGGAAAAGGAGAGCCAATGCACATTTCACAGAGGAAACACGAGGCAGCGGCCGCCGCCGGCGTGCCGGAGAGGAACAAGCGGCGGGAGTGACAGTGTTACTGGCGCGAGCGGTGCGCCTCGCAGGTGATAGCCAGTCGGCCGCTGCCGGGAGCTACTGCAACAACACGATGGGATGCGCGGGAGTCGAACCTACGGCCCGCCGATTAAGAGTGGCAGAAGGCCAATGATTCGAACAGCTCGATGTTGCAAAGGTTTTCCCGTTTTTTCTTTGCTAACAAGGACTTGAGATGATTCTGTACATTCCATTGATTCTGTAGAGTTGGATCTGTTTTGCAGATTTTAAGCACAAATTTAGCACATCACTTTGGGGTGAACCCCTCCGTTGAGACACCAGAATGAGCACACTCGGCGGTTCAATGAATGTTACTCCTCACACCACCTCTGTTGCTTCAGCCTGATCCCTGGCTGATGATGCCGCTTGAGCGAGCGCTCGAGGCCTGAAAAACTGCATAGTGGCTCCGGTCGCAGGGGTCGCCGAACGGGCCGCGTGCTCGAACTCTTCCGGTGAGTGATAGCCCAGCGCCGAATGCAACCGGCCACGATTGTATGTAGTACTGCTCGATGAACGCGGCAATGTTCGCACGCAGGTGGTCGAGATCCCGATAGGTGTTGGCGTAGACCTCCTCCTGCTTGAGCGTCTTCATGAAACTCTCACAACTGGCGTTGTCATAGGGGTTGGCCGGTCGGCTCATGCTCGGGATTATGTGGTGCGTTCGCAGCAGGGTCACGTACGCCTCGGATGCATACCGGACGCCGCGATCGGAATGGTGGACCAACCCGGGCGGCGGGTGCCGCTCCGCGAGGGCGTGCGCCAGGGCCGCGATCGGCAACCGGGTAGCCAGCGCGCGGTCCAGCGCCCAGCCCACGACCTTGCGTGAATACGCATCGAGCATCACCGCTAGGTAGACGAACTCACCCTTCAGCCGGATGTAGGTGATGTCCGCCACCCAGAGTTGATTGATCCCAGTCAACGTCAGGCGACTGGCGAGATTCAGATACACCTCCAAGTCATGCTGCGCATCGGTCGTGACCACGAAGGCCCGTGGTTGGACCGCCAGGAGGTTGTCTTCCCGCATGAGCCGCACCACCCGTTTGTGGTTGACCAGCATCCCACGCCGACGCAGTTCCGCCGTGATGCGCCGGTAGCCATACCGACGCCGGTGTGCGACGGCGATTCCCTGAATGGCCGTCCGCACCGCCATCTCTTCTTCTCTGGGTTGGTCCGCCTGCAACGACCGATAGAAATCCGCCCGGCTGACCTGTGCCAGCTCACACATCCGCTCGATTCTCAATGAGCCTTGCCTCGACATCACGTCCCGGATGTGGGCGAAAGGCCCTTTGAAAACATCTACTTCCAGCACCTTCTCAGGCAACGCCCGCTTGAGTCGGCTGACCTCTTTTCCGGAGCTTGGCAGAATTCGCCGACGGTCCATTGCTCTCCTGCGGCTCCAGCTGCTCGCGCCACGTGTACAACAGCCGCCGACTGATGCCGAGTTCCTTCGCCAGTTCTACGATGTTGTCACTCTGCGTCAGCCGGTCCACGGCCATCTGTCGAAAGACCTTCGGAAACTTACCCACGCGTTTCTTGGCCACCTGCCACCCCCTTCTTGTGTCAAGTGTGCCAATTCGCCGTGTCTCAATC
>DASYRC010000017.1:0-53375 GCA_036004925.1 Nitrospiraceae bacterium | reverse complement strand
GCGAACAGGGTCACGTCGTGACCGAGCCGAACCAGTTCTTCGGTGAGGTAGGACACGATCCGTTCCGTTCCTCCATAGAGTTTCGGTGGAACGCTCTCCCACAAGGGGGCAACCTGGGCAATTCTCATCGGACGGCTCCTTTCATCATGGGCTTAATTCGCCGGTCGAATTGCGACGACTCTCTCACCTATAACCACATCTGCCTCGATTCTCTCGCCCGGGACCAACATGCGCTCGCGTTTCGTATTCCTGTCGACGTAGAGATAGACGAGCCTCCCGAAGATGTCTTTGATGACATAGACGTCTCCCTTGATGGACAACAGATCGCCCCTAATCGTTTGAATAGACATCTCACCCTGAGCCATGGCGCTCGGGACAACGAGGCTTAGACTGAACAGCAGAACGATCATGCACCTAATGACTCTGGACATGGTGCTACTTCCCTTGAAACTCTGAAGGGTTCACACCGTTCGGCCTGTTATCGCTGATCCGATTGCTACTCATGGCCGACGAAACTTTGTGCTCGGCGCACGACTTTGCCCGCCGTTTTTTTCGCCTCTTGCAACATTTCGCATCACATGAAGCGCACCTGCTTGCCCGGATAAACCGATCGCACCGCAATTGACACAGCGCCATCCACCATAGGTCCAGCCTCCGATGGAGGTCCCCCCACCAATAAAGTGTTCAGCCACCACCAGGCCAGCACAGCGTGCGCATCTCATGGTTTCCAACTTTCTCTCGACGTGTCGTGCTCTTCTCACAGCGCCCTGTGTTCTATCTTCTTGCCCGTCCAGGCAAACTACTCTCTTGCGCCTGTCGAACGGCAGCGAGCAATTCTTCATTCCGAAACGGCTTCGGTACAATGGTTAGAGCGTTGGTCTGCTGGGGACCGAGATGTAGGCGCAGACGATGGCGCAGTTCCTGTGATACCTCCAGACCCATCAAAACGATCGCCATCGCCTCGTCGTAAGGCTGAAGCATGCCGAGCCAGACCAATTCTTTTTCCGGAGAGGTCGTATCAATATCCAGAATCACGGCGCTCAGAGAATCGAAACCCTCAACCTTGCCTTGTAACGTTCTCACGAAGATCACCTCATACCCACTGTGCCGTAGCACTTCCGCTAAAACGGCCCCTAGCACAACATCGGCCTCGACCAGAAGAATTCGTTCATTCACGATGCGTTTCTCCAGATGTCCGAAGGTCCTGTCGTGGAGACTGAGCAAACCAGATGCCTAAGAATGGTCCCGTATCGTTGCCGTCTCAAGAACGCGGAAGATTCGGAAGATTCGAGGTTTTATCCCGATGACCGATGCTGCGAGACGTGAAACGTCGCGGATTGCTCATCAAGAATGAGAGACAACTTATTCCGCTGCAGACATCTTGTCTCGAATTCTGATTGAACAAGGAAACATGAGGGACTACCATGGGCTATGCTGAACCGGTGGCACCGACTCAGCCTTCAAGTCAAGATGACGCTGATGATCATCTGCATCGTCGGCCTCTCCGCGGCTACGACCGAATGGCTCGAGGCCCGCTCGATCCAGCACACGGTGGAAGACAACATCCGCGACGCGGCGCTGGCCGTCGGGCGATCCGTCGACCAGAACGTGACCAGTCTCGCCCAGCTGTCGAATCGAGAGGCGAGGACCAAAGAGCTGGAGAAGATCCTGGCAACTCTGCCGGATCTTCTCAATATCGTAATGTACGAGTTTCCCCCCAACAAACCGGAAGAGGGTCCTCTGCCGATCACGAGCGCCGGTCCCACGGAGCTGCCTCGTCAAGAGGGGGCTCCCGACCTTGTTCAGCGGGTGCGCGAGGAACGGCGGCCCCTGATTGATTATGCGGATCGGACGAACACCCATCGCGTCTTCCTGGCTGCCCCGATATTCTTGAGGAATGCCGTCGTTGGGGCGACCTATGCCGAGTTCTCCACCCTGCAAATGGATGAGGCCTTGAAATCATTGCGGCAGGCCTCCAGAACTAGGCGATTGCTGACTGGATTGGCGATCGTAGTCGCGATCAATCTGTTTCTGTACTTCAAGGTGCATCGACCTGTGAAGCGACTGCTCACCGCCGTCGAATCGGTTTCCCAAGGAACCATGACGTCGGTCGTACCTGTTGAACAACAGGATGAACTCGGAGAACTTGCCGGTACATTCAATCACATGGTGAGGAAGATCCGGGAAGCAACTCATGACAATGCGCAATTAACAGAATCCCTGCGGGCAATGAACGACAGCCTTCAGCTGAAAGTCAGCGAGGCGACCGCCGAGGTGCTGCAAAAAAATCGAGCGCTGGCCCACACGAACGAACTGCTCTCGGCGGCACAGCGCGATGCGGCGCGCGCACAACGTTTGTCGGCGATTGGGCAGGTCGCCGCTACCGTGGCGCATAAAATCGGTACTCCCTTGACTGCTCTGTCCGGCCATATCCAGCTCATGGCTGAGGATCCGACTTTGAGTACAGAGTCTCGACAACGGCTGGAGACGGTGGAGGGTCAGATCGAACGAACATCGAAAATTATTCAAGACATGTTGTTGTATGCCAGGAGACCGGAGCCGGTTCGATCTCCCATCGATCTGAACACGTGCGTCGCAGAGTGTATCGCCCTCTTCAGGCCGGAGTTCGAACGCCGGAAGATTGCACTGGTCATCGAATGGAGCCAGAAAGTAGAAAAAATCGAGGCCGATGTCCAGCAACTCCAGGAAGTGTTCAACAATCTGATCGAGAATGCACTCGATGCGATGCCGGCTGGTGGAACCTTGGTCACGCGGATCTCTCCCCACGCCGAGCTGGAGCAGCCAGACCACCGAACGTGGGTGAAGGTGGAATTCGCCGATACAGGCTGCGGGATGGAACCCGAGCAAATGGCCCAGATCTTTCAGCCGTTTTTCACGACGAAAAAGGCGAGACGCGGCACGGGGTTGGGGCTAGCGATCGCGATGGAAACAGTACGGGCGCATGGGGGCCAAATCAAGGTGGATAGCAACCCGGGGAAAGGGTCTCGGTTCACAATCGTGCTTCCAACCGACGGAGGATCGCGCTGATGTTACGACAGTCTCGCGTGATGGTAGTGGACGACGACGCCGAAACATTGGCCTTGCTGCGCGAGGTTGTTGCGAAGGAAGGATACCAGGTCGAAACCGCCGAAGATGGGGAGTCGGCCTTGCGCCAACTTGCCGAATGGCAGCCGGACCTGGTGATCACCGATATTCATATGCCCGGCATGGATGGACTGGCCTTGCTGGCTGCAGTGCGCGAGAAAGCGCCGGATGTCCTGGTGATTCTGTTAACCGCCTACGGATCCCTCAAGACGGCGGTGGATGCCATCAAGGCCGGGGCCTTCGATTATCTCAGCAAGCCATTCGTCGTGGATGACATTCGGTTGGTGGTTCGGCGGGCGCTCGAACACAAGAAGTTAGTACGAGAGAATCGTTCGTTGCGCGACCAATTGCGTGAGCGATACCGATTCGACAACCTCGTGGGCAGCAGTGCCGGCATGGTAGCTGTATATAAACTCGTCGCGCGAGTCGCAGAGACAGACAGCACGGTTCTGATTTATGGAGAAAGCGGAACCGGAAAGGAAATGATCGCACGCGCCATCCATGCTAACAGTAGCAGAAGCAACGGGCCGTTCGTCGCGATCGATACAGGTTCGTTAGCCGAAACGCTCTTGGAATCCGAGCTCTTCGGACATGAACGAGGCTCATTTACCGGGGCCGTCGCAAGCAAGAAGGGACTGCTCGAACAAGCGCATCTGGGCACTTGTTTCCTGGACGAGATCGCCGATCTCTCGCAGGTGATGCAGAGCAAGTTGCTCCGATCACTACAGGAACGCGAGATTCGGCGTGTCGGGAGCGAGACACCTCGTGCAATTGACGTCAGAATCATTGCCGCATCGAAAAAGGAGTTGAAACCGCTCGTCGAGGCTGGGACATTTCGCGAGGATCTTTTTTATCGGCTGGAAGTCGTTACCATTATCCTTCCTCCGTTGCGCGATCGGATTGAAGACATTCCGCTTCTGAGCCGATATTTCGTCGAAAAATTCGGACGGACCAAGGAGAAGCCGGTATCTGGTCTTTCACCGGAGACCATTCCTTTGCTGACACGTTATTCATGGCCTGGCAACGTACGCGAACTCGAGCATGTGATCGAGCGAGCCATTGCCTTGACCCCGCATCCCATCATCACCCCTGAGGATCTGCCTGAGACGATCCGGACGGTGGCGGTTCAAGACAATACGCAGATTCGCGGGTGGAACACCCTGGAGGACATGGAAAAAAACTATATTCTTCGTGTGCTAGAGGCCCATCATCAGGACCACGGCCAGGCAGCCGCTACCCTTGGTATTCACCGCAAGACGCTCCTGCGCAAGCTCCGCCAGTACGGTCAAGGCTGACCCGATCAACGGGCAACCTGTTCCTGCGCGAGACAACTTCTCCAACAGTCTGAAATCCGCATGCCACCATGCATTCCCGCTGATCTCTCCCACTCACTGCGACAACTTGTTCCCGTGAACGTTCGATCCTCCACAGCTCCATGAGGGCGTCCTCCGTTCGTCTATCGGTTTGATTTTCTGTAGAATTTCCGCCGGTGGACCCACTGGCTGGCAGCGCGGTCTGACGTTTGCTCTGGTGCACATTGTCTCAGTCTCACTCATTTACCTGACAATCTACGACATGGCTTAGGGCTTACGTTGATGCGGAGTAAGAAGAAATTTCACAAGGTGTCAGGATGGAGGACGGACAAGGGGAACACGATGGCCAAGGCCAAGCTTTCACTATATGCAATGATTCTCGCCCTGTGGGGCTTCTGGACAGTCCCCCTATCTTTTTCTGGGTTGGAACAAAACCTGAGCACACTACCTCCGCCACCCTCGTTTGAGGCGGACCTGCTTAGAATCGATGGCAATAGCTATGTCGTCAAAGACATTGTGGGTGTGGAACGACAGGTTCATGTCGGAAAAGACACCGAGATATTCGGTCAAGCCAAAGCCGGCGACCGTATTCAATTATGGGTCCAGCCGGATGGACATGCTCAAACAATCATAATCGTCATGAGTGGAACGCAGTGACACGTAGGTACGGCGGGACCCATCCGAAGCTGGTGGGGAAACCTTTCCGGTAACGTTTGTGCAGTCGTCGCCCAGAGATAGACAGAAAGGAGACAAGAGCAATATGGCACTGAACAACAAAAGCGTGTTAGTCGTCGATGATGATCGTGATTTACGCTATCTACTCTCCGTAAGGCTCGTCAGCGCTGGATACATGGTCTATGGGGCGGCGAACGGCTTGGAAGCCTTGGAGCAGATGGGAAAACACTCGGTTGGGGTTGTGTTGACCGACTACCATATGCCAAAGATGGACGGCTTCGAATTCCTATCAGTCAGCCGCATGAAGTGGCCTGGAACTCCTGTTGTGGTGTTCTCTTCAGAACAGGACGACCTGGCCCACGAGGCGGTTGAGCGGGGAGCGTTCGCGTGGGTTCGCAAAGGAAATGAATTCACGCTGCTCTTGGAATTCCTTGACTATGCGGTTCAACAATCAGTCCATACGTGAGCGAGAGAGTTGAACCGCACGGCGGTACGTAACGGTAAGTAAGAAGATCGGGACAAGGAGAGAGTGGTCCTATGCATCGCGAGAAACGTTGGGTGTTCACACTCATGTTGACCTTCCTGATCCCTCTCAGCGGGTGCGACACGAGCAGTCAATCCTCCCGATCATCACTATTTGAGAATGGCCGTTTCATGGATCTATGGAGCACCTATACCCACTGCCACCGAAGCGAAAACCTTGATTCGATGCGTGCGGATGCACAACGACTGAGTCGCGCGGTAAACACGATCGACTCCTCCGAAGGTCCGATCCTCCCTGAAAAGAATGAACCGGTTCCCCTAGGACCGACCTTCCGCCTCTCAGCCGATCCAGCAGCGATGGCTGCCGACTGTGCCCTTCATACTGGCCAGGCCGCGCAGGAAATGAGACGCCTGAACGTCGCACAAGAAATGTTTCACATGGTCATCATAAACTTTCCGCAATCACGCTATCAGTATTACGCAGCCCAAGCCCGAATGGGCCTTGAGCAGTTAGACGCTGCAAGCCGCGCCCTTTGAGCGACCTCACCATGTAGGGAACACTAATCCACAGTGTTTTCCGTACGATTCACAGGGCTCGCGTAAAAACCCGCGTTGCCACAATCCACCCACAAGGCCCAATGAGTGTCGATGACCCTTGCTTCTTGGCGCAAACTCGGTCGCGTTGCAACTGACGGACTAAAGTCAATGCGTGGCGCCTACTCTCACATAACCATGAGGAACGTGTACTTGAGCGGGGAGAAGGGGCGAGAAACCTCATGGCATTCACGTGAGACTGCTGGAAGTGAAGGTTTTTGCCATCACCTCCTTCACTTCCCCCGCTGGTTCGCTCCCGGAACATCGTACGTTCGAAATATACTCTAGTGGCATATCGCCTGCACAATTGTTGTATTATACTGCAGCAGTGCTGGCTTGGTGAATGCGGCGCACGTCTTTGACGCCCGCTCCTGATCCCGCTGCATGTCATTGCCAGGCCGTGCAGGCGACTCGCTCATCGGAGGCCCCAATGTCAGACTTCTACCAAAACGGTGTCGTCACGGTGCTTCACCGCCTCGGACAGCCGAACATCGACCAACTGGAGCGAGAGTTGACGCGTTATGGGCGCGTCAATCCCATCGCCCTGGTCCTCCCCTCTCTCTACGCAGAATTGGGACGCCCGGCATTGAAGGCCATCGTGGAAACTCTTAAGAGTGTGTCGTATCTCAACGAAATCGTCATCTCGTTGGATCGCGCCTCGGCTTTGGAATTTCGCCTGGCTAAGCAGTTCTTTTCCGTACTCCCTCAGCGGGTTCGTCTCATCTGGAATGACGGAGCTCGCATCCAAGCCATCCTCAAGCTCTTGGTCGATCACAACCTCGATATCGGCCTGCAGGGTAAGGGACGAGGCTGTTGGACAGCCTTCGGCTATGTGCTTGCCAGAAACCACAGCCAGGTCATTGCACTCCACGACTGCGATATCACAAGCTACAATCGGGAGTATCTGGCACGCCTCTGCTATCCCATCGCCAACCCAAACCTCGGTTATGAATTCTGTAAAGGCTATTACAGCCGCGTCACCGACCGTCTCCATGGCAGGGTGACACGCCTGTTCATCACCCCCATGATCCGAAGCCTCCAACAGCTCGTGGGGCCTCACGCACTCCTGACGTTTCTCGACAGCTTTCGCTACCCTCTGGCCGGCGAGTTCGCCATGGTGCGGGACCTGGCCTGGACCAATAGAATTCCAGGTGACTGGGGTCTCGAAATCGGTGTCCTCGCGGAGGTCTATCGGAACTGCGCCTTGCGCCGCATTTGCCAAGCCGATATTGCGGATGCCTATGAGCACAAACACCAAGAACTCTCGGATCACAATCCTGATGCCGGCCTCCTCAAGATGTGCGTCGATATCACGAAATCGCTCTTCAGAAACCTGGCGAGCGAAGGCGTCATCTTATCTGACGGGATCCTCAAGACCTTGCGGGCGACGTATTTGCAAGCCGCGCAGGAAGCGATCAGCCGCTACGAAAACGACGCGGCTATCAACAGCCTCACGTTCGACCGCCACCAAGAACGGACGGCCGTTGAAGTCTTCTTGAAAGGCATGAAACTGGCCACCGACGGGTTCCTCGATGATCCGCTTGGTGTCCCCATGATTTCCAACTGGAGTCGAGTGACCCATGCCGTGCCCGATATTTTCGATCGCCTGGTCGACGCCGTCGAAGCAGATCACGCCTGGGACCCCACGTCTGAACCGGCAGCCACTCCGTCATGAACAACGGTCTCACACCACTCACTGCACCAACTGAAGCACGACTCCAGGATATCGGTTCGGCTGAGATTCTCGTCGGGATTCCAAGCTACAATAACGCGGACACAGTCGGGCATGTCGTACGGGCCGTAAGCGTGGGCCTCGCTAAACACTTCCCTGGTCATCGGGCCGTCCTGGTCAACTCCGACGGCGGCTCTTCCGATGAGACGCCGGCCATCGTCGCCCGCACCGCCATCGACTTCCAACACTTCTTCATCGCCGACCAGCAAAGCATCCTGCATCGGATCGTCACTCCTTACCATGGCATTCCCGGAAAAGGCAGTGCTTTCCGGACAATTTTCGAGATTGCGCGACGACTAAAGGCCAGGGCCTGCGCAGTCGTAGACGCGGATCTCCGCAGCATTTCACCGGAATGGATCGAACTGTTACTTCGCCCGATCATGGAAGGGGGATACGACTACGTCGCACCCTACTATCTGCGCCACAAATACGACGGCACGATCACGAACAGCCTCGCCTATCCACTCACCAGGGCGCTCTACGGGCAACGGATCCGCCAACCCATCGGCGGGGAGTTTGGTTTTTCCGGTGCACTTGCGGCCCACTATCTCGACCAACATGTATGGGAATCGGAAGTGGCTCGGTTCGGCATCGATATCTGGATGACGACGGAAGCCATTGCCAGCGGCGCACGGGTCTGCCAAAGCTTCCTTGGCGCAAAAATCCATAATCCGAAGGATCCTGCTGCCGACCTGTCGGCAATGTTGATGCAAGTGATGGGAGCGCTCTTTGCCTTAATGGAACAGCACGAAGGCCTCTGGTCCCATCAGAAGGGGTCGCAGCCGGTTCCACTCTTTGGATTTCCCTACGAGGTCGGAGTCGAACCGGTCCATGTCAACGTGGAGCGGATGGTGTCGCACTATCGACAGGGCCTCACCGATCTTGAACCCATCTGGCGACAGATCCTGGCCGACGACACGTTCACTCAGTTGCGCAACCTCCAGGGGACATCCGGCACCGACTGTCGTATTCCCGATGAGTTGTGGGTACAGGTCGTCTACGATGCGGCCACCGCGTACCGCAAACGAATCATGCCGCGCGATCACCTCCTGAAAGCCCTAACCCCCCTGTACTTAGGTCGGACCGCATCGTTCGCCGATGCCACCCAAGGTCTTACGTCCACGGAGGCAGAACAGAAGATCGAAACCTTGTGCAACACGTTCGAACGCATGAAACCCTATCTGGTTGAACGTTGGCAACCGGCGGCGCTGCAACCCGCAGCGCCGGCTCTGTTGCACCACACGAACACCGACGCAGGAGGTGATCATGAATGACTTTATTAACCAAGCGCTTCTAGGGCCGTTGGAATTGCTCGGACGCCAGGTGCTAACCGAGCTCCCTTATGTACTCGCCATGGGCATTATCCTGATTGGTGGCCTCTTCACCGCGTGGGCCTTCGGTTCCTTCACTGAACGGCTGTTTCGCGTGATCGGATTCGACCATCTCTGTGATCGACTGGGGATGAATGCGGCGCTCCTGCGTGGAGGGGTCAAGACCGATCCCTCTCGCATCGTCGGTCGCAGCATCTATTGGACGGTGCTTATGCTGGCATCGATCGCGGCGTTGGGAGCCCTGAACCTGACTCCGATCAACCAGTTCGCCCAGTCACTGTTGGCCTACGTGCCCCATCTCGTGACGGCAGCGGTCATTCTTCTGGCTGGGTACTTTCTTTCGAACTTTGTATCCCAAGCCGTTCTGATCGCCGCCGTCAACGCTGGACTGCCTCCCGCCCGACTCATCGCAGCCTGTTCCCGCTGGGGGATACAAGCCCTTGCGGGGGCCATGGCGCTAGAGCAACTCGGCATTGCCCAACACATCGTCGTCGTGGGATTCGGTATTACCTGGGGAGGAATCGTACTGGCCGGAGCGATTGCATTCGGACTCGGTGCAGCTGATCTCGCAAAAGAGTTCGTGGAACGACGGCTGGTGGCCCGATCAAAATCCAGCAAGACTGATGATGATCTACATCACTGGTAACGACGTAAGCCCATGCCTTACTTGATCGTCTTCACAGACTTGGATGGCTCGCTCCTGGACGGCACGACCTATTCCTACGAGGCTGCCACACCAGCCCTCACTGCGCTCCGTGAGCAAAGTATTCCGCTCATACTGGTGTCCAGTAAAACGCGCGCGGAAATGGAACCACTTCGAGAGCGCCTCGGCCATCATGACCCTTTCATTGTCGAAAACGGCGGCGCGGTGTTTATCCCTCCCGGCCTCTTCGACTTCCCCTTGGAACGCATGCGCGCCAAGTCTCCCTACCAAGTCATCGAATTAGGCCTTCCCTATCACATGCTACGAGAGGTACTGAAACAAATCGAAGATGCTGTTGAAACACCGTTACAGGGCTTTGGCGACCTCTCGGTAGAAGCCATTATGCAGGTGACCGGGCTCCCATATGCCGACGCCATACTGGCCAAGCAACGGGAATACGACGAGCCCTATCTCCTGCAAGGCCCTCAGGCACTCATCGAAGAAGTCTGCCGGCAAATCGTCACCCGGGGCCTTCGATGGACAAAAGGGGGAAGGTTATTTCATCTGATGGGGGAGAACAATAAGGGGGCTGCTGCTTCCGTGCTCCTGCGCTGTTACCATCGACAACAACGCATGAGGGGACAAACGGAGCGGATCGAAACGATTGGGATCGGAGACAGCATCAACGACGCACCCCTGCTCGCCATGGTGGATTATCCAATTCTCGTCCAGAAACCAGACGGATCTTATGACCCTGATCTCCACCTGTCTGGAATGATTCGTGCGCCAGGAATAGGGCCGGTAGGATGGAATGAAGCGGTCCTGGACCTTTTGGCACAGGTAGCCTAAGGGGAACGGCTGAACCCAACGTGCGAGCAAAGAACCTCCCCCTTCCTGGCGGGGTATTCTAGCAGGATGCTGAAAAATTCGCTCTTCTCACTCGCCCGACCCCGGCGCGCCGGGACGCGCCTTTTCCCATGCGGCGTTCTCGCTCCGCTCAGAGGCTCAACGTATCGAAGCGTCCGCCTAGCGCCGCTTCGCTTGCTGCGGCCTTGTTGGACAGCCTTTTTGAGCATCCCACAGGGTATTCTCCTCTAGTGCTTGAAATGCCGGCCATCGAAGTTCTGCCGTGCCAAAAAATTTTTTTCCCCCAGCCTGCTAGAAGAGGTCCAATTGTTCAACCCCTCACTTCTTCGCCTCATGAGACCCAATATACTTCTTGCTCACGTCGGCCGTCACCTGATCCCCACAGTACGCGCAACATACCCGTCCTCCCCAGACTCTCCACCCCAGAGCTACTTGCGCACTCCCGGTAATGCCGCGCGAGTCTCTCGCGCACTCACCGCGTTGTCCCCACCACTTGCTCGAGAATACTTCGGCGGGAAACTCAAAAGCGGGGGGCCATGATCCGTATCCACTTCCAACTCTTCGATCATCGAACCCATGATGTCGGGCAATCTCCAGAAGGAGCTCGCAAACTTGTTCGCGCACCTCTCCCTGGAGAACCCATTTTTGGGACTTCTGCGCCCAAAATAGATGATAGCGCCTGTTATAGACGCATTGGCTACCCCGCAGAATCACCATGCCCCAACGTGACAGGACCCGTGCTGCCTGAGGCGACACGCCTTTTTCATCCCCGCCTGAGGGGCGGGGCATTTTTTCGTGATGACTTTGCGCGCCCAGGGGGATAGACCTGCACAAGATTCAAGGAATTCATCGAAAAGCGCGGTTGCGAGACTGGGGCATGACGTGGTCAGGTTTGAGGATATCGCACAATCATTCTTCACGACGAACGGCCGGGATGCTTGAAGAATAGAGCCGCAAGGGGCGGCAGTGTCAGAGTGATGGAATGAGCGCGCCCGTGAAGCGGAATGGGGACAGCATCGATTCCCCCCAGGTTACCCCATCCGCTGCCTCCGTACTGAGCGGCGTCGCTATTTAGGACCTCCTTCCAGAACCCACCCCGGGAAGCACCTATCCGATAATTCGGTCTGGGAACTGGGGTGAAGTTGCACACGATCAGGATCTCATCATCGGTGGACTTTCCTTTTCGGAGAAGGCTCACGACGCTGGACTCCGCATCTGTACAATCAACCCACTCGAACCCCGCCGGATCCGATTCGCGCTCGAAGAGTGCTGGCTCTTTCCGATAGAGGCGGTTCAGGTCTGCTACCCATTGCTGAAGACCGCTGTGTCGACCGTCTTGAAGCAAGTCCCACTCCACAGTGCTATCGTGAGCCCACTCCCGCCGTTGACCGAATTCGCTCCCCATAAACAGCAGCTTCTTCGCCGGTTGCGCGTACATATATCCGAATAGCAGTCTGAGATTGGCGAATTTCTGCCAATCATCCCCCGGCATCTTACCGAGTAAGGAGCCTTTCCCGTACACCACTTCATCATGCGAGAGAGGCAGAACAAAATTTTCTTTAAAGGCGTAGAGCATGCGGAAGGTCAATTTATAGTGTTGGTACTTTCGAAAATATGGGTCCTGGCTCATATATTCCAAGGTGTCGTGCATCCAGCCCATGTCCCACTTCATGCCGAAGCCGAGGCCTCCCACATAGGTCGGGCGGGAAACCAATGGCCACGCGGTCGATTCCTCGGCGACGGTCTGAACATCCGGGTGGTCCTTATAGACCGCTTCATTCAAGCGCCGGAGAAAGGCGATTGCCTCAAGGTTCTCTCTCCCGCCATATTGATTGGGGACCCACTCCCCTTCCTTTCGTGAATAATCCAGATAGAGCATCGAAGCGACTGCGTCGACACGGAGACCGTCCGCATGGTACTTATCCAGCCAAAACATCGCGCTGCTGATGAGAACACTCCGCACTTCGTTGCGGCCATAATTAAACACCAAAGTCTTCCAGTCAGGCTGAAAACCCTGGCGCGGGTTTGCATGCTCATACAGATGAGTGCCATCGAAAAAACTGAGGCCATGGCCGTCAGTAGGGAAGTGCGAAGGGACCCAGTCCAAGATGACCCCGATGTCATGGCGATGTAGTTCGTCGATCAGAAACATCAAGTCCTGTGGAGTACCATAATTTCCTGATGGAGCGAAATATCCTGTGGTCTGGTAGCCCCAGGAACCAAAGAAGGGATGATCCATGACGGGGAGAAACTCCACATGGGTGAAACCCATCCGCTGAACGTATGGGGGTAAAGTCGTGGCCAGTTCCCGGTAGCTCAGCGAGCGGTTCCCTTCCTGGAGCACGCGTTTCCAGGATCCCACATGCATTTCATAGATTGACATCGGAGCATCCAACGCATTGCGTTGGTTCCGGCTTGCCATCCACTTTTCATCGCGCCACATATAGTCCAGGTCCCAGACGATCGAGGCAGTTTTGGGCGGAATCTCGTTAAAAAAGGCGAAAGGGTCGGTTTTTTCCACCTCGTAGCCGTTAAACCGGGAGCGAATCTGGAACTTGTACAGCGTGCCTCTCCCGACTCCAGGGAGAAAGCCTTCCCAGATACCCGATTCCCCACGGCGGCACAGGGGATGTGCATCTTTCTTCCAGTCATTGAACGAGCCGATAATCGACACCTGCTCCGCATTCGGCGCCCACACAGAAAAAAAGGCGCCGGCTTTGCCGTTGCGCGTGACAGGATGGGCTCCAAACTTCCGGTAGAGATGGAAATGCGATCCCTCATTGAACAGATAGAGATCTTCTTTGCTCATCAGCGTCATCTGGTCGGATACAGCTGTTTCAGTATGACCGCTCTTCATAGGTACCTCGCCGCTACATCGCCTTACGTGTATTCATCTCCAGTATATCGAGGACCCCGCGGACTGGAATCCTCACCCAGTCCGGCCGGTTGTTGAGTTCATAGCCAATTTCATATACGGCCTTTTCAAGAAGATGCGCATCCAGCAGTACTTGGAATTCTGCTTGCGACGCGGGCCAGAAGGAAGCTCGCTCTGCGATCCCGAGATAGGTCTTCAGGAAGACCACGCTGACCCAGACGTACCAGAAGCGGATCCACGGGTCGAGCCTTCCTCCGGCTCCCTCTACGAGAAAATTTGACTGCTGGCGTGACAGGGCGGCATAGGGCGCGTAGCAAAATGATCGCAACATGCCCGCCACATCCATGATCGGGGTATGCTTCATCCGTCTTTCGCTAAGCGGACGGGCTGGCTCACCTTCGAAATCGCTGATGAGAAAATCCTGTCCGGTCCAGAGTACTTGACCGAGATGATAATCCCCATGACACCGGATCCTGAGTGCGCGGGTCTCCAACTCCAAAAAAGCGCGGAATCGATCCTGAATCAGAGGCTCATCGCTTACCACCTGTCGAGCCTCCTGCTCCGTCTCCGACGGCAGATCGCTGAGCCGCCCCTTCAGGAGCAAACAAGTTTGCAAAGCCAACCGGCCCATGGACTCGTAGCGAGACCGACGATATGCCAACGAAAACGGCTCCGGCGTGAAATCAGGGTTGCCTCGAGCGTTCGCCAGAGCGACATGAAGTTCGGCCGTACGCTGTCCTAATCTGGAGGCTGAATCCAGATACGGACCGATGAGCTCGCGCGCGAAAGTCGGAATGTCTCCCCGTGCCATCTCGGGCAGCGTTCCAGCGAGTGTGAGCGCATGCTCTCGCCCAGTTGGCTGAGCGCGACATCGGACCAAGTAACGATCGAAGGCCTCCAGGGTATATTTCCATGCATCTCCCTGGTTGTGAACGAAGCCCTGAAGGATGGCCACCGTAACGATCTCGTCATTTGCGCGGACATACTCGAGGGATCCGGCCAGAGGAGGACTATGGAGAAAGTTCATCGTCGTCAGGATCCGGCCGATCTCCAAATCAGGATTTATTCCATTCTCAACACGCCGATAGACCTTCAGGAGGAGGCGATCGCCGTATGCGACGGATGTATTGCTCTGCTCCGCTTTCAGGACCGCAGGGTCTAGCGCGGCCTCACCGCTTATCAGGTCTCCATATGCCTGCGTGGGGGATGCGATCAGGGTGCCAGTCTCGCCGGTGAAGCGGTCTCCTTGCCCAATGGCAGACAGCAGCATCCTCGAAAAGTCTGGGCTCCAGAGCGCATCGTACAATACTCCTGTCTGTTCGCGATCTTCGATCCGGACCTTCAGCGTCGTCACAATGGTACCGGGCAGGTCTTGCTGAACCTGAGCAGCCTGCTCACCCAAGGCCGCCGTGAGGGGGAACGTATATATTTCAGGAGCGCCGTCCGCGTATTCCACCAGAATGAAAAGCAGGACCGCGGCGCTCGATCGGGCAGGGATGGGCACGGACTCGACAATACGGACTGACTGTATGGCGCGGGCTTTCCCAGAGAACCATCGCCGCGACTTCAGGACGTCGGGCAAAGAGGCCTCCAAATTTCCGCGGGCTTCACCTTCAAAGATACGCTCCCAACGTTCGTTTACAACCAGCATGATCAACCTCACGCCACTTACAGGGAATTATCGAAGTTTTGCCCTGTGCGGAGCCTACGACGCACGCACAAAATATGGGCCGGCGCAGAGTGCGGGTTGAGCTCTACGTAGTTGCGCGGTCCTTGCCATCGATAGTAGGCATTCGTCAGCAGGTCCTGCACCTGGAAAGGATGCTGCTGATCAAGCCATAGATGGTTGAGATCCAATTGGACCCAGCCGGAGTGGGTCTGATAGGGATGCAAGTTGACCACGACCAGGATGACGTTGGATCCATCAGGCGTGCTCTTGCTATAGCAAATCAGCTGATCATTGTCGGTCGAATGGAAATACAGGTTCTCACCGTGAAGCGCCGGATTCTCCAGACGGATCCGATTCACGAGGCCGATTAACTCTTTCAAACCATCGGTACGCTCAATATCCCACTGCTTGATCCCATATTTCTCTGAATCCAGGTACTCCTCACTTCCGGTATCCCGCGGGCGGTTCTCGCACAGCTCGAAAGCGGGACCGTAAATCCCATAACTGGCGCCTAAGGTGGCCGCCAGGACAAAGCGAGCCATAAAGGCCGGTCGACCGCCGCGTTGCAGTTCCTCTGTGAGAATATCCGGCGTATTAGGCCAGAGATTGGGACGGAAATACTCGCGAACCTCGCTGTGAGTCAGTTCCGTAAAATATTCCATGAGCTCTGCTTTTGTACTGCGCCAGGCGAAATACGTATAGGACTGGTTAAAACCCAGCTTAGCCAACCGGTACATCACTTTGGGTCGCGTGAACGCTTCGGCCAAGAAGATGACATCCGGATAGTCCTCTTGAATCTCGTGAATGAGCCATTCCCAAAACACAAACGGCTTGGTATGTGGATTGTCGACGCGGAAGATGCGCACATCTTGCTCGATCCAATAGAGAATGACGCTTCTCAACTCCTGCCAGAGTGGCTCCCACTGCTCGGTCTCAAACTCTAATGGAAAGATGTCCTGATATTTCTTGGGCGGATTCTCCGCATATTGCACCGTACCGTCTGGTCTGATCTTAAACCATTCCCGATGTTGCTTGACGTAAGGATGGTCGGGGGAACACTGAAAGGCGAGGTCGAGTGCGATCTCGAGCCCAGACGATTTCGCCTTGTCCAAAAACTGCCTGAAATCCTTCACTGTTCCCAGCTGAGGATGGATGGCCTTGTGCCCCCCATCTGCTAAGCCGATCGCCCACGGGCTTCCGGGATCGCCCGGCCCGGCGGTAGGTGAACCGTTCTTTCCTTTCCGGTAAGTGACGCCGATGGGATGGATTGGCGGTAAGTACAGAACGTCAAACCCCATGGATGCGATATATGGGAGGCGCTCCTCACAGTCTTTGAATGTCCCGTGCTCGCCATTCTGGGAACATGACCTTGGGAACATTTCATACCAGGCGCTGAACCTGGCCTTCTCCCGATCCACGACCACTACTAGTTCCCTTTCATAGTGCGTAGCAAAGCGTCGGTCCGGATGCTTCGCCATTAAGGCGGCCATGTCCAGATCTAAGGCCTGATCGATGCGCTCTGACTCCGGCATATCCGATGACCGGAGTTGGTCCGCCCATTCCTTCAGCGACTTCCTTTCGGCCTTCGTGGCACGCCGACTCGCCTCGTCAATCAGCCGGGCACCTTGAAGCAACTCCACCAGCACGTTCTGGCCTGAGTCTATTTTCTTCTTGATATCACGACGCCACGTCTGAAAATGATCGACCCAGCCGATCACGGTATACCGATAGCGGCCAAGATCGCTCACACGAAAAGTGGCTTGCCAGCGGTCATTCGTGAGAAGGGCCATCGGCGCCTCTATCCACTCCGGATCACGGTCGCGGCGATACAGAAGCGCCACCCCAAGGAGATCATGACCGTCGGTGAAGACATCCGCCTCGACCACTACGTCTTCGCCTGTCGTCCTTTTGATCGGATAGCGGCCTCCGTCGACTTCAGGCGTCACGCTCTCGACAACGATCCGATGTCTTCCGTTCACTCCCATCATCCTCTCCGTCACCCCCCTTCTGATCCTGACTCGCATGAACTTCTTCCTGTCTCTGCAATACCTCAAGGCATCCAGGGACTCCGCATCTAGGCCATCTGATCGCCCACTCCCAGACTCACCTTGAGCCTAGATGTGCGACATTTCGTCCTGCTCCATTTTCCTCCGATGTAACCGTTGTTCCAGAACGTCTTTTGCAATGCTCTGGCCGCCTAAACCGATTGCGATGGCCAGTGCCAACATAACACCGCCGAACATAATCGAGAAGGCGGCCACAACAATCTCTTTGGCGATCCCGAGTTGAGTCAGCACCATCGCCGCCGTAAAGATGAGCACACCCCATCGGATGAATCTGGCGATGATTCGGGCTTCTTGAATCTGGGCATTAACGGTGGCAATCAGGGCCGCCTCAGCGATGAAATTAGCCAGGAGCACCCCGAAAAGCAGCAGTAGGACCGCTGCAAGCGTGTGAGGAAGAAAGTCGATGATGCCGCTCATCATATTCGCCGTAGTCGTCAGGTCTAATGCGTCGATTCCCATGAACGCAAACAAGAGAAACACGAGCCAGAATGACAGCCGCCCGACCAGGTGGGATATCGACTGCTTCGTCCCCGCTGTGCCGAGTGAAGAACCCAGTCCGAACCGTTCGCACACCGCATCAAAGCGGAAGGCCCTTAAAAGACGCAAGAGAAGAACCTTGACGAGCCAGCCGGCTGCCACGCCGAGCGCAAGGAACGTCAGCAGGGCCAGAAGTTTCGGCAAGAAGTGCGCAATCCGCAGAGTGGTTTCTCGAAATGCCTCGAGCATGGCCTCCTGCCACATAGTACTCATGGGAACCTCCATCGCTGAGTCAAATAGGGTTTCATGCTCTCGAACGTCTTGCACAGTGTTTCGATAGCTCGCTCGACATCCTCTGGGGGCCCCTCTCTGGTCCCCAGGACGAGAGAGGCCGTTTGCCCGAGATATAGAGGAGTCAGAGACTTGAGCAAGTGATCCCGGTGCAGCGCCTTCTCGTGATAGGCTAGGGCGAAATCGAAGATGGTCTGGACCCATAGCGCCTCGGGAAAGCGGAACTCATCCGCCTCGAGCAGGCCCAAGGCGAGGATTCCGGCCAACGTTTCAGGAGCCAGAATAATTTCCCAGATGGGGAGAAGATCTCGTAACCCCTGTTGGAATCCTCTCACCATCCGTTCAACGTTGACGGCGCCGCCCACAGGTCCCGGCTCATAGGGAAAACCAAATTGCGGGACCGGACTCGACCCCTTTCTCCCTTCCCAAACGTCCTGATACGCTTCCATGAAATGGAACAATGCCCCGACCGCTTGGGCGAGCACCACCGACAGTTCGATTCCGGTCAGCTTGACATCCTGAATCCTGGTTCCCAAAAAACCTTGGGAGACTTCACATCCTTCAGCTACGGCAACGGTGGTCAACCAGCTATCGATCCCGTACCACGCTCCCTCTCCCTCCCACACATCCTTCGTCAAGTACAGGCTCGCAAGCCTTCTAGAGAATCCATAGCCGCCGCCGCTCTGATAACGCATCTGTTTGCCGTAGAGGGCCCGACTGAGCGGATAAATGATACAATTCGTCAGGCTGCCCTCATACCTCGCCCGTCGAAAGAGGGGGGCAACATAGTCCACACCCTTTTCAATGACCGGGTGAAGTAATACTTCCATCCAGTCGGAAGTAAGGGATCGGAGATTGGCATCAACGACGACGCAGGCTTTTGCCTGCAGGTCTTCCGCGATGGTGAAGAACGCTCGAAATGCATGTTCGCGACCGGGTACTCCCGACTCAGAGAGCGCCTGTAGTGAGATCGGTCCTGAGAGCAAACTACCTTCCAAATGTTGGACAAACGCAGTCGGAGTATCAGGGTCCATAGCGTGTTTTATGGCTTCCGGTGTGCCGTCCTGTGAGCCGGCGTCCGCATTCACCACCAAGACAGAGGCATGGGGGCACACCTTGCTTATGCCTGCCTTGACGGCTTTCACCACCGGCCCCACCGTCCCGGCGTTATTGAAAGTGGGAATTCCCACCAGCACTTCGATCTTGTCGATGTCTCCTAATTGCTGGCGAACCTGAGGCCAAACCGTCTTGGTCATCGCCATGGCAACTCGTTACCAGCGCCGGTAGTGTTGTGGACCAGGCATTCGCCGCCTTGCCATCAGTGCGTGAATATCTTTAAGAGCGTCAAGTAATCGCTCAGGTGACGCGTGATCAGGAAGTTTCGTCTGACATGCTCTCGGGCCGCACCGCCCATACGTTGACTCAACCCAGGATTGTTCAGCAAATGCCTGATCCTGAATGCCGCCCCTTCTATAGAATGCACGGTATAACCGGTCACCCCATCTACGATCTGATCAGCGATCCCTCCCGCAGTTCCTCCAACAACCGGCTTGCCTTTCCACATCGCCTCAGAAACCGCCAGGCCGAATCCCTCCTTAATGGATTTCTGAAGGACAATAGTGGCGCCTCGCTGAAGGGCATTAATTTCGCTATCCGCTTCGGGCGGTAACTGCAGCACATGGATATCGGAGTCGCGCCCCACGGCGGTTTTCACATCGGCTAGCACTGCTTCTCCATCGGAGTCGTTGGCCACTCCTCCGCCGGCCAGGATGAGACGGCAATCGAAATGTTTCTTAACCATCCGGTAGGCTGCGATCGTTCCGACCGGATCTTTAAAGCGATCGAAGCGCGCCACCTGTAACAGAATCGGCTTGTCCCTCGGAATCCCTAGGCGGTCCATCATCCGGTTCACTTCCACTCGCGACATCTCCCGGTTCTTTTCGCTTAAAGGATCGATTGACGGATAGATCAAGAACTTGGGGATCGGAAGCCGTTGCGCAAATCCTGTGACGGAAAAGATGGCCGCGTCATAGCGGACAACAAAATGTCGGAGGAAGCTCCAGGCACGGCGTTGAGGTTGTGAAAGATCCAGATAGCAGCGCCAGATCCATTTCCCCCCCTTACGATATTCGATTAGCGCGGCAGGCTCAGGGTCATGGACCATGACAAGGTCGGCATCGAGATTGAGGACTTGGGCGTTTCGGTTGTTAATCTTGAGATAGGTTTGGGACATCTGTTCGGTAAACGACTGTTCCTGGCCCTGCAGCGCGTTGCCGATTCGTTTGGTGGCGTCGAAAAATTCCTGGTCTCCTGCGAGAACTTCCCACCGGGCTTCGACTCCCAGCGACGTCAACATCGGTACGAGGCGGCGCAGGATCTCCGCCATGCCGCCCCCGTACCGGACGGCGTTCACGTGCAAGAAACTCCTTCCCTTGACCAGATCGCTCAGCCGATACAGAAAATCGACCGTTCCCTTCGTCGCGCTGTCCCGATAGTCATCCAACTCCAGTCGCATATCTTTCGCTCCGCTCTAAATAAGTGGGGAACGCGTTAAATCACGCTGCCTTCGATTCCATAGATGGTTTCCTCGCGAGGCGCCTGACGCAGCCTGAACCAGTAATACCCATACGGCGCGAGGCTTAGCATGTATGGTCTTTCACCGATCGGTGGAAACCGCGTCTCGCCGAATAGTTCGATCGGCGCAGCCCCGGCGAACTTTCCGAGATCCAGCTCCACCGCTTGAGCAGACCCGCCCAGGTTATGGACCATGAGCAGTGTCTCATCCCGATACTGCCGGAGGTAGACGAGCACCTTGTCGTTTCGCGGTCGAAAAAACGCGATCGTGCCCCGTCCGAGGGCAGGGCACTTTTTACGGATGGCGATCATTCGTCTCATCCAATGCACCAGGGAATAAGGCGTTTGGACCTGGGCTTCCACATTCGTCACTTGGTATCCATAAATCGAATCGGTGATGACGGGAAGATACAGTTTCGAGGGGTCGGCCTTGGAAAATCCCGCGTTCCGGTCGGCGCTCCACTGCATGGGTGTGCGCACGCCATTACGATCCCCCAAATGGACATTATCCCCCATCCCGATCTCGTCCCCATAATAAATGATGGGACTGCCCGGCAGAGTAAACACGAGGCTATTCAGGAGCTCAATCTTGCGCCGGTCATTCTCAAGCAATGGAGCGAGACGGCGTGCGATGCCGATGTTGCGCCGCATCTGGGGATCCCGAGCATAGGCATAGTACATATAATCCCGTTCCTCTCCGGAACACATCTCTAAGGTCAGTTCATCGTGGTTGCGCAGGAACAAACACCACTGACACTCCTCGGGAATGGCCGGGGTGTGTGTGAACATGTCGACGATCGGATGCCAATCCTCGCTACGAACCCCCATGAACAGCCTCGGCATCAGAGGAAAATGAAACGCCATGTGACATTCATTGCTGTCGCCGAAATAGGGACGGACATCGGCCGGCCACTGATTCGCTTCCGCCAGCAGGATGCGGCCCTGGTACCGCTGATCGATCCACTTTCGAATATCCTTCAAATACTCATGGGTCTCCGGCAGGTTCTCGCATATCGTACCCTCTCGCTCCATCAAATACGGCACGGCATCACACCGGAACCCGTCCAGCCCCAGATCAAGCCAAAAAGCCATCACCTCCAGCATGGCCTTGCGCAGCTCAGGATTGTCATAGTTGAGATCCGGCTGGTGGCTGAAGAACCGATGCCAGTAGTACTGCTGCGCGACGGGGTCCCAGGTCCAATTGGACCGCTCTGTATCGATAAAAATGATCCGGGTTTTCTCATATTTTTTGTCACTGTCGCTCCAGACGTAAAAATCGCGCAGGGGTGAGCGGGGCGATTGTCTGGCCTCTTGAAACCAGATATGCTGATCGGAAGTGTGGTTGAGCACGAGATCTGCGATGACATGAATCCCCCGCCTATGCGCGTCTTGAAGAAAGGTTCGGAGGTCTTCGAGTGAGCCGTAATCCGGGAACACGCCGCGATAGTCCGAGACATCATAGCCATCATCCCTCAACGGAGAGGGGAAAAACGGCAATAGCCAGATGCAGGTGACCCCTAACCACTCAAGATAGTCGAGCTTCTGGATGAGGCCGCGGAAGTCTCCGATACCGTCCTCATTGCTGTCATAAAAAGCCTTGACGTGCAGCTCATAAAACACGGCGTCTTTAAACCAAAGCGGGTCCAGGGTGGGCACAGCAGTTATCCTCACTCGTGCTAGTCGGATCTCTTCCCGAGAAACTCATCACAAACTGTTAAGAGCGCGGATCTGTGACGCTCAAGACTCCCCCGATACGGATTGATGGCGCGAAATTTCCCGGCTAGATCCGGCATCTCCAGGCTCGCCTCGATCCAGGCTGAAAAGTCGCCTTCCTGCTTGCCAAGACGATGACGGGCTTCGAACATATGATAATAGATCGCGCTCACGTCCACCTCAGATAATGCATTACGAAATTCTTGTAGTGTCCATACCTCCAGACCGGTGGAAACCTCCAGGATTCTGGACTGGTTGAAATTGAAAGGCTTGCCGAAGATCACCCGCGGCACAATCGGTGTGCGTGACAAATGATCATCGATGACTGAAATGAGCTCTTCCCTCAATGGTTCAAGCGCTTGTAATTCGAAGGGGTCAATCACGGCAAGGCGTTCACCGAGGACATGATCTCGGACTTCCATCGCCACCCACTGGGCGAAGTCATTTGGATACAGCCGTTCGACGTGACTGTGCCGTAAAAAATAGGTGTGCGTATGATAGTAGATGGAGTTGAGCGGAACCTCTTCGAGCAATTCTACCAACCGTTTTTCATCCTCTGCTTCCTTCCCCAGAATCTCTCGCAGTTCGCTTGACCCGGTGAAGCAAAACGGCGTGTCAGCTTTGCGCACGTGTCTCCTCCCTGCTGTTCCAATGATGACAACGGTTATGTTCTGTGCACCTCGCCATCCTACCATCCAACCAATGACTATGGGAGATTGTTTGGCTGGATATCCCGGGATGCAGTATTGTCAGTCAAAAGCCTATTTTCTTGCGAGAGTTTTCAGAGTTAGGAAAACTCTTACTTTTTGCCCTGCAGAGACCCGAGCCGTCAAATGTCAACACTTCGCTTACACATGAATTGGTCTTCATGCGCGACAAGACATCGCTGGCAGTACCCAGTTGTCCCTCCGGCACTGGTGCGGACGCCGTTGCAGCCACCAGTCGGCGGATTACGTGGGTTGTTCGATCAAGCCAGCAACTTTTCCAATTCATATCCTTACCACCAGATGGACTGGCTGGCCTTTCTCACTCTTGTTGTCATTGTCGGCAAACTGTAAACGCTGTCTTGTCAGTTGTGGTGTCAACGATGTGTGTCATGTGACCGCGAAGAATGTGGGTAATAAAATAGATGCTGTCGGCCGGAGCCTCCTCGCCAAGTTCAAGCCAGCGGTGCTAGTCCACGGCGCGTTTGCCGAGCACTTCGCACAGGTCCATGCACGAAAAAAAACGGAATGGTTACTTGACACAGCGGTCATTCATCCTTTTCAGCGTATCTTCTGTTGTCTCTGATCCGGCTTCAGGTCAATGCCCCGTGCGACCAATCCAGTGTGACTCATACACTCTGATCTCGATCCCGTTCAATATTTCCATCGATCCGGGGCCACGATCTAGACAATACATATGCAAACAAAGAGCCTTCAGACTCGGAGTGTTAAGGGGAACTTAAATGAGACGGGATTTCAATGGCATATAGGCTCAATGCTCGTTTACAACAATCACCTCAGTTAAGGAGAGCAAGACCTCTTGTCTTCTGATTCCGCGGCAGTATTGACTCAAACAACCATGCCGTCACGGGATTTTTGTCGCTGACAGATTGTCCTCATCAGAACAACCTTTCCAGGGGTCAGGACTTATGAGCAGGCCCTGCATCCGAGCTTACGGCTGCAGAATCGAACCCTGGATACCGAGGATATCGAGAAGATGCGGCAATTTCATGCAGATCATAGGGTGAAAGGGCTGTCATAAGGCTCACCTCCCACGACTCGCAAGTCGATTAAGGTCCCGAAGTTGTACGTAACGTCAACTTCGGGACCTTCGGATCATGTTTGCCTATGCTCAAGTCACCCGCTCCAGCAGTGCAACCGGGCAGGATCCCATGACCTCTGCCAAACGGAGGCTCTGCTTGCCTTCGGCCTCAGTCGAGGAAAGGATTTCCCCGGTAAGTAAGTTCTGATAGCAGGAGGCCGGTCTCCAGGACGGCACTATCAACCATGTGTCCTCCCATACGTTTGGACCGAAAGGAAATGTTTCGGTCTCGTGGCACAGCCCCTTGACCAGAATCGGAACGACCGCGACAACAGCCTGATCCTCATAAATCCTGGCGAACGCGCATACATGCCTCTTCTTAGTCCCTTCGACCTTCAGCGGAACATATTCGCCACTTAGAAATAGAGGAGCATGAGTGCGACGATAGTGTAGGCCGACCATGGTGATGTACAGTTTGATCCGCCCGTCTGGAACCGTAGCAAGCATTTCTTGAACGAGTCGACTCTGATTGGATCCTTGAATCGCGCTGAGGGGCTGAAAGTCCTCCAAGAAGCTGGTTCGCGTCCTATAGTCGACCGGACGACGATTGTCCGGATCGACCAGGCTGAAATCCCAAAGCTCAGTGCCCTGGTAAAAATCCGGTATGCCAGGTGCCGCGATTTTCAAGAGGACCTGGGAGAGCGAATTATACACACCATAACGCGCAATCTCCCTGTGAAAGGGAAGAAAATCCGCCAAGAACGGATTGGGCCCGGAGCGCGCGAGAATATGTTCGATGAAATCACGCACCGCTTGGTCATACGCGTGATTAGGATTGACCCAGCTCGTGTGGATCTTGGCCTCCTTGAGGGCTTTCGCCATATAGGCTTGGATTCGGTCATTGAAGTTTCTATATTCGTCATCGTCCTGCTTACGAAACGGCCATGCTCCGATCAACGTTTGATACAACAAGTACTCCTCGTTGCGGTCAGGAGCGAGAATTCCGTCCACCTCGGTTTTGTACACTCTGTTGAGTTGACTCCATCGTTGGACGCGAGTTTTCCAGACTTGCGGAATTTCTGAAAGGACACTGATCCGTGCTCGTACGTCTTCGCTACGTTTAGTGTCATGGGTCGAGGTGGCGCAGATGCTTGCAGGCCAGTGCGCCCGACGCTGACGCATACGTTCGTGGAAGGTGTGAACCGAAATCCCGAATTGCAGAGGATCGCCGCCGACCTCGTTCAATGAAGCGAGCCGGTTATAAACATATAAGGCCGTGTCTTCGGACCCCTTCGCCATAACCGTGCCCGTGATCTGTTGAAATTTCATCACGAATTGGAGCTGATCATGGCGCTCCCGTTCGTGATGAAAGCTGGCCTGCTTGAGTAGAATTTCCTGGACGAAGTCGAACACAAGACCGCTTAATGCAGGGTTCTTGCGCTTGGCCCTGGCGACTGCCTGCCGGATGTAGGCCCGATCCCGATCCGTCACGAGTTCCTCGTCCGGAGTTACATAGGTCCGGTAAACAGGAAAACAGGCGATAATTTCACGAATGGCGTGAATCAGGCTGTTCAGCGTGAAGTCCCTGAACCGTCGATTCATTTCCGAGAGATGATTGAGCTGATATCCAAGCACGTTGATCTCGCTTGACATGGAAGCCCGCATAATCAGCTGTTTGCTTTCATATGCAAGATCGTCAAAGGAAACGCGGTTTCCGATAAAGCGGGCATAGAGCCTATTAAAGTCCTGTTCATGTGAGCCATCCACGAATAGCCCATTGACCAGGTTGAGGAAGTCGTACCCGGTCGTACCATAGACAGGCCATTGAACAGGCAGCGTCTCTTCCCTTGTGAGGATTTTTTCGACGACGAGAAAGAGCGGCCGCTCGGCTTCCCCAGCGCGGGGGACGAGGTCTGTTTTGGCCCAGGTCTGTAGTTGCCAAAGGTAGCTGCTGGGATCGTACAAGCCATCAACATGGTCGATGCGCAAACCGGTGACCGATCCTTCCTTCACGAGCTGAAAAATGAGCTGGTGAGAGGAACGGAATACGACAGGATCTTCCATGCGAATGGCTGCCAGCTCGTTAATGTCGAAGAAACGTCGGTAGTTGATCTCTTCGGAGGCGACCCGCCAATGGGCAAGCCGATACACTTGGTTGCTGAGAAGTTGATCCAGCAGATCAAAGCTTTTCGAGTCCCCTTTCGTCCCGTTAAAGATGGCGACATTTTCTTGGACAAATGCCTGCACGGCTTGGCTCTCGTCCATGATGCGTGCTAGCCGCCGCCTAATGATCTCCTTCTCTCGATAACGTTCTGCGACTCGGGCAGGATCCAACTCATTGCGAGCTGGCAGGTGCCGAAGAGCTGTCAGGATACTCTGAAACTCCTGCACGTGCGGATCGTTCGACTGCGCCCGGCTGATCAACTCGTCAAGCCGAAGGGCCAGGATCATCGCTGAGGGTTTCGGGTCAACAGGAAGCTGGTGATCGTAGTAACGAATGAAGAACCGCCCTTCGCGGTATTCCAGGATGATCTCCTCGTTCTCCACGACAGTTCCGTACTGCTCGCCCAGAATAGGCAGGAGCACTTTATATTCCAGCTCGGCCTTGACAGGGTGCCAATCGATATCGAAGAACGCCGCATAATTGGAGCTCGGTCCGTTCTCCAAGACATCCAGCCACCAAGCGTTGCATGATTTCGCGATGCCCATATGGTTTGGCACCACATCGAGAATCTGCCCCATTCCGTGTTGAGCCAGAGAGTCAGTGAAGATCCGAAAATCATGTTCTGTCCCGAGCTCAGGGTTCATCGTAGTCGGATCGACAATGTCATAGCCGTGCTGACTTCCGGGCACCGCCCTCAAGTAGGATGAAGCATAACAATCCGTAATACCCATGGCGTGAAGATACGGCACAATCCGAGCGGCGTCGCTGAATGTGAAGGTCTCGTTGAACTGAAGCCTGTAAGTCGCGGTGGGAATTCTCGGGTGAGAGACTGGGAGGTTCATCGGATTCTCAGGTAGGTTCTCGGGTCGTTTGGAGGCGATCACCTATAGAACGTCTAGATTGAGTTCCGGCGCCCCAGGTCCACCAATCTCCTCAGCCATGCCCTGAGTCAAATTCAACCATCTCGTGGAGCTAACAGTCAAGCAAGTACATCACCTCGACTGCGACCGTGGGTAAGTCAAGAGGCTGCCGGATAGAACATGGCAGGTAGAGAATGGAGGCGATGGGTCTGCTGGGCAGCGTGCAACAGTCTGCTGCATGGGCGCAAGGATTGAGCGATGATGGGTTGGTCTTTGCAGATCAACCCATCCCACTCATGCTTCCTGCCTGAGTGGGGCTGCTCTTCGGCGCCAGAGTTACATTGACGGGATGCATTCCAGATAGACGGCCACACCGTATGCTGGTATAGGAATGGATTGTTCCTTTCCTCCGATGACAACTGTCGCGGGAAAATGTTGCAGACCAGATCCTCCAAATTCTACGTCGAACGAATCCACCTTCAGTTCCCAAGTCCCAATAGGTTTTCGCAGAGTGATTGAGCTCTGTTCCCGGTTAAAGCCAAGGATCACAAGGGTTGCCGGCGGCCTGAGAACCCGGCGATGGAGCAACAGTACCTGCTTCGTTTCCTCGACCCATACTTGATGCACATGCAGACCAGTCTGAGCTGATCCTATCGCCGGCACAGATTTTCTGAGATCGATGAGCCGATGGTACCATCGAAGGAGCTGAACGTGGTCCGCCTGTGCCTGGGGCCCAGGCTGAACCCGTGAGCGCTCGAATGTGGTGGAATCCTGTGGGTCTGGGATCTCGTCCTTCCAAGCAAATGACGCAAACTCGGCTCGCCGCCCCTTTCGGACTGCTTCAACTAGGGCTGGATCCCCATGGTCGGTAAAATACTGAAATGGGGCTGTCTCTCCATACTCTTCCCCCATGAAGAGCAGCGGAATGTTTGGAGCCAAGAGGCACGCAGCAGCCGCTATTTTCAGCGCCTCGCGCGGAACTAAACTACTGAGTCGTTCTCCCACTGCACGGTTTCCAACTTGATCGTGGTTTTGAGCAAAGACGACAAATTGGGAAGGAGTGCGGGAGGTTGACGAGCCCCCGTGGCGACGACGACGGAAACGGGATCGCTGTCCAGAATAGACAAAGCCTTCTTTCAGTGCTGTGGCCAATTCGTCAAGTTTTCCGAAATCCTCGTAATAACCTGTCCTCTCGCCTGTTAACACCGTGTGCAGGGCATGGTGAAAGTCGTCGTTCCACTGACCATCCAAGCCATAGCCTCCTTCGGAAATTGGAGCGATAACTCGAACATCATTCAGGTTGCTCTCAGCAATCACATGAACGACCCTGCCCAATCGATCGGCTTGGGCGTGCACGGCTTCTGTAAGTTCACGTAATATGTGACAGGCGCTACAGTCGAAGATGCCGTGGATGGCGTCTAGCCGGAGAGCGTCAATATGAAATTCAGTGACCCAATAGAGAGCATTATTGATGAAGTACGCGCGAACTTCGTCGCTGTCCGGCCCGTCGTAGTTGATCGCACATCCCCAAGGAGTTCGGTACCGGTCCGTAAAATAGGGACCGAACTCGCCCAAATAATTTCCTTCCGGTCCAAGGTGGTTATACACTACATCCAATACGACGGCGATCCCCTTTTCATGGCAGGCGTTGACGAAGGCTCTAAGACCTTCAGGCCCGCCATAAGAGGATTGGACTGCATAGGGATACACGCCGTCGTATCCCCAATTGCGTGCGCCGGGAAACTGGACGACCGGCATAAGTTCGATTGCCGTGATGCCCACATCGTTCTGTAAGTAATCGAGCAATGGAATAATGGCTTGAAATGTTCCCTCCCGGGTAAACGTGCCCACATGCAGTTCGTAGATGATGAAGCGTTCAAGTGGAATTCCCGACCAGCTGTGATCGGACCACAGGAACGCATTTGGATCGATGACGGCAGAGGGTCCATGCACGCCATCCGGTTGGAAACGGGATGCCGGGTCCGGACGTGCCTTCTCCCCATCCAACACATAGCGATAACGCGTGCCTGGCTCGATCCCCAACGCCGTAGCTTCAAAGTATCCACGCTCGCATGGTTTCATTTGAACGGCTAGGGATATAGGTAACTGTGATCGTCCAACAAAATCGACCGATACCCGTTTGGCATAAGGAGCCCACACGCGAAAGTGAACCTGGGATGAGCCGATCGGCCATGCTCCCAGATCCAATTGCCACCCTTCTCTTCTCACCATTTCCATTTCGACAGACATGTCTCTTCGTGTCAGTGTGCCACAGTGTCCATCGCTATACCAGGGATCCATCGCCTTCCCCATCAACTCAAACTTGCACCAGCTCGTGTCCACCATTAAGCTCTATGAACTCTCTGTTCGCAGAAGCGGGCTGTATGACACTCCCCATGTGCTCTTGAACGCACATCATGCATGAACCACTGCCCTTCCCTTTGCCGGCCCACAAGCGGAGTGTCCGCTGGCAGATGATCTTGGATACGGCTCCAACGAGGCAAGGCAAACAGTGCACAATGCTGCGGGATGGAACCCTATACAATCTCCATGCGCGATCTCTCGCGATCCTGCGCTTGCGGAAGAAACCAACTGACGAGAATCCTTCCTCCATGAAGCCCCGCGCATAGCAAGAGCAGGTGATGACTGTGAGACCCTCTCGGCATGAGAGAGGGTTTCATCTGGATTAAGGAAGCGAGCGGCTCCCCGTTTGAGGATTCGGCGACGGAAGGTGTTTGTCCGTGACATGTGGCACTGATCGGAACCCCGTGTGTTGGAAGCAGGACTCAAGACAAGCCATGGCTTCGGAGCATACGTCGCAGCGTTTTTCGGTGAATGCCGAGGGCTTCGGCGGTCCGACCGAGTTCGTGCTGGTGTAATTCCACCGCGCCCACAGTCACGTCTCGCGCGAGATTTTGAGGCCTCATCCAGCCGGCTACCAACGTTCCAACTGATGCGGCCACTGAGCTTACCGGCTTGGAAAGGTCACCTGACCTCGGAAGGCAGCCACTCATTCGATGACCGTCATCGACTCGATGCTCGCCGACTATCAGGCCGATTCCCCCTGATCTTATCAATCCTCTTCAGGGTTAATGGTATGAAGGCCCGCCGAATGACAGGCCGTCAGCAATTGCGTATCGGCACTGACGACAGTCAACCGCAAGGGCTTGAGTTCCAAAGCCAGTGCCAAATGCAAGACCTGTGGTGATCGGAGCGCAGGATACTCCAACGCCAGTTCTTTAGTCGCTAAGTACGTCTGCACCGTCGGGGCAATGAACTGGTAGAGACCTTCCTGCGATTCTCTCTCGAACTTATGGATTACCGAATAACAATCGTCCCGGGTGATCTCTCCGTGGTGGGCTCGATTTGCAAATGCCGTATAAAAATCTGTTACAGACCACGTCGGCAAAATCGCCACTTTGCTCCGCTTCACCATGAGCCTGCTGATGATACGTGTGCCGCGCTCCATGCTGTAACGTTTCACCAGAGCTGTTGAGTCGAGATAGTAGTATGGCATGCAATCACACTCTTCCCTTCAGAATGATGGCGGCCAAAGGGCCCGACATTTTCGAGAGCCGATCTTGGAGTTCATCCAGCGGCAAATCGTCATACCCCTCCTTATGGAACTTGTCGGCCAAGTTGCCTTGATTGAACGATGCAGTGTCGTTCTTGAGCCGCTCACCCAGCCGGCGCTTCGCCAAGCGACTGGGAACTCGTTGTTTTGTGACCGTCAACCCGCGGCCTCGGCTGCGCGGTGCACGAGTTGATCTTCGTCCTACTTCCTGCTTCGATTTGGCCATACCGTCCCTCTCTCTCTGAGTTAGTGGGGTGCTAATGCCGGCGTAGAAACCAGCCCGTCCCGCGGACATCCCGCAGGCTGGCTCGCCTGTGCCGGCAGTTCCGACTCTCCATACACATGTGCCGCAACGGCCTTCGCCACATCGGCAGAAAACTCTTGCTGCATCACACGCACTACCTTGGCTGTGGCCTCATGATCCGACAGATGGCCTTCCTTTCCGCCCTTTGACAAGGCGCCGACCACCCGCTGGCTGGTCAAATCCACAACTTCGAAATCGCTGCACCATCTCACGAACTTGAACTGCTGGTCACGCACGTCGATCGGCCACACCCGCACAACACCCCGCACGAGCAACTCCGGGGATGAACCGCTAGAATCGCCGCCGATCGAACGATCCCCTCCCCACGGCCGACTCGTGACTTGAAGCCCTTCCTTCAACAACCCCTCCGTCAAGGCACGTTGAGCCGGTTCCGCATGATCGCCGGTCACCACAACCGCCAGCACCAGATTCGTGGCAAGGAACTGTTCGAGTTCGTGGGTGACTTCACTCACGCGGTAGGGCGAGACTGTACCCTGTCCGCTCGGTCGAATCACGCGAAGGTCGGCATTATAGGCCTCCCGCAGCACCAGATTTCTGGCAGCCCGTCTCAGTGCTCTGACTCGTGCCAGTTTATCGGAGGGCCGCTGGGCCTCCTCAACATCGTCTCTGATCGATCGGTCCAGCTCGGAAATCCGTTCCATGAACGATGTCTCTGCCTGTGGCCGATGCATCACCGCTAATGCATATTGGAGGCCCTTGTGCAAATCGACCCACCGATCAACGATCTGGACATTCTCCAATACTTTGTCGGTCGACACACGGGTCAAATTGTCGAGCGTTAAACGTCGTTCACCGCTACTATCTCCACGCTGCTCGATCACCAGATACGACTCCCAGTCTTTTGCCTGCGCACTGACCTCGGCCTTGAAAATACGAGCCACTGCTGCATAGGCACGATTCTCCGCTGCTGCGCGACTCTCCGCCTGTCCCACGCCAACGAGATATTGACCGGATGGATAGTCGGCACTCACCCCGTCGATCCAATCTGGTTTCGACTGTCCTCCAAACCATGCACAGCCGGACAGTGCAACCAACGCCGTCAGGACCATCCCGATTCGGCTCACGAACCGCAATCCGTATATCATGGCATCACCCGTTGAACGACCACAGCGGTCTCACCTGGCCCGAGGGGCAGGGTTCGCATGGTCTCAGGCTTCAGAGAATCATGAGACTCGCCGCCTGACTGGCTCTGCACCTGGTAGCGGCCCGGCCGAACCCAGACCCTCGCGAGATGGATTTCATCGGGCAATGTCTGCCAGCTCCGCTTGTCGGCTTCTTCGGATGCCACCGCCAGTCCTTTCGTCAGCAGCCCAACGAGAAGACCTACCCAGGGCGCCGCATCCTTCCCCGCTGCTTGCTGAGCCCCTCTCGTCGCTCCTTCAGCCAGCGCGAACTTCGTGGCGGCACGGGCGAGGGCCTTGGCGGTTATTCCAGCCATTCGTTCCGATAGCGCCTTCTCCGCCAGGGCCGTCACGTTATGCACCAACTCAGTGTTCAGCGTCACCCTGGTACCGTTGTCCGGAATGAGACTGACCATATCGACAGGCACCTGCGTCTTCTGTGGGACGAGCCGTGGCAAGGCCACGCGAACGACACGTCCGTTAAGCCCGTACAAGACCGTGTCCACTCCCCGATTGGAATACCGATTCGACTGCGAAAACCCGCGGTTGAGGAGCACCAACTGGAGTGCATCGAGACTGATCGGCAGGTCAAGAAACTGATCCTCCTTGCGTGGCGCGCGGCCATTATAGCTGATCACGACAACTTGAGCGAATTGTTGCAACGCCTGACTAGTCTCCCACCTCGTACCGGGAAATATAGATTGATACTCGGCCAATTCTTGAGAGAAATGCAGTGCCTCGGCCGTTCGTAACAAATCTTCGCGTAACTGGGACGGAACAGCCGTGTGTGACCATGCGCGGGTGGCATCAAAGGTCTCATACGCCTTCCGATAGGCAATAAACGCATTATTCACATCGCCGGTACTCTCATAGAGGATGCCGCTCAGATAGCGCGCGAAGCCGTCATCCCGATAGGCGTTTTTCTGCTTCGTTCGATCCGACAGGACGTTGAGCCGGTGGTCGATACGCCGGGCTTCGACCAGCGCATCTTGCCACTGACCTAACACCGCATAGTTGAGTGCCTTCAGCACATTGATCAACACCTGTTCGTAGGGATCGCCCTCATAGGGTAACGCCGTATCATTCGTCATGAACGCGAGGGTTTCTGTGCGGATCCTTCGAGTGTAGAGGCGATCTAGTTCATCCTCAGCCTGCTCCAATACGGCGTTGCTCTGTTGATAGTCGCCTGCGAGTTGCAGAGTCATCCCTCGATCCATGCCATAGAGCACACGGCTTTTCGAGCCATAGTCTTTTTCAGCCGCACCGACAATGGCATCGGCGCCCTTGGGGTCGTGGGCGCGAAGACTCGCTTCTATGAGGAGATACCGGTTGATAGAGGGGCCGCATCCGGCAAGCAGCACGAACGCCAGTACGGCAAAGAGAGACTGGACGGAAATAAAAAAGCCCCACCGTGCCGGAACAGAGGCGGTGGAGCGTGAGGCAAGAGGGCTCAACGGAGGTTGTGGAGCCTAAAAGATGGAACGTTTCTTTTCCACGACTTTCTTGATCTTCTTCTGACCAAACCAGACCTTGGCATTGCTCTCCAAATCCACCATCTGCAGATCGACTTGGTAGAACACCGCCTTCGTCCCATCGGCCTCGTCGAGGATTGTTGCAATGGTGCCTTTCATCATGTAATCGGCACCGATCTCTTTCCCCGGCGCTTTCTGCGTATCCTCCCGCGCGTACATCGCTTGCTCTTTACGCTCGCTACGAAGTTCCTCGCGATCTCCCTTTCCTGCCACAAAGGTGACCTTCTGCGAGTTCGTAAGTTCACGTTCCAGATCGGCCACAAATGTGTTGACGTTGATATGTTCGTGGCTGCTGTTCAGGATGGTCCCGACGACGACGACCGGCTGGCGATGCTTCGAGCCGGAGAAGCCGCTGAGCCACGGATACTCTAGCGCCTCTTTGACCATAGACCCCGCAACCATCCTGGAATCGGTATCGTTCCAACGGCCGCTTAGATCCGTGACGACCTCTGAGTCGACCCTGGTTACTTTGACCTCCTGGGCACAGCCGGCCAGCGACAACACCGCCAGCGCCACAAGCCCGATTCGTCCTCGATTCATCACAATCACGCGATGCCTCCTCGCAAATGCAGTAATTGACGGTCAATCAATAGGAGCCTTTACCGCGGCGCCCGTTTGTCTTCTTCCTTCTCAAGTCGATCAAAGAGCTTTTCGGCATTCTTTCTGACGTAATCACGAACCTCTGCGTTGAGTTCCTTCGCTTGTTCGAGATTATTCTTCATCTCCTCGAGATTCAGCTTGGCCAACACGTAGTACGTGCCCGTTTTTTCATCCTTGTAGCGCTCGATGGGTCGTACGCCGCTGAGGGTTGTGAACGTCACCGTCTTAATGGCCCGCTCGACATTCTGCTCTTCCGTGTTCCTGGTAAAGTCTCCGGCCGTCGTGGAGGCCGCATAGTCGCGCATCAAGTAGCCGGTATAGGTTTCAAAGGTTTTGGCGATTTCCGCTCTGGCACGATTTTCAGCGGTGTCCCAGGCCAACGGCTCGTTCCGAACACCGGCCACGGACCCGACGCCATAAAAGCCTTTACTATCTTTCTCATTGAAGGCCCCTGAGCCTTGCTTCACCCACTTCGGAGGACCCCCGCAGGCAACAAGTCCGATCATCAGGGCGATAGCCACTCCTCCCCCGACCAACCTCGACCTGAACCCCAGTACCCTATTCATGCAGAGCCTCCTTGGTGATGATCAGACAGTGAAAACGGCGGCGGACCAGCGGTAGATGCCGGTGACGAACATTCGAGGATTCACACGGAATCATGGTAACATGCACCCCTAATTCCGTCAACGCAACCGACGGACGATGGTTGACTGTCTCACTGTTCCCCTAACGGAGGATACCCGTGGCAGACGTTCAGATTGATGACGGTATCATTAAGATTCTAAGTCTGGAGGTTCAAGATCCCAAAGCAGCCGCAGTCCTCGCCGAATATCCACAAGTCCGCTGGGCCGAAATTACGCGGAAAGCAGTCAAGATAGGGCTGGGGTATCTAAAGGGAGGCAAAAGCGCATAGCAAGCCGCGCGAAAGCTATGTTGGCGCGCGAGATCTTCGGTGATCCGCATGTGTGGCACAGCAGAAGAACACTCTCGCAGGATGGTCAAAAAGGCCGTCCAGCAAGGCCGCAGCCGAAGAACAGGCCGCAGGCTTACCCTCTGGGGTACGTTGAGGACCTGTTCAAGGCGAGAACGAAGCTGGAGGACTTTTTCAGCATCCTGCTAAGGCTTCGCGGGTGTTGACTGTGCAACAGCAGCGCGGGCACGGGCGTGATTCCCCCCAAGTTCGAGATAACGCGTGAACGCTTCGACCGATTTGGACTGATCTTTCATCTCGTCGGCGTAGAGGATGCCCAGCGAGAAATAAACATCCACATAGTTGGGATTGGCCACCAGCGCTTCCCTCATGGCACGCTCAGCTTCGGCATACTGCCCGCGCTTTTCGTAAATCAACCCGAGCGTATACTGAGAATCCGGGTTCTTCGGGGCATACTGGACCGCCAACATCGCCGCAGATAACGCGTCGTCAAGGTTCGGCAGCACTTCTAACAGCACATAGCTCTTGAGCACATATGCATCGCCAAACATGGAATCGTATTCCAGCGCTTTATTCAACCGCTCCAACGCTTCCTCCGATGATTTCCCGGTTTGGAGAAGCGCGAATGCCTGTTCATACTGCATCTTCGCAGCCTGTTGTCGTTCGGCCGGAGACTGAGGATCTGCCCCCATGATAAAGGCGGCCTTTCGGCCTTCGATCAACACCGTATCCCCTTCCCCTTCAAGCTGTACAAAGAAGGGATGCTGGGCGCCCTTCGACCGTTCCACAACTTGCTGCTTCACATAGTCTCCGACTTCCGAGGCCATGAGCCATCCATTTTTATTACGATCCGCCATACCACTCAGCCCATTCACCAGTACCTGCACGAAAAGGCTCCTCCCATTTTCCTGACTCAACAACTCACCCTTATCGCCCGCCGTCAACACTTGAACGGCTCGCCGCTCCGTATCGCCTTCCGGGGCCGATCGCCCTTCGAGGGACAATGGCTGAGCCGTACTCACCTCCCACCCGCGAACCGCAGCATTCAAGAAGAAGAGGGTGTGTTTAGATGCGCTACGCCGGCTGAACTCTTTCAGCTGTTCAAACGTTACCGATTTGGACACATTCCCCATCTGCGCATCCCAGGGAACGAGATACCCAAGTTCTTCGCCGGCAAGATCCTGCGTGACACCCGCATGTCCGACGAAATAGAGGACAAGTCGATCATCCCGACCGACCTTGCGGGGCAAGAACTCCGAAAGCGTTTGCTGCAGACGGCGAACACTCGCATCCTTGTCGTAGAGTTCAACGACCTCGTCAAAGCCCAGTTGTCGAAACGCTTGGGCCACCGTTTTGGCATCCTCAATCGCACCGGGAATTTTCGGGGCCAGGAGATAGTTCTCCACCCCGATGACAATGGCCCACGACTTGTAATACAGCCCTTCCGGCTTCCCCAGTTGGGCAGACGCCGATAGCGGACAGAATGTCGCCACCAGCGAGTAGGCGAGAAACGCAAGAAGGAAGGGCCGCGGTTGTCGGTAGGCGATCGGCAACATCAATTGGACCAGCCTCAGTGTGTGACGCGTAATAATTTACCCTACTCTGGCCTCTGAGGGACTGTCAAGAAACGGCAGATCGAGGTCACGTTGCAGGCGCAGTGCCACACTGCGGCCCTGCATTCTCCCACTCCCGTACCAAGGTATGGTTGAGTTCCCCCCCGCCCCTCCAGCATAATGACCATGAGTTGCTTCGCACCTCGACCTGAAGGAGTCATCGCACCATGGCAGAGAAAATCGATACCCTCCTCAAGGAAGGCCGCGTGTTTCATCCGAGCGCCCAGACCAAAGCCGTTGCCTATATTCAGGACTACGAGAGCGCATATAAGAAGTCGATAGCTGACCCTGAAGGCTTCTGGAGTGACGTCGCCAAGGAACTGGAGTGGTTTTCTCCCTGGAACAAGGTCCTGGAATGGAATTATCCCTGGGCCCAGTGGTTCGTCGGCGCCACCTGCAACATTACCTATAACTGTCTGGACCGTCACGTCAAAACTTGGCGTAGGAATAAGGTGGCGGTCATCTGGGTCGGCGAGAACGACCAAGAGCGGGTCATCACCTATGGCGAGCTCTACCGGCAGGTCAATCGTTGTGCGAACGCGCTCAAGAAACTTGGGCTCACGAAAGGAGACCGGGTCACGATCTACCTTCCGAAAGTTCCCGAACAGATCGTCGCCATGCTCGCTTGCGCTCGCATCGGCGTCATTCATAGTGTGGTGTATTCCGGGTTCAGTGCCCCGGCCCTCGCGAACCGCATTCAGGACGCCGAATCCAAACTGGTCATCACAGCCGACGTCGGGTTTGACAGGGGAAAGGTTCTCAATCTTAAGCAGGTGGTCGATCAAGCCGTAGCCAATTCCCCCACCGTCGAACGTGTCGTGGTCCTGCGACGGCAGACTCCGGGTGTGAATTTATCCGCGCCGAAGGAAATCGATTGGCACGACTGGCTGAAGGACGAGAAGGCGGTCTGCGAGGCCGAACATCTGGATGCAGAACATCCGCTGTACATCCTTTATACGTCCGGCACTACCGGCAAACCCAAAGGTGTGGTCCATGTCCACGGCGGCTACATGGTCGGGACCTACATCACCACGAAATACGTCTTCGACCTCAAAGAGGACGATGTCTACTTCTGTGTCGCAGACCCGGGCTGGGTCACCGGCCACAGTTATATTGTGTATGGTCCTCTCCTCAACGGCGCCACGATTCTCACAGCTGAAGGCAAGCCGGACTATCCGAACCCGGGCCGTTGGTGGAATTTGATCGAACGTTATGGCGTCTCGATTTTCTATACGACTCCCACCGCCATTCGCTTGCTCATGCGCTACGGAGATGACTGGCCCAAAAAATATGATCTCTCCACCCTCCGCATCCTGGGCAGCGTGGGCGAGCCGATCAATCCGGAAGCCTGGGAATGGTTCCATCGCGCGGCCGGTGGGGACAAACCGATCATGGATACCTGGTGGCAGACCGAAACAGGATCCATCCTGATTACACCCCTGCCGACCGTCCCCTTGAAGCCAGGCTCCGCCACCAGACCATTCCTCGGCATCGAAGCCGATGTCGTGGACAGCGAAGGTAACAGCCTCCCCGCCAACGCCGGCGGCCTTGCCGTCATTAAAAAGCCCTGGCCCTCAATGATGCGGACCATCTACAAAGATCCGGAACGCTACAAGACCTATTGGAACACGATCCCGAACTGCTACACAGCCGGCGACATCTGCCACAAAGATGAAGACGGCTACATGTGGTTCATGGGCCGCGCCGATGACGTGATCAAAGTGGCCGGCAACCGGCTCGGTACCGCCGAAGTGGAAAGCGCGCTGGTCAGTCACCACGCCGTGGCGGAAGCGGCAGTGATCGGCAAACCACATAAACTCGTCGGCGAGTCCATCAAGGCCTTCATTATCTTGAAACAGGGGGAAGTGGGCAGCCCGTCACTGATCCAGTCGATCAAGGATCAAGTGCTGAAGGAGTTGGGCAAAATCGCCGTGCCGTCCGAAATCGACATCGTGCCCTCACTCCCCAAGACCCGGTCCGGCAAAATCATGCGGCGGGTGCTCAAAGCGAAAGAGCTCGGACAAGACCTTGGCGATATCTCGACGATCGAAGATTGATTCAACCGGCTTCAAGACCGGTGATCAATGAAACATCTTTACGCTCTACAAAGAGATAGGAGACCGGTCATGTATACAGCGATAGGTTCCAGAATCACGGTTGCAATCGGAGTGTTAGCACTCAGCTTGGCAGCGATCAGCCTGGTCGGTACATGGGCCGCCGAACCAGTCAAGCAGGAGAAGAAGGCGAATAAGCCGGCCCGGGTACACAAAAGCGCGCTCGCCCCAAAGGCGACCTCTCCGAAATTCGCCACGGCAGAGACTGCGGGAAAAGCTCCATCCTGTTTCGGTGAAGCACCAAAGCTCGACAAGCTCACGCCCGACGAAGGAAAGGCCGGAGTGAAAGTCATCATCACCGGAACCAACTTCGGCGAGGCAGCCTGTTTACGGAGCGTCTCCTTCGGCCCAGGTCATCCTGCTCAGTTTCGACAGACCAACGACAGTATCACGACGACCGTGCCAAGAGGCGGAAAGAAGGGCCTGGTCCTCCTCACCGTCACCACCGCCTCGGGAGAAAACTCAAGACCGTTTCTTGTAAAATAGAAAAGGGAGGGGAACAGCCAAACCATCCTTCTTGCTCGCAGAACGCGCACGATAAGAATGTGCTCGTTCGACGTCCACTTGAAGATCAAGCAGGCTACCCTGTGAAGAGAGACCGGAGCGAGCGTGGAGGGCTACCTGATAGGGCTCGTCGGACATGAATCGTAAGCCAGGCGAACCGATTTATCTGAAGCGTCACATGCTGGGCCTCGCCTTAGCCGTGGTCTCCCCCATTCTGTTGCCCCTCCTGTACCATCGCTATGTTGGATTGCTGAGCTTTACCACCCGATTTATCGCTAGCCTGCTCATTGCCGTCGCAGGAGCCCTCGCGCTCTATTTCACTTACCGATCCTCGGCTCAGAACGAACCGTAACGCCAGGCATTTCTCCAGACACCGAGCCCCACAGGATGCTCAAAAAGGCCAGACTTCTCACCCGCCCAACCCTAGCGGTTATTTCACCCTCCCGCCCTGAGTCTGCCAAGACAGACTCTTCGCCCTGGGACGCGCCTTGTCCCAAGCAAGGCCGCGGCTCCGCGGCTGATCCTTATTTCTCGACTCACGGCTCACGGTTCCTGCAAGCAAGGCGAGAACGAAGCTGGCGGACTGTTTCAACATACTGCTAACTACCCTTCTGCTCCGGCTTCTGATATGTCCAGTTGAGAGGAGTAGTCGCGTCGGCAAGGTAGGCCTGCCCGAATCCAAGAATCAAGTGCGCGTCCTGTAGCCGCAGTTCCCAGAGCGCGAAATCCGCAAAGCCGAACAGCATTGCCGATTGGGGAAAGCGAGCCAGATACCGCTTCTTCACTTCAGCATAGTCCGGTGCGCCAGCATGCAACAGCACTGCCTCACCCTGAAGATTCATCCGCCGTAGTGCCAAGGGGTTCTTCCCAGGCCGATCCGCCTCCGAGACAAACAGCCCCACGCGAGGGTCGTGCAACAGATGTTCGGTGTGCAACGCCAAACGGCTCACATGAATGAAGGCGCGAGTCCAGTATGCGCCAAAGACATAGGGCACATGCGACCCAAACGGCCGCCCGTTTCTGAGCGTCAGCAGAACCCCTGTACGGACCTCCTCGGCCAGATTGACCCAAGCAGCCTGAACCTCCTCATTCGACAGAGCCGCAGACATTGTCATAGGGCACCCTCCTTCCGTCTAAGTGATGATAGTCGTACGAGACTACCACAGACGGCCCTTCTCCCGGACCGGTACTCCGTCGAAGGAGATAAACAGAACCTCAGCCCCTGTATCCTGTATGATCAACCTCTCGCAGCCTAGTAACTCTCTGTCCAGGAGGCGTCTGATGAAACCTACCGTAATCTTGGCAAAACACTTAGAGCTTCTTCTCATGATCTCGCTGCTAGTGAGCGCCGGCTGTGCATCCCCATCGAAGCAACAGCCGACAACCGTAGGACCTCATTGCAGCATCGAGTGGGATAGAGCGAATGACCCGAAAGTCACCGGGTATCAGCTCACAGTGATCGATCGGAGCGAGCAGACAAAGCAGGTAGTGCAGTTCATCCCCGCAGATACAACGAAGGTATCCTGCATGGAGGCTGGCGCCAACCACGAAGGACTGTGGGATGTAACCGTACAATCCTGTTACGACAAATCAACGTGTGGCCCCTCCACCGAGGCCGCACGCATGCACATCACCGCAAAGTAAGGAACTGGCGCCGTCTTCCGGCGCTGGATCTGGTCGGTCTGGTTTACTTGGTTCGTCTGAATAAACCAACACACAGACAATCTGGCTAGTCTCTCACGTCGCGCTCGTTTCACCTTTCACGTCTTACGTTTCACGTCCCCAGAAAAGCAGGGTGATTTCTCCGGGGGAAAACGGTATTCTTTACAGCGCACGAGTGCGCCACACATTGTTTCTGCGGGAACAAGGAAGGGAATCCATGAGCTCGACAGCAGGCACCACCAAATCACGTCAATTTAAGAAGCTCCTCTTGTCGGAACAGCTTGAATTCATCTGTGAAGCCCACAATGGTCTCAGCGCAAAGATCGTTCAAGAAACCGGCTTTCGAGGCATTTGGGCTAGCGGCCTCTCCATTTCCGCGCAATTCGGCGTCCGTGACAACAACGAAGCCAGCTGGACCCAAGTCCTGGAGAACCTGGAATTCATGTCCGATGCGACCACGATTCCCATTCTCCTCGATGGGGACACAGGATACGGCAACTTCAATAACATGCAACGGCTCGTCCGCAAACTTGAGCAGCGCCACATCGCTGCGGTCTGCATTGAAGACAAACTCTTCCCCAAGACAAATAGTTTCATCAAGGGGGGCGCCCAACCTCTCGCGGACATGCAGGAATTCTGCGGCAAGATCAAGGCAGGCAAAGACGCGCAGACCGATCAGGACTTTTGCATTATTGCCAGAGTGGAGGCCTTCATCTGCGGCTGGGGGCTCGCGGAAGCCCTACGTCGAGCCGAGGCCTATCATCAGGCGGGGGCAGACGGCATCCTCATTCACAGCGCCCTGTCGGTGCCTGATGAGATCCTTTCGTTCAAACAGGAATGGGGAAATCGATGTCCCGTCGTGATCGTACCCACCAAATATTACGCCACGCCCACCGATGTGTTTCGGCAGCATGGGTTTTCGATGGTGATTTGGGCCAATCACATGCTACGAACTGCTGTGGCCGCCATGCAGAAGACTGCGCGGACCCTCAAGGAGCAGGAACACCTGCTCTCCATTGAAGACAAAGTCGCGCCGGTCTCCGAAATCTTCCGCCTGCAAAACGCTGAAAAACTGCAGGAGGCCGAAGACCGCTATCTGCCCAAAGGCACCGAAAACACCTGCGCCATTGTGCTAGCCGCCTCCCGCGGCCACGAATTGGGGGAACTCACCGAACACCAGCCGAAAACCATGGTCAAAGTCCAGGGCACGCCCATCCTCTCCCATATCGTCGATGCCTACAATGCCGTGGGGATCAAGGATATCATCGTCGTCCGCGGGTACAAAAAAGAGGCCGTCAATCTGCCCAACCTCACCTATGTCGATAACGACGACTTCGCGCACACCGGGGAGATGGATTCCCTGCTCAAGGCTCTCCAATCCAGGAAGGGCCATCTTCAGAGCACGATCATTTCCTACGGTGACGTCCTCTTTAACAAATTCATTCCCCAGTCTCTTTGTCAGGAAACGGACGACTGCGTCATTTTCATCGACAGCAATTGGCAAGCACAGCCCAGCTACATCCGCCTCGGCGGATTTGCCGAATGCACCATTCCCAATTCCCGCAAGGCCTTCAACGCCACGATCTACCTCAAGCAATTGGGCGACACAATCCCCCAAGAATCCATCCACGGAGTCTCGATGGGCTTCCTCAAAGTCTCGCCCAGCGCAGCCAAACTCATCACTGACATCCTCGTGGAACTCATGGCCAACCCCGACAACCGCAAAGCCGCCATCTCCAGGCTGCTCCAGGAACTGTTGAAACGGCAGTATCCCATCCGGGTGCTCTATACAGCCGGGCATTGGCTCGACATCAACAGCATCGAGGATGTGGTCCAGGCAGGAAACTTTTAACCGACCAAGAGCCCTGTCCTTAACAGATTACTCAGTTTGCCTTGCTAATTTCCAACGGTAATCTCCACCAGACTTAATTAGTTAGGCTTCTTTGCGTTCATACACCTGGATCTCGTAACCCTTTGACATTTTGTATAGCTCTATGAGTGAGATCTTTCATGCCAACCATCGATGAGCGACTCAAGCAAATCACGCTAAAAATCAAACGGGCCAAAGAGCATGTCGAGAATTTAGAGCGGCAACTGTGTACCTTCCTGGAGAGCAGTCCGTATAAAGTCGGGGCAAAGCACGATCCGCAGACGCGCAAGCTGATCTATTACGTCACGAGCGCTGAACCAATCCCAGACTGTCTACCCCTAGTCGCTGGTGACGCCATTCAAAACCTAATGAGCGCCCTCGATCATCTCGCCTACCAGCTTGTGTGTAGAGACACGGGAGATAGCCCTCCAAATCCTAACAGGATCTATTTTCCGGTCGCGGACGATGCCGTAAAATACGAAGCAAAAAAGCGTCGAAAAATCGAGGGGGTGCGTCAAGAGACATTCGATACGATCGACGCACTAAAGCCATACAAAGGTGGGAATGACCTTCTCTGGGCTCTCTACCGACTGAACAACATTGAAAAGCACCGGCTGCTGCTCACGGTTGGTGCTCAAGCCGCAGGCATGAATCTCGGTCAACTGATGGCTAGTCACCTTGGCAGCGTCTTCCCCGCCGAAGCCGTCGCTGCCTTCGAATCCATGAATGTCTTCCTCAATCCCGCCGATAAAGGGTTTCCCTTGAATGCAGGTTTCGAACTCTACATTGGTGCCGTAGACGAGACACCAAACCCGAAGCAGCAATTTCGATTCAACGTGGTACTGAGCGAGTCTGGAATCATCGATGGTAAGCCGTTGATCGAAACGGTTAATCAATTCACGGCACTAGTCGAGGGCATCGTTACCGCCCTCACACCACGACTGAGATGAGTTACTAACATTTCACCTCCGTTTTACAGAGATGCGATAATTCCCATGATAGTTGAACTTTGAAAAGGGCAGAAAGGATTCAGCTCGCGTATGAATGTTGACCTATTGGAGCCGGTCGCCTTGCTTGAAGAGCTTGACGGCTCGGCAGTCTTTCCTCCAAGGGAGCCACCTCCCGCACCTTCCGTCATGAACAGCTGGATATATCTGACGGGTGCTCTCGACACTCGTGAAGCATATTTCGCAAAACAAAGGGGTTAGGTTGAGGTGGCCCGGATTTTACGGACACCTTCCGACGCAGAGCCACGAACCTAGGATCCAAGAGCCAAAGGCTAGGGAGTCTTTGCGCATCGGAAACCGGGGAAGTATAAGCTCCGGAACGATGGTGGATCCCAGTATCGATCCGAGGATCGCAGGTTTCGCTCATTACTGTTCCAAGAGCCGCCACGGATCACTTTAAACCCGCCCTTTGGCGGTCCTGTCGGGTTCTGCGACGGACTGTTCTTGTAATAGTTATTGTCATACCAGTCGCTGACCCATTCCCAGACATTCCCGGCCATGTCATAGATGCCATAGGGACTCTTGCCGTGTTCCAACGTCCCTACCGGCGCCAATGTCCCGTGGCTGTTCGATCCCGTTTTCCCATAGTTCGCATGGAGCGGCGTCGGAGGATTGTTGCCCCAGGGATAGAGGCGGCCATCCGTCCCCCGCGCCGCCTTCTCCCACTCCGCTTCGGTCGGCAGGCGCTTGCCGGCCCATTTGCAGTACGCGGCCGCATCTTCCCAATCCACATTGGCGACCGGGCGCTTCTGGTATGCCGGTTGGTTCATCGTTTGCCAGTCTGAAGGCGAACGGATCCCTGTCGACTGCAGAAATTCCGCATACTGCTTCACCGTTACTTCGTACACATCCATGGAAAAGGCATCCACATGGACCTTGTGTGCCGGTCGTTCGTCTGAATCACCATCCTGACTCCCCATGGTAAACTCTCCCGCCGGTATCGACACCATCGACCCCTCTGGCGGACGGGGCAATGCAGGCCTCTCCTGACTCTGCTTCTGCCCTGAGCCTAATTCCTTGGCACCCTTATCACCATCACCTGGCGCTGCGGCCATTGCTGGGTATGTAGCGAGCACGATCAACGTGACCAGTACGAGCATCCTCCTCATGAACTGCCTCCACAAATTGCCGAAATGGACCATACAGCCTGTCACACATCACCCAATGGGCGGGAACTATAAAGCCTCGCGCCTCACAAAAACAACCGTGCAAGGTCACGGAGCTATCCCATCTCGATACGCTTTGTAGGGATTGACTGCGCGATGTAAAGACTACGGAGTCTTCGCGCACCGAAACCCGTCGAGTCCTTGGTCCGTCGGCGAAATGAGGCTCCGATTCGCAGAGCGCATGGCCCGAGGATTGCTGTTCCAAGCACCGCCACGGATCACTTTGGTCCCACCTGATGACGGTCCTGCCGGGTTCTGCGACGGGCTGGTCTTGTAATAGTCATAGTCATACCAGTCGCTGACCCATTCCCAGACATTCCCGGCCATGTCATAGATACCATAGGGACTCTTGCCTGCTTCAAAAGTCCCTATCGGCGCCAATATCCCGTGGTTGTTCCAGTCCGTTTTCCCAAAGTTCGCATGGAGCGGCGTCGGAGGATTGTTGCCCCAGGGATAGAAGCGGCCATCCGTCCCCCGCGCCGCCTTCTCCCACTCCGCTTCGGTCGGCAGGCGCTTGCCGGCCCATCTGCAGTACGCGACCGCATCCGCCCAATCCACATTGGCGACTGGGCGCTTATGGTGCGCGGATTGGTTCATCGTCTTCCAATCCGAAGGTGGATCGATCGCTTTCGCCTGCAGAAAGGCCGCATACTGTCCCACTGTGACTTCATACTTATCCATGGAAAAGGCATCCACATAGACCTTGTGCGCCGGTTGTTCGTCCGAATCTCCGGTCGGACTCCCCATCATGAACTCCCCCGCCGGCACCACCGCCATCGACCCCTCCATCGGTTGGGCCAACGCAGGCTTCTCCTGACTCTGCTTCTGCCCCGTGGCCGACTCCTTGGCCCCCTTGTCAACGGGCGGCGCAGCCGTCGCCTGGTACGCAGCGAGTCCGAGCAACGCGACCAACACAAGCATCATTCTCATGAACCGTCCTCCGCATTCTATTGATGAAACCATGACACCCTCTCCTCATATAGTCTGATGGGCGGGAACTATAAAGCGTCGTGCCTCAGAAAAACAACCGCGCAGGGTATGCAGCTGTCCGGTCTAGCAGGATGCTGAGGCCGCTGGGGGCCATTTTCAACAGCCGGTTGCTGAAAGGATCTGCCCCTTGGCGACATAACAAGGCTAGGTCATATCACCGTGGCCATTCCGGCCTGGTGCAACAACCTACGATGGAGGCCTTTATGAACGCACAGTCGATTAGCTCCGGTCACGCCCTCGTGTGGCGGTTGATCCTTGTATCATTCCTGCTGCTTCCCTGGCCCGCCATGGCTGAGGACGAGGCCACGCTTCCGCTCTCGAAGATTGTGCTCTATTCCAGCGGCGTGGGATATTTTCAACATGACGGCACGGTGAACAATAAAACGCAACTCGACCTCCGCTTCAATGTGTCGCAGATCAACGACATGCTGAAAAGCCTGGTCGTGCAAGATTTCGGTGGAGGCAAGGTCTCAACTGTCTCCTACGGTTCGCGCGATCCCGCAACGAAGACGCTTGGCACCTTCGGCATTAATCTGAACGGCAATCCGACCCTGGGGCAGATTTTGACTCAGGTCCGTGGGGAACCGGTCGAAGTCACCGCGCCCAATCCTATCGTCGGCACGTTGCTGGGCGTGGAAAAGAAAACTGAGTCCATCGGCGAGGGGTCGCAGCACCGTATCGTGGAACAGGAATATGTCACGCTCCTGACAGAAGACGGGTTCCGCTCACTCTCGCTGGCGAACGTGCAGCGCATCAAATTAACCAATCCCGCCTTGAATGCTGAGCTATACCAGGCGCTGGCTGCGCTCGCGACGAATCACGACGCCCAGAAGAAAACGGTTTCGATTACCTTCGACGGCACCGGGAACCGCCAGACCCGTGTGGCTTACCTGACGGAAACCCCGGTCTGGAAGACCACCTATCGACTCGTCTTGGACGAAAACAAGGTACCCTATCTGCAAGGCTGGGCTATTGTGGAGAATCAGACCCCACAGGACTGGCGCAACGTGAAACTCTCTCTTGTCTCGGGACGACCCATTTCCTTCACGATGGATTTGTATCAACCGCTCTACAACCCACGTCCACTCGTGCAGTCTGAGCTCTACGCCAACCTCAAACCCCAGACGTACGGCGATGCCATGGACGAACTCAAGCCGATGGCTTCTGCCCCTCCAGCCCGCAGCGACATGAAAAAAGAGCGTTTGCTCGGAAAGATGGCCCAAGGTTTTACAGGTGGTCTGGCCAATGCCCCGGCAGCAAAAGCCGTCTCCGCCGAAATGGAGATGGGCAGCTTGGAAGAAGGTGTGGCCTCCATAGCGATGGCTGAAGACAAGGGCGAGCTATTCGAATATCGTATCGACCAGCCTGTCAGCCTGGCCAAACACACCAGCGCGCTCCTGCCGATCATTGGCCAAACACTCCAGGGACAGAAAGTGTCCCTCTACAATCAGAGCGTCAATGCGAAACACCCACTGAACGGGTATCGGCTGAAAAACACATCAGCCCTTCATTTGATGCAAGGCCCCATCACGCTATTCGACGGCGGTACCTATGCGGGCGATGCACGCATCGAGGACCTTCCTCCAGGACAGGATCGCCTGATCAGCTATGCGCTCGATCTCAAGACCGAAGTGGAACCTAAACTCGAAGGCGGCACGCAAGAACTAGCGACAGTTTCGCTGAAGAAAGGCACGATGCTCATCTCACGCCGTTTGGTCGAAGACCGGACCTATCTCGTGAAGAACCGCGACGCCAAGGCCAAGACCATATTGATCGAACAACCCTATCGTACAGACTGGAAGCTTGCCGAACCGAAGGAACCGACAGAACGGACGCGCGACCTGTACCGCTTTAGCATTGCGGTCGATCCAGGGAAAAGCGTGACGCTCCGAGTCAAAGAAACCCTGCCCATTCAGGAATCGATCCTCCTGATGGAAAGCGGCATCGACCAAATCGTCCATTACCAACAAGCGAAGGAAGTCAGCCCAAAAGTGAAAGAGGGGCTGCAACGCGTGGTGCAATTGCGCAGTAAGCTGGACGACACGCGCGCCCAAAGGACGCGCCTAGACCAACGCACCGCCGAGATCACGGCGGAGCATGCTCGCATCCGCGAGAACATGCAACGGCTCCAGCAGAACTCCGATCTCTACAATCGCTATGTCAAGAAACTGGACCAGCAGGAGACCGAGCTGGAGAAACTGCGTAAGGAGATCGAGAGCCTCAAGAACACGGAAGAAGAGCATCGACGGGAGTTGCAGAACTACGTGATGAATCTGGACGTAGCCTAAGCTTTTCAGGCGAAGAATCGCCGAATGTCTCCTGTGGGTGCGCAGCCGACAAGGAGCTCACCCTCCGGCGAGACAATAAGGGGAACCCCGGCCTGGCCTGTGACGTGCCAGGCCGCTTCCCATTCTTGAGCCATCTGGCGACCCTCGCCATTGATCGTGCCCACAGTCTCTGGTGAGCCTCCTACCTGCTCGACCAGTTGCCTGAGCACTCCCGGATCAGAGATGTCCCTACCTTCACACCAGAAGGCCCGATACGTCTCACGCACAAACGTCATCATATGTGATTGATCACGCAGTAGGAGTGCCACCGCTTGTTCGATCGCCGGTCTCGTATTGGGCTTACCAGGAGGGAGCGCAATGGGCAGACCTGGTGCCAGTCGCTGCACGACCGCCACTTCGTGGCGCAGTTCAGCGCCCAACGAACCCTGCCAAGGTTTCATTGGACGAGGCAGATGCGACGCATGCTGCACGCCTCGCCATTCACAGAGCGCGAGTAGGTTCATCTCATGCAGACGTTCGTGCATCGCATAACAGAACGGACAGTTGAAGTCGCTGTAGAGGGTGTAGGGAGCCGTCATGCTCTAGTAGGTTGCGAAAAAAACTGTTGTGGCATGCAGGAAACCCCATGGCCTATAGGGTCTGGCACCAGATGAATATCCCGCGGGATGCTCAAATAGTCGGTCCAGCAAGGCCGCAGCGCGCGAAGAGGCGAGGCGTACGCTTCGGTACGTTGGTCCCCTGAGCGCGGCGAGAACGATGCTGGCGGAATTTTTCAGCATCCTGCTAGGAACCACTTGGATCATCGCCGTACAATAGCCCATAAAGCACCTAAAATACCAATAGTCTCCCACTATGATTGTCATAACCCGCGAACCTGGCATTCGTTCAAAGAGGTATGGTATGTGAGCGAATGCCGACCCCCTCTGTCTTGCTCCTCATTCCCCCGCTCACTCAGTTGAATACTCCCTACCCATCCACCGCCTACCTCACAGGGTTTCTCCGTGTCCGCGGGATCGAGGCCTCCCAAGCGGACCTCGGCATCGAAATGGTGCTCCGGCTCTTTTGTCGATCGGGGCTCCAAGCCGTGTTTGAACAAGTGCGCAAGCGCAAAGATGAAGTGCCCGGTGAAGCCAGACAGATGCTCGCAATTGAGCTGGCATATCTGAATGCTATTGAGCCAGTCGTTGAATATCTTCAAGGACACAATCCCTCATTAGCCTTGCTCCTCGCCCGTCCAGGATTTCTTCCCCAAGGCCCTCGGTTTGCCGGCCAGAGAGGGAGCGGTACGTCATCAAGTGCCTTGTCGGAGCAGGATCGCGCTAAACGATTCGCCACCTTGTATCTCGAAGACCTAGCCGATCTCATCCAGGCGACCGTGTCTCCCCATTTTTCCCTGAGCCGCTATGCCGAACATATCGCCCGGGCAGCCTCATCGTTTGAGACCATCATCGACGCGGTCGCAGTCCCTCCGACGCTGACGGATCAATTCATGCTCGAATCCCTGTGGGAGCATCTCACACGCCTCAATCCTTCACTCGTCTGTCTGACTGTTCCCTTTCCAGGGAACCTCTACGGTGCGTTTCGTATTGCCCACTCGATCAAGAGCCAACGACCAGACATGACCATCGCCCTTGGCGGCGGGTATGCCAACACGGAGCTTCGCCGTCTGTCGGACCCCCGCGTATTCGACTATGTCGATTACATCACCCTCGACGACGGAGAACGACCTCTGCTCTCACTGATCGAGCATCTGGCGGGGATCAGCCCACGGACGCGACTCTGCCGGACGTTCTATCGGGAAAAGGATCGAGTGGTTTTTGCGAATGATACGTCTGATCGGGAGTTCAGCATGGTCGAGGTCGGCTGTCCGACCTATAGCGGCCTGACCTTGGGTCACTATCTCACAATTTTAGACAGCACAAATCCGATGCATCGCCTCTGGTCTGAAGGCCATTGGAACAAACTCACGGTCGCCCACGGCTGTTATTGGAAACAGTGTACGTTTTGTGATGTCGGGCTCAACTACATCAGCCGCTACGAAATGACACCGACCGATCGGCTCATCCAACAGATCCACCAACTGATCGACGAGACGGGCCACCGAGGGTTTCATTTTGTCGACGAGGCTGCGCCTCCCGCTGCCTTAAAATCCCTCGCCTTGGCCCTACTGGAACGAGGCATCACCATTTCATGGTGGGGCAATATCCGCTTTGAAGAGGCATTCTCACCGGACCTGTGCCGCCTCCTGGCCGCCTCCGGCTGCATCGCCGTAACGGCAGGACTCGAAGCTGCCTCGGACCGTCTGCTGGAGAAGATCAAGAAAGGGATTACGGTCGATCAGACTGCGTTCGTGGCAGCGGCCTTCAAAGACGCTGGCATTCTTATTCATGCCTATCTCATGTACGGATGCCCCTCTGAGACGGTACAAGAAACGATCGACTCACTTGAACGAGTGCGGCAATTGTTCGCAGCAAATCTGATTCAATCAGCCTTCTGGCATCGTTTCACCGCCACAGCCCATAGCCCGATCGGGCTCAAGCCGGCTGCCCATGGATTGCGCATCCTCGGGCCAGAGTTTCAAGGTTTCGCGGAGAATGATCTTCTGCACAACGATCAACATGGCAAGACACCGGAGTGGCTCGGCGAAGGGCTACGACGGTCGATGCTGAATTACCTCGAAGGGCGAGGACTCACACTCGACGTTCGCCAATGGTTCGACCATTTCGTGCCAAGCCCTCAGGTCTCCTCCACGTGGGTAGGTCGTCTGCTCAAGGGCCGAATTACTGAAGATGACCCAAAGGCAGAACGGCGGTTCGTCTGGCTCGGCGGGTTACCGGTCTGTGAACCTGTCGGAAGAAGAACGAGACTCATTCTACCCGGGCGTACCAGCGATCAGGCCGTCACACTCGCCAACCAACAGGCTCAGTGGCTTGACAATCTCATTCGACAATCCACACCCCAAAACAAATCATCAAGTCCCTACCCCCTACTTCGGGAATCGAACACGACATTTCCAGGAACCACTCGGGAGCTCGAGACCTTCCTCCGTAGTAGCTCCTGGGAAAAGGTTCGCACCGCCGGGCTGCTGCTCGTGTAAACAGTATCTGAACAGCAAAAGATGAAACCATATGCAACTTTTGCATTGAGATGACTTGATACTTGTTTCTTTCGCTCGAACCGATTCTTCATGATTCTGCTCAGCTATTCTTCATCCATTCTCAGATGTTCGTGCAAAGTTTGCAGGAGGCTTGTCCGAGGCGAACATTCAGACAAGACAACGCGAGACAGATTTTCTTCAAACCTCTGGAAATCCTCTATATCTTCGCCTCGAAGTTACAGGGCATGCGAGTTGCGTTGTATTCAATGGGGTAGTGGTACTTCTCAGAATCTCGGAGGTGGACTTCTGACAATGACTGCCCTGATCTGCCCCGTCTGCAGGAAATCTCTGAACAAGGGGATTTGGGACAACCGTACTCAGCGCTTCTACTGCGCCCAGTGCATCCTACCGCTGCCACAAAACGAACGGATGGCGTCATCCGTTCGAACAAGGCCAGAGTCAGGTCATAAAAATCGACTCGAAGCGATAGACGACCACGGAAGGACGCATTCAATGAACGAACCGGAAAGAATAGAGGTGGAGCCGCCGGACAATCCATGTGAGCGATGCGGCCACCCTAGACCTCGACTGGTCTTCGACCAGTTGAGCGAGCTTGTCCTCTGTGAAAGTTGCCTGGAGCATGTGCAACGGCAGCAGGCTTGGTCGTTGCTTCGCGATGCCGAAAGGGCCTGACATGGACATGAGGCACGACAACTCCCTCCGGTCGAACCCTGCCTATCAAGCCCGTATCGCAGAGGAAGAGACAAAACTTCGATGGCTCATTACTCGCCAGCCCAGTAGTCGTGAGCTCTCCTATTACCTGATCTTCCTGCTCGCGGCGAATGAACGGTATGCGAGTGCAATTGACGAGTGTAGGCGAGTCCTCGAAACCTATCCTGGCGACGTCATTGCTCACATGTGGAGAGAGTTGATCCATCTCAGATGGCGCCGTTCCCCTCGCCGATTCATATCCAGTCGCCAATTCGATAGAGATCGGCGCTGGCGTCGTATCCCTCGTCACGTCGGGTAAATAGTCCGCCCACACACTTCGGACATCACACCCCGTGGTTTTTCTACCTGAACCTGCAATCTTTGCAGGGTCGGATAAAAGTCACTAGCTCAGCGCGGGGCCAAATCACTATACGAAAGCCTCCTTCACGTTCGCCTTCTTCGTAAACTCAACGACATACAAACGACTGGCGATGAGTGCACACTGAGGCATCGGCGTTGCTTTACGGAGCAGAGGAGGTACGGGATCTCATGATAGATTCCCCCGCCTTGACAGGCGGGGTCCTTTCAGAATTCAAGCTTCGCTTGCCCCGCGTCTTCCTGACCCTGCTTGGCTACATATCGGCGAATGATCTCTTCTGTGATACCCACCGTGGACACAAAGTAACCCTTTGACCAGATTCCGCCGCGATCCCAGTACACCTTGTCCAAGAACTGAAACTTCTCTCGCATTGCCCGGCTCGTGTTCTTCTTGAATGTCTCCACGGCAAAACTGACGCTGTATTTCGGTGGAATCACCATGTGCACATGCACATGATCCTTGTCGATCCCGATCTCGGTGAAATGCCAGTCCGGATAGTATTTCTGCACCTCCAGCAGCTTCACCCGTAAATACTTGGCCACGCCTTCGACAAGGATCTTGCGGCGGAATCTGGTCACCCACACGATATGGTACTGCGTCTTGTAGACCGTGTGAGCCGCTTTGTGCAGTTTCACGCATGCCAGTCTACCGGAAGACGCGGGACCTTGCTCACACCCCCGCCTTTACAGGCGGGGACCTCTCGCTGGATTAGA